>WQRQ01000042.1 GCA_009786685.1 Defluviitaleaceae bacterium
TTTTCTTTCAGAAAAGGGTCTCCCCCAAGGTTTATATTATTAAAAAAAAGAGGTGCTACTTGATAAAGGTACATGAATTAGGTAATGGATTGCGTGTTGTTATGGAGGCTATTCCGTTTGTGCGCTCGGTTAGCTTTGGCGTGTGGGTACGGAGTGGGTCGAGGAATGAGACCTCCGATAATAATGGGATTTCGCATTTTATCGAGCATATGTTGTTTAAGGGTACGGAAAAGCGCAGTGCTATGGAGATTGCGGATACTATGGACGCGGTTGGTGGGCAGCTAAATGCGTTTACTTCTAAGGAGTATACGTGTTATTTTACGCGGACGCTGGATACGCATTTTGA
Organism: Defluviitaleaceae bacterium; assembly: GCA_009786685.1. Taxonomy (GTDB): domain Bacteria; phylum Bacillota; class Clostridia; order Lachnospirales; family WQUN01; genus WQVC01. The sequence continues at coordinate 347 of WQRQ01000042.1, forward strand.
TGTTGCGTTGGATGTGTTGTCGGATATGTTTTTTAATTCCAGGCTGAACCAAGAGGATATTGATAAAGAGCGTGGCGTTATTTTGGAAGAGATTAGTATGTACGAGGACACGCCGGAGGATTTGGCTGTGGATTTGTTGCAGTATAAGACCTTTCCGCGTAGCTCGCTTGGGATGAGTATTCTTGGTACGCCTGAGACTATCGGTGGGTTTAATAGCGAGCAGTTTAAGAAATTTATGGGGGTCAGGTACGCGCCGCGTAATGTTGTTATTGCTGTTGCCGGTAATATTGATGAGGCGGAGGTACTTGACAAAATTACCAGGGCGTTTGGGCATTATAAGGGTGAGCCTGATATTTTTGATGAAAAGCCTGCGGTTTATACGCCCGGGTTTTCGTTAAAGGAGAAGGATATTGAGCAGGTGCATTTATGTGTTGGATTCCCGGGGATTAGGACGGGGATTGACGAGTCTTACGCGCTTGCGGCGGTAAATACGATTCTTGGTGGGGGGATGAGTTCGCGGTTGTTCCAGAAGATTAGGGAGCAGCATGGGCTTGTTTATACTGTTTATTCTTATAACGCGAGCTATTATGATACGGGTGTTTTTCTGGTTTATGCCGCGCTTAACCCGGATAATGTTTTTGATGTGCTGGGGCTTATTTCGCAGGAGGTGCGCGGAATGCTCACCGATAAAATTAATGCCGAGCAGCTTTCCAAGGCTAAGGAGCAGTTGAAGAGTAATTTTTTGTTGAGCCTTGAGAATGCTGCCAGTCGTATGAATAGTATCGGACGGACGTTGCTTATGCTGGACAAGGTGATTACGCCTGATGAGCTTGTCACTAAGATTGACGCAATAGACCTCGACGCATTTTTCGCGGTCTGCGAAAAGATTTTTAAGATGGACCAAATAAGTCTTTCGCTTGTAGGAAAAAAGGTTGAGGGGCTGAAAGAAAGTGACCTTACAAACGCCGTTACTAATTGAACGTATTGAAAAAGACCTGCCAATGCCCGCCCGCCAAACAGAAATGTCGGCAGGCTTAGATTTGTACGCAAACGTAACCGAGCCGATGGTGATAAAAAAGGGAGAGCGAAGCTTGATTCCGACAGGGATAAGGCTTGCTCTCCCTTTTGGTTATGAGGCGCAGGTACGCTCGCGGAGTGGCTTGGCGTATAAGCATGGTGTGGCGGTGTTAAACTCGCCGGGTACGGTGGACGCAGATTATCGCGGCGAGGTTAAGGCTTTGTTAATCAACCACGGCGAAGAGGATTTTGTCGTTAACCGCGGCGACAGAATCGCTCAGCTTGTAATTACAAAAGTAGAAATGTGCAACCCAACAGAAGCCGAAGCCTTGCCCGAAACAGGGCGCGGTGAGGGCGGTTACGGAAGCACGGGGAGGTAAAATGAAAAAAACAAGGGGGAAAGCAAATGACAGACCCATTAAGCGACATTAGGCAATACAGCCCTACCATGACGATTTCTCAGGTATTAAAGTTCTGTGAGAAGAAGGAAATGAGTATCACGCGGGCTATGATACAAAATTACATTAGGGCGGGGGTGCTTCCGCCGCCTACGGATAAGCGGTTTTACACGCATAAGCACCTTGCGGCGTTGGCGATGATAGACCGCCTTAAAACCGTTTTCGAAATCCCGACGATAAAAGAAGCCCTTGCACCCTACATGGACGCCGAAGGCCTTCCGCCGGAAGTCTACACGGAGCTGATAAAAAAGGTGGGCTATTTGACCCAAAAATGGCTTTTTCTTAATGCAGATGTGTTAAAAACCGAAGAGGATGGCGGCACATTGTTAACAATGGCCTGCGCTGCGGAATTAAAAGCTGCGGTGTTGTAATAGAATATATAAAAGGGGTGGAAGCCGTGAAAATAATTAAGGTAGAAAACTACGAGACATTAAGCAAAAAAGCCGCAGAAATTATCGCGGCGCAAGTGGCGGAAAAGCCCGCGAGCATACTTGGGCTTGCGACGGGCAGTACACCTGTGGGCGCATACCAAGAGCTAATACGAATGTACAAACGAGGCGAGGTGGATTTTGCAGGCGTGACAGCATTTAATCTCGACGAATACCATCCGGTTAAAAAATCCGGCGACCAAAGCTATGATTATTTTATGAAGGAAAAATTCTTCAATCATGTAAATGTGGCAAAAACATTCATCCCCAACGGTGAGGCCGCCGACCACGCCGCAGAATGCGAAAACTACGAAAAGCTGGTATACGAAAGCGGCGGCATAGACCTTCAACTGCTGGGCATAGGAAACAACGGTCACATAGGCTTTAACGAGCCGGCCGACCATTTTCCTGCGGCGACGCACTATGTAGCCTTGGACGAAAGCACAATAAAAGCCAACGCCCGTTTCTTCGAAAATGAAAGCGACGTGCCAAAGAACGCAATCACTATGGGAATCCGCACGATTTTTAAGGCAAAAAAAATTATGCTGCTCGCAAGCGGCGCGGGCAAAGCAGAATGCATTAAAGAAATGGTGGGCGGCAAAATTACGCCAAAAAATCCGTCGTCTATATTGCAGCTGCATCCCGACGTTACCATTATTGTGGATAAGGACGCAGGGCGGCTTTTGTAAAATCCACATACCCGCCGCCGCCTTTGGCAGTGGCGAAATTAAATAACGCAAATCGGTAGCCGGTAAAATGAGAAAGTCGATAACTCATTTTTAATCGGTTGCCGATTTTTTTGTACTCACGGCCGTCCAAGCTGTAGAAAAAGTCGGCCTCGTCGCGGGCGTCGGTAAAGTCGAAGATGATTTTTAGGTGGATGGTATAGCGAATTAATTCGAAATCCGTCCCGCCTGTCGCGGCAAAACTGCGAAAAACACGGTTTTTCGCCGCCGCTCCGTCGGGACGGTTTCTCATTGAATTCGCTCTATCTTGGGTTAGTGGGATGGCGGTGATTTCTTTTTCCGGTTGGCCTGTTGTGTACTCGATTTTATAATTGTTTTCGGTTTGGGCGGCGGCTCGTTGTATTGCGTATTTTTTTCCGTCACACATTTTTACGCCTATGTAGGCGTATTGGTCTTGGAATGCGGCGATACCTGCGAAGTCGCCGTCGCGCATTCCGCTTATGTTCAGCGTTGCCTCGCCCACGCACATCGGGCCAAAGGTGCGAAGGGTCAATGTGTTGCGGGCGTCGGATAGGCTGTTTGCGGGTAGAGCGGTTAGGCGTAGGCGGCCGAGGCGTGTGTCGTCGTGGGCTTCATACAGCCAATGCGAATTTACGGGGTTATGATTCCACTGACTGTGCAAGAAGTCGTTTTTTAACACACCCGAACAATCCAAAAGCTCGGGCTTGCCGAAAACAGGCCAGCCGCCACTCCACTCCACAGGCACAAGCACAGGAACGCGCCCCACCGCCCCATGGTCCTGAAAGAGCATTGCGTACCACTCGCCGTCGGGAGTGTCAACGATTCCGCCCTGCGCAACCCCCGCATTTTGAAAGCCCATGGTATCATCCAAAACGATTCTGTTTTCGTAGTCGCCGTCAATCGTGGTTGCGCGGTAGCATACTTGTATACGTCGGCGGTTTCCTGTCTTTGGCCACGCGATTATAAAGATGTAGTATGCGTCGTGTAGCTTATAGATATGTGCGCCTTCGGCTAGGCCATTGCCGCCCGTGGGGTCGGCGTTTTCTATTATGGTTTTGCTCATGCCGCTCGGTTTTATTTCGGTGGCGTCGGCGGTTAACTCAACCATCTTTATCGCGCCCGCGCCATACACCATGTAAACCCGCCCGTCGTCGTCAAACAGAATGGACATGTCGTGGTAAATCCCGTCAATCACATGCCGCTCCCACACCCCACCCTCGATATCGCGGGTTTTGAAAATATACGTCTTCCCCGTGTTGTACGCCACAAAAGACACATAAAAAACGCCCTTATTATAACGTAAACAACTCGCCCACGAGCCGCGCCCGTAGTCGTGTTTTCCGTTTTGCAGCGTCATGTGGTCGCTATCGTTCAGGGTTTCGTACACGTATCCGATTAATTCCCAATCGCGCAGATTTTTGGACTTCATCACAGGGCAGCCGGGGGTAAAATACATGGTCGTGCTTGTCATGTAATATGTATCCCCCACGCGTATTACGCTGGGGTCGGGGATGTCTGCGAAAAGTATTTGAGAATTAGAAGTCCAATGCACGCAAAAGCCCCCTATGAAGTATGCATTTATTTTGCAATTATACCCAATCAACGATTTGCAAGCCGCCTATGTTTTCAAAATCCGCGGTATTGTTTGTAACCAGTGTATAACCGTTAACAATACAAAAAGCGGCAATGATAATATCCGCGTCTTTTACGGAAAACCGCTTGGCATACAATTCAGCGTAAATTTGGGCGGCTTTTTCCCACGCGAGTGTTGTCATTTCTCCGATTGCATAATTGTCGCGCATTTTTTTGTAAATGGCTTCCCGCTTGGGTGCGTGTTGGCACAGAAATCCACGTAAAATCTCGTAATTGACAAAAGGAGGAATAATCAACTTTGCACCTTGTTTAATTACATTATCCCGTGAGTTACGCACCGTCTCTGTACCGAGAAATATATGAATAATCGTATTGGTGTCCAATGCGTACCGCATTTATTCGTCCTCCGAAAACGCTACGAGTTCGCGACCAAAGTTTAAACGGGGAAAATCGGGTAGTTTTTCGCTTGTCGCTTCGTCTACGAGGCTGTCGATTCTGCGCCAGAAGTCAAGTTCATTTTCTGTTTTGCCAACTTCGGCGGGCTCGTCAAGCACGGTTAAAACCGCTTTTATCCGCCCGGGCAGTTGCATAACTGTTCCAAGTGGAAAAAACTGCCCGTTTTCTACATAACCTTTAACTGCTTGCATTGAAAATCATCTCCTGTCATACTACCTTAACATAAAACCGCCTGTTTCTCGGTGCGTCAAACTCGCAAAGATAGACACATGGACGGTACAAGCCTTGTATTTGTGCGGCATTATAACATTTGAAAGTATTAAATGTTGCAAATTTGTTGCAAATGCGTGTTACTTCACCATATCGCATATCGTTTCCTCCTGTTTTGTAATGCCAAAAATATTACCACCGTTTGTTAGTGTAAAACTTACACCCTGCATACTCTTTGCAAGCGTTTCGGCAAAAATTGTGCCGTAAACGTCCATTGTAGTCTGTAGCCGAGAATGTCCAAGTGCAGATTGAACGAGTTTAGCGTCTGCGCCGTCATTTATCATAATACTTGTGAAGCTATGCCGCAAGCTGTGAATGTGTAAACCTTGTGGAATATCTGTGTCGCGTATTAATCCTTTAATAACGCTATTTGGGTAATGACGATTCATATAATCACCGGTAGTAATCGCTGGGAACACTATACCATTATCGGCAATTCTACCACGCATATCGTCAATATAGGCTTGTTGCTCACAATAGTAGTGTTCAAGGAAGGCGGCAAGGCGAAAGTCAATTTGTATAATGCGAGTGCTTTTCTTTGTTTTGGGTGTAGTAATGCGGTTTTTAGCGTCAATGCTTTTGCTTATATTAATCAAACCTTGCTGTGTGTCAACGTCTGCCCATTTAAGGGCGCGAAGTTCGCCGCTTCTTGCGCCTGTAAATAATGCCGTGAGCAAAAGAGCGCGAACGCTCATATTTTCTAGTTTTTCAAGCCTTGCAAGGAATAAATGTGCTTGCTCTGCATTCATAACGGCGCGTTTTGTTTCTGTTGCCTTGATAGGCTCAACGTGTAGCATGGGGTTATTGCTAATAATCCCTTTTTGTGTTGCCGTGGATAGCAACGCGCCGAGAGTTGACTGTATCTTTTTTGCGGTGTTGGAATTTAGCGGCTCTGTTGGCTCGGGAGTAAAAAGGCTTTCTATCGGCATTTTGCAGTAATCAGAAATGGCTTGCGCTTTATCCTTGAATGTGCGACCGCCGCGAGAAATTAACGTCATCCTATCCACCGAAATTATACCATTAACAGCCATTTTGCGGTATGAGCCACCAACGGCGTGCAATGCGTCTTTAAGTGTGTCTGTACTTATTAGTGTCCAATACTCACGAATACCACCGCTTTCTTGTATTTGCCTAAAGGCGGTATCCAACACAACAGGCGTTAGGTCTTTTAGCTTTCGCCGTCCAAGTAACGGGTGTAAGTAGTATTCATAAACCCTCGTATTTATATCTTGCGTAGAGCCTTTTAAACGGTTGGGGGCAATATCAGACATATACCACGTTTGCAATTCGTCAAGCGTCATATTTTCATTGTAATTTGTTAAACCCCGGCACTTATTTTCAAATTCGATTGCGTAAGCGTCCGCGCCGCGTTTTGTCTGTGTGGGGGTAGAGCCAAGCGGCGATTTGTATGTGCTTGACTTGCGAATGTAGCCGCCTTTACCGTCCGGCATGGAAACTTGAACAAGAAAACTTTTTCCGCGTTTAGTTATGGTTGCCATTATTCACCCTCCTTTTTGTACTTCTTGTGCATATCGTAATTGTGGTGCAGGGCTGACATTCCAATAATTTCATTCAAGATGTCGGTAATTTGTTCTTGAATTAGGAATTTAGAATATTTTGAGCCGTGGTCTGTAGGATAATTTTCTTCGTAATTATCTGGATTGTCTTTAATATGCTTTTCTGCGCCCGCACTAACCCAGTAGCTTTTTACCTTCATAAAAAATTCAAAATCACCATTATTGCATTTCAAAAAAGCGTCAAGCGCGCACTTTGTTCCGAGGTCTGTTAGATTTTTCAAATTTTGTGTTGCTTCCTCTGAAATCCCAAGGAATTCAGACACAGAACGCAATTTCATGTCTGTTGTAGAGCGTTTTGTTATCCCGAGCAAATAATCAACGCTAACATTCAAGGCAAGTGCGATTTTGCGTAGCTTTTCAGCGGCGGGCGCACTATTGCCTTGTCTGTATTCACTTATAATACCTTCTGAAATATTAGCTTTTTTCGCTAATTCCGCGCCTGTCATAACGAAACTTTCGCTTGTCCTATCAAGCAATTCTGAAAGCCTTTCAGCAATGGATTTTCTTATATCCATTTTCGCCCTGTCACGTTCAACGTGGGCGGGCGTTTTTTTTGCATTCTTTAACATGATACCCCTCCAATATTCAATTGTTACGAATTGCAAGTATTAAATATTCAATTGAAACTCATGATGTCGAAATAATGCCGTTTTCCTTTTCATTCCTGTTATACTGATTAACAAATTGAATATCGTTTTTATAAAGTTCAATTTATCACAAGAGAAACGGAAAGTCAAAACATTTTTGGAGGTGTAAAAAATGAATGAAAATGCGTTGCAAGCCAAGCGCGAGTATCAACGCGAATGGCGCAAAAAAAACCGCGAACGTGTACGCCTACACAATTCCCGGTACTGGCAAAAGCGGGCGCAAAAGCAAGAAAAAGAGAGGCAAGGGGGCGAGGATAATGACAGCTAATAATACTCTCGAAATTTTAACGGCGCGGCAAGTTGCCAAACGTGGAATATTGCCAGAGCGGGCAATAAGGCGGTTGATTGCCGAGGGCAAGATACCAGTTATTAAAGTAGGACGGACACAATATGTGAATTTTTCGCAGATGTGCGCGGATTTACAAAGCGGTACAGGTACAATTTGGAGCGAGTAAGGCAGAAAATGCCCGAAAAATAAAAAAGCCATCACGATGGGCGGCAAGAAAGGAAGTAGGAATATGAAAAAGTCAAACAGGCGGCGCGAGGCTATTATAAGAATTTTAGCCACTTCACGCGAAAGTGCAAGGACAGCACGGGAATATGCAGAATTATTACGCATTGAATGGAGACAATTCACTCGGGCGGTATGTAAATTGCGACGCGAGGGTTTACCAATTTGTGCAGCGAACACGGGCAAGTGTCGCGGATATTGGTTGCCTCCGGGTGGCAGTCCCGATGTAGCTGCGTACATTGTACGATTTGAACGGCGAAATAAGGAACAAGACAAAACTCTTGACGCATTGAAAGCCTATCAAGCGAAAAACCACGGCGGCAACCGTGGCAATTCTGAAACAGATTCTTAAATATGGGGGTGTTCCCCTGTGAGCAATTTTACCACAGGGGAGCGGGCTTCCGCAACGATTGGAGATTCGCACATGGAAAAAACGCCATTCAAGGTGCGAATAAACCTTGATAATGTAAAATTACCATCAAAAAATACAGAGCCTTTCGGTAATACGGTTGTAAGGCTTAAAACCCCGGCGCGGATTGTGGACGTAACAATAGGTGAACTGGTAAAGGCGATAAGTGAGGGCAGGGCATTTACCCCCGGCGTTATGCACGGCACGGGAAAAGCCGACTGGAAGCAACAGCAATTATTTGTAATTGACATTGATAACGATGTAGACAGTTTGCCCCACTTGACCCCGGAGGGCGTATATCAGACGTTGGAGGGTGCAGGGTTGTATGTTGTGTTTATGTACTACTCATACAGCAGTACCCCGCAAAAGCTAAAATTTAGGGCTGTGCTTGTGTGTGACAGGGTAGTAACAGATAAACAAGAGCATTATAGCATATACCAAGCCATTTACAGTCTATTCCCCAAAACGGAAATCACCAACAATGCAGGGCGGCGGGTGACAAAGGCGCAAATTGATTTGTCATGTTGCAATCTTGACCGTTATTTTTATGGAACAAATAAGGGCATTGTAGATGGTTGCAGGGGCGTAAAATTCTTTAGCAAAACGGCGGCGATTAAAATATTTGCCGACACCGTACAGGAAAAGCCCGCTTCTGATACTACACAATCAGGGCGCGTAAGCATGAGCAAAACTCACGAACAATGGCAAGCCCATAACAAAGCCGCCGGGGTTGGTTGGGATTTAGGGCAAGCAATCCGCGAATTTAACCTGCTAGACTATATAACCAGTACAACGGGAGGCAAGCCAAGCAGGGGCGGTGGAAAAGATGTACGAATTGACCCCTGCCCGCTATGTGGCAAAAATGCCCGCTTCCAAGTTGACACGCAAAAAAATGTTTTTCAATGTTTTGGTGACAGTTGCGGCGCGGCGGGGAACATTATCAGCTTCTTAAAATATGAACATGGTTATGACGAAAAGCAAGCGCGGGAGCATTTCAAGTATCGGATTTGCGGAATTGACCGCCAAGCCGAAAAAGAGGAATACGCAATGCAAAAGCAAGCCGAACGGCAACAGGCAACAAATGCTCCGCTTCCACCACCACAGCCAAAAGAGCCATTGCCGAAAATAAAGTTTTTCAACGAGATAGAGGAAATACAAAAAAACTGGTACTGGTATCCGTATATACGGCGCGGTGCAATAACCACCGTTACGGCAACGCAGGGAACGGGAAAAAGCCTTTTAATATGCAAACTTGCGGCAATGGCAAGCCGTGGGGAGCGTCACACTTTACCATTTCATAATTTATGGGATAATTTTCAGCCCACCGAGCCGGAAGCCACACTTTACCTAAACTCCGAAGATGACCCGGACACCGACACGAAAGGGCGGTTGCGAGTTTGCGGCGCGGATATGTCAAAAGTGGCGTTTGTAGAGGCTAAGGACATGGGAATAAATTTTTACAATCCCCATATTGAAGAATGGATAAAACAGGCAAACCCTACAGCCGTAGCATTTGACCCAACACAGCAATTTTTTTCCGGCGTTGACCCCTCCGGCGTACAGCTTGACATGAACAATAGCGCAAGCGTAAGACCGATAATGACCCATCTAAAAGAGTTGGCACGAAAATATAACTTTGCATTATTGCTGATATGCCACCCGAATAAAAACGGACATCACAGCGCATTACACAGCACGATGGGAAGCAATGATTTTACAGCCGCGCCGCGTTCCGCGTTCTACATTGGACGTAACCCGGAGGACAAAGAACAGCGCATAATCGCCGTTACCAAAGCAAACAGCGTACCCGATAACCACCAAAAAAGCCTTGCATATCGCATTGACTTTCACAGCGGCGGCATTGTTTGGGAGGGTGAAAGCCCGCTACAAGCTGATGATATTACGAGTAATAGACGCAGTAGCAAAAAGCCCACCGAAACCGAGGAAAAACTATCAAACAAAGACCGCGCCAAAAATTGGTTATGTGAGTATTTAGAGGAAAACGGCGGTTACGCAATGCGTAGTATGATATTCATAGCGGCAAAGACCGATGGATTCAAGGAGTGGGCGATAAATGACGCTAGAAATGCCCTCGCCGGGTTGATTAAAGTTACAGATAAAGGTCGAGGCAAAACAACGTACTGGTACACGGAGGGAAATTTGCCCCCGGAACAAATGGAAATGAACTCCTAATGATATTTGCCCCTCCACAAACACAAAAAAACCAAATATCAAATATTATAGTAAATTCAATGGGTGTACACGTTTGATGTTATCAAAAATCAAATATTAAACTAAAATATCTATCACTTTTTAATATTTGATATTTGAAACAATCAAATATTAACAAACCCGCATAAACACTATAATATTTGATATTTGATAAAAACTTTGTGTCAAGGGGAAAAGAAGTAGAATCATTCAATATAGCAAAGGGCGGTGTAACATATTTATTGAGCCTGAACATATTTCTACCATACTTGAACGATTACCAATATTTTGCAAATCACAAGGAGGGGAAAATTGTATGAGTGAAAGCCGCTTGTTGTATGAAATCATGCGTGAGGTCGGCAAATATGCCGCTGTATATCGTTGTAATAGCGGTAGTATCAAATTGCCAAACGGTAAACGGTTTAACGGTATGCCTCGTGGATTCGCAGATGTTATGGCAGTGCTTCCCGGTGGGCGTGTGGCATTCATAGAGGTAAAAGCAGATAAAGGCAAACCAAGCCCGGAGCAAACGCAATTTATAAACAAAATGCAAGGCTTGGGTGCGCTTGCGGGAATTGCCCGAAGTGTGTCGGAGGCATTGCAAATATGCAAAATTACAAAAGACACGGGAGGTGAAACAGCATGAGCAGATACGCAGAAAAAACGAATTACAATTCCTCGCGGCACGTATTAACACAAATTGATACAGCACTTAAAACCGCAGGGTTACAAACGAGGACAGTCAATTCGATTAAGCGAACAATAGGCGATATATTACGGGTTGAATTGGAAAACGCCTTTAATTGCGGATATGTAGACGGCGCAAAGGACACAAATCAAACACAGCACAAAGACGATACCCCCGGCGTATAGTCGGGGAAGGGGCGGTGATACCGTGAAAAACAGCAAAAAGGAATTGCTAATGTCTGCGCTTCTTACCCATGCAACAGTTACGGAAGCGGCGGCAAGCGTGAGTATTCCAATAACCACAGCTTATAATTGGTTGCGTGACAATGAATTTTCAAGGGAATACCGCGAACGCAAAAGACAAGCCGTAGCGGAAGCGTCCGCATTTTTGCAGTTCCGCTTGACGGAGGCCGCGGGCGTTATACGCGCTTTAATGAATGACACCAAGGTAAGCCCACGAACACGATTAGACGCGGCGCGGGCATTGTTAGAGTTTGGATATAAGGCGTATACAGATGATGAAATAATAGCGCGTATTGAACAGTTAGAGCAAAGCATGGGTGATAGTGGGCGGTAATGGAAAGGGGGTGTACATTTTGCGCGATTTGCACACAAGGTTAAAAAAGATAGAAGCGGTACAGGGGGCGCGTCCAATTCATGTAACCTTTACCGATGTGAGGGGCGTAGAAACGCGAATGAGCCTTGATACCTTGCAATATTTGTTAAGAAAGCAAATAGGATATATTCAGTATGAGTTGGGTGTATATGAAAATTCTAATGCAGTGCCACTTTCAGAGTACATTATACCCGATAAAGAATTGCACCCGCTTGCTATGCAAGTAGCAGACAAGGCGAAAATGACTAAGGGGGAAACGCGGCGTCATGCGTTGCACGTTTTTAACGGTCTTGTATACTTGTGGCGGGGATATTTTCGCATGGGCGATGGAAGAATTTACTCCATCGCGGGGAAACCCGTAGATGGGAATTTTACCGATGATGAATTATTAACATTTACTATGTTTATGCAGATTGTACGCGAGAATATTGAGGAAGAAATGCACGGCGATGGCAAAAAAGCGTAGTATCATAAAAGCAAGCGGCGACATTTCCCTTAAAGCAGGGAAAGTCGCTTTTTTTGTTGCAAATGGATTTTAATTTTGCCATAAAAATGCTTGTTTTCCGTAAAAACAAAACGCCGGCAAAGGCTTATATCAAGCGACTTGACGGCGTAATTTGCAACATTTTTTAGGGATATGATTTTTGTTGCAAAAGTGTTGCAAAACATGACGGATTAAACAGAAATATTATGCGTTATCGTGCAACACCAAAAATTTACAGCCCCTGTAAAAGCGTGTATTTATGCGGCATGGCGTAACGTAGTGCGTCATAACACCTTAACATAAAACCGCCTATTCCTCGGTGCGTCAAACTCGCAAAAGTACACGCCTTGCCACATGCCAAGCACAAGCTTGCCGTTTTCCACGATAATCGTGACGCTGCTGCCCATGGCCGATGCTTTTAAATGCGCCGCGCTGTTTCCTTCGCCGTGACGAAACTCCGCACGGTCGGGGAATGCCTTGTCCAGCCCGATTAAAAAATCATGTACGACGTCGGGGTCGGCGTTTTCGTTGATGGTGATTCCCGACGTGGTATGCGGGGAAAATACTACGACTATGCCGCTTTCCGCGCCGCTTTTTTCCACGGCCTCGCGCACTTGGCGTGTGATGTTGTAAAAATTCTCTTTTGGTGTTTGCAAGTTGAATTCAAAAAGCATGATAATTGCTCCATTCTCGTCATATTTATGCGTTACTTTTCCGCTTTGCGCAAAAACACCTATACAGGAAAAGTAACGCTATCCAATCACCCTGTATCGCACCCTGATGTACGAATTCTCCAGCACCTCGCTGCTTTCCAGTTGCAAAATGCCGAGCTTGTAAAACTCGCTTTCGCAGAGAAGGGGCGCACCGTCTATTAGCGACGATGTTTCCTTGCCGCCTACGAGTACGGGGGCGATTATGATGTCTACATAGTTAAATAGCTTGTTTCGCAAAAAAATCTCGTTTAGAGTGCCGCCTGTTTGGATTGTGATTTTTTCGCAGCCGTGGTTTTCGTATAAGTCCTCGAGGAGCTTTTGAAGGTTTAGCTTCTCCTGAAAAATTATGCTTACGTTGTCGAATTTGGTTTTATATGCGGCGTGGTCTGCATTTGCCGTCACCAGCACAAATTTCTTCGACAACCGCGAAAAGTATTCTACCCCGTGTTCGTTTAGATGGGTGTTATCTATGAGGACAAAGCTTACGGCGGTTTTTTTTGGGAAAGGCTCGTTGTTTACGCCTACCTTCGACTGCACGCGCCCGGAGTTTAGCGACCACAAATCCGTGGTTTGCTCAATCTCGTAGTATTGGTGCAGCCCTTCGGACACCCCCGATATCCGCGGGAAATCCTTGTCAAAGTCGAGGTCGTCCGTCGCACCCGTGCTAATTTTGCCGTCGGCAGACATTAGCATAAACAATGTAGTTATCGGTCGTTGTTTCATAAGAATCACTCCCAAAAACATTATATCACGCAATACAAGCCATTAGAATACTATGTACCAATGAGAAAAAAAGCGAGGTAAAAAAATGGAAAACTACCTACAGGAGTTCCCCGAGCTGGACGAAAACATGCACCCCTGGGAAATGATAAGAGCAATAAGCCACAAGCTCCCCCACAGCGAGCAAAAAGTAATAGAGCTGGTAGAAAAACTCCACGAAATAAAAGACATCATGGACGAAATCCACGCGAAGGCTTAAAAAAACACGCATCCCAAGGCGGGGTGCGTGTTTTTATTGTTGCCGCTTATTCCTGTGTATAAGCCATAAGAGCCATGTGTCTTGCGCGTTTTACGTTCATAGTCATGGCGCGTTGGTGTTTTGCGCAGTTGCCTGTTACGCGGCGGGGAAGGATTTTCCCGCGCTCGGAAACATACTTGCGCAGCTTTGCGATATCTTTGTAGTCTATGGATGAAACTTTGTCTACACAGAATTGGCAGACGCGTTTTTTGCGTCGCCCACGTCTTTTTTGTAACATGGTTGCCTCCTTAGAATGGTAAGTCGTCGTCTTCGTCTATGCTTTGGGTGATGGCTTTGAAGCCTTCCGGCTCGGGCGTAGGGGATGAGCCTGCGCTTGGCGGTATGTGTGCGGGGTTGTAGTTGTCGCCGCCGCCTCTTTGCATACGTGCTTCGAAAGCGGCTTTGCTTTCTGCAAAGCTTATTTCGTCTACGGTTACTTCTGTAATCCATTTGCGCTGGCCTGTGCTATCGTCGAAGGAGCGCACGGTTAAGCTGCCGCAGACAGAAATCATCATTCCCTTTTTTACGTGCCGCTCCATCATCTCTGCGGTACGTCTAAATGCTACGCATAGGATAAAATCGGCGTCGGGTTCGCCTTCTTTTTTAAAACGCCTGTCCACCGCTAATGTGAATTTTGATATGCACACAGGCTCGGCGTTTTGGGAGTAGCGGATTTCCGGGTCTTTTGTTAGGCGACCCATTAATATTACTTTGTTCATTTTATTACCCCCTGTTACGCTTCCGCCGATTCTTCTGCGGGTTTTTCTGCCGGTGTTTCTTTTGGTTCTTCTTTTACAGGTTTGGCTGCGGTAACTACTGCTTCGTTTTCATCTCTGCGGATTGTTAAAAAGCGCAGGATATTTTCTTGCAGTCTTAGGCGAGCTTCTACCTCTTTTGGCGTATCGCCTTCTGATGTGAAGGTGATAAAGCTGTACATGCCCTCTGTAAGCTTTTGAATGGGGTATGCCAGTTTGCGGCGTCCCCAGTCGTCCACTTTTTCGATAGTGCCGCCGAAGCGTGTGATAAAGCCGTGTACACGTTCTGTCTCTGTGCGGAAAGCTTCTTCGTCGAGGTCTGCTTTGGTAATTACGCCTAGCTCGTACTTATTCATTTTTGTTGCACCTCCCGGTCTGTGGCACACACATTTTTGTGTGTACGAGGATATTATGCGATTTGTCGCACGGCGGGTAGTTTACCATAATTGTACAAGGATTGCAAACTAAACTTTATCTTTTTTAGCGGACGGCCGCTGTTATTTCTGATTGGTATATTTTAATGGTGGCCTGGTATTTTACCTGCCCGTCCGAAAACTCTTTCATGTTGCGATTAATGGCGGCGTCTTCCATTACAACCAGTGTTTCCAGCAGGTTTGTCATGCCCATGCGTATAAAATCTGCGCGTATAATAAAGCATTCCTTCATAAACTCGTCGCGGTCCAAGTCGCTGTTTACCACAAAGGCGGGGGTGTAGTTGCCCAAATCCCGTGGATACCCCAAGGAAAATTCACTAAGTGCGTCGAAATAATCCTGCGTGTTATAGTAAAATCTTGTGCTTACACCTATATCAAAATTTCCGGAGGAAGAAAGCCGCCCCAGATCATATGTTTTACCCTTCATAGCACCACCACTTTTCCGTTGTAGCGAATTAATTCGAAATCAGCCGCTCTGCCGAAACTGTTTCTCATTGAATTCGCTTTACATAATTTACTATTCATTATATCACTAAAAATGGAAAAGGGGACAGTTTTTTTGTAAAATTCAACTGACGATAAATTATCATTGGTTGCGTTTTGAACCGCGCAAAAATTTACGACAATATATAAGTGAAGGGGGCAGCAAATGGATAACGATTTTGAAAATTTAATAGTGACGTACGAGAAGGATTTGTATTCATTTTGCTGCCATCTAACCGCAGGCAGCGGTGTAAATGCGGGGGATTTATACCAGGATACGGTGCTTGCCGCATTCGAAAAGCGGGCGCAAATAGATTTTACACGCAACCCAAAGTCGTTTTTGTTTTCCATAGCGGTGGGAAAATGGAAAAACGCATGGCGCAAGGCAAAACGACGACAGGAAAAAGACGCGATGTCGGAGGATACCGCCGAAAGCGACAACCCCGAGACGATGGTACAAAGCAGCTTTACGCGAGAAGCAATCCGAACGGCATTGGTCGCGTTGCACGATAAACTGCGGATTCCGCTGATACTGTACTACTTCGAGGACCGTAATCTGGACATAATCGCGTCGATTTGCAATATCCCAAAGGGAACGGTAAAAAGCAGGCTGCACAAGGGCAGAGCATTACTAAAAGCAGCACTGGAAAAGGAGGGCTTTTAAAATATGAAGGATTACGACGAGGAATTAAAAATATATTTTTCCGAAAGAACACCGCTGCCGTACGGGCTTAGGGAGCAGACCTTCGCAAAGCTAAAGGAGGCAAAGGAAGCCAAAAGCAACTGGATATGGGGCATAATCGCCTTCGATTTTATAATATCCGCGTCGATTTTATATGCGGGGTGGCTGATGTTTGGGCAGGGGATTTTTATGTATTTTGTTACGATAATCTTTGCAATGTCGCTGGTAGCGGCAGTTGTGGTTACGGGGGTGCGAAATGCTTTGGTTAATTAGCGGAATCACTTTGTTTGTAGTCACAATGCTTGGTTTTATTACATTTTTGGGCTTGTGGACTTATCACGACGCGAGGGTAAAGAGCCAACACCCGCCCATTGTATGGGCTTTGCTGGTGGTGCTTGTGCCTAATATGATGGGGTTTATCGTATATCTGCTGGTGGGCAGGCCTAACAAGGATGTCCCCGCGCCGGGCAAATTTAAACGGCTTGCGATTGCCTCGGCGGTGTGCTTTGCACTGGGAACGGTTGCGTTTGTGGGCGGTCTTGTGCATGTTACGCGGATGGAAAGCTTTGACGCATACGGTGCGCGGCAGGTAGGCTCTTTCTCGCACTTGGAGGATACCCTGCGCAACGGCGCATGGGAAATCACCGCAGCCCACGCAAACGGACACAGCCGAAGGACGCCTGTATTAACCGCCGAGGAAATGGATAATTTCCGAGTCCGCGCAGAAGGCACGGGGCAGATGACATTAATTATCGAGCAGGACGGGCGTGCCGTAGCCGTCGATATCACGGATGATATACGCAGGCTAACGTGGGGCGATTTTACCCCCGGCAGGTTTATTTTTACCATCGAATTTGAAGAATCGGAAAACGTAGACATCGCCATTAGCTGGCGTTAATAAGGAGGAAATAATATGACATTATTTATCATCGGTACAGTAGCACTTTCTGTGTTGGCCATGGTGTTCGCGTTGTTTTTGGCACTGTGGACATACGAGGACGCAAAGGTAAAAAGCGACCAATCGCCATTACTGTGGCTGTTGCTTGTGCTTTTCACAAGCCCCATAGGTATCATCGTCTATCTGCTCGCAGGCAGAACAAAAAAAGACGAAACCGCACCGGGCAAGTACAAATTGGCGATGATTGCGTCGCTGGTTGCATTTATTCTTTCGGCGGGGCTGTTTACGGTGGGCATAGTTAACTTTGTCACAGACGAAGGCATCACCGGAATTGCCTCTACAAGAATAGGTAACTTCTCATCATCGTGGAGTACCGTCAGGGGCGGAGAATGGCGTTTCCGCGCAAGAAGCGCGAATGGCTTCGAACGCCGTACGCTAAACCTGGACGCCGCACAATTGGCTAATCTGCACGTGCTTTCCGATAGCGGCGAGGGCATTCTCCTTAGGATGGAGCAAGGCAACGCAGTCGAGGTCATTGATATTTCCGGATTCTTCGACCAAAGCATTAATATTAATGCCTTCCAACCCGGACGCATAAGGACAACATTGGAGTTTAACCACGCCCGCGATGTGGATGTGGTGATTTCTTGGACGTAATATTAATATTTCGTCCAACCCTTACATATATTTACAACGGTAGTTTTAATAATTTCACAAAGGTGGGTTTGCGGTGGGAGATTTAGCGACCGGTTTACCGGCATATTTTGGTTATGCGGGAGTAAGGGCTGTAAAAGAGCGGGGAAATTATTTGTTGGATGGTTTTAAAATCCACAGGTCGTACAGCAACCCGCACGAAATTTTTGAGAGATACAAGATGCTTAATCGGCTTGCGGAAGGCTTTCCGTATGCGGATGTGATAATGCCTGCAACAAACGGCGCGCCTTTTATAACCCTTGGGCGTGAGGTGTATGTAATGACGCGCCATGTAGTAGGTCGCGAGCCTGCGCTAAACGACCTTGAGGACATCACATATATATTGGAAAGCATAGCTCATTTTCATAAAGCGGCGCGGGGCTTTGAATGCGCACCAAAAAAGGCGTCGCCGCTTAACGAAGTATTTGAAAAGCAAAAATCGGAGCTGGACACCGCCATAAAAAAAGTACATCGCTGTCCGCGCCTGTCGGACTTTGATGTACTAATGCTAAAAAACGCCGACGCCTACGCAGAGCGTGTAGAGAACGCGGCAAAAATCCTGGAAAAAACAGATTACGCGGCATTGTACAC
The DNA here is from genome assembly GCA_009786685.1 of Defluviitaleaceae bacterium. GTDB lineage: Bacteria > Bacillota > Clostridia > Lachnospirales > WQUN01 > WQVC01. The sequence continues at coordinate 18,685 of WQRQ01000042.1, forward strand.
CCGTGCAGCAGAAGAAAAACACCTATGCCACAACGCGCTAAAAGAAGAATCCTTTACCATACACGAAAACAACTGCTACATCTCCCGCTTTGAAGAAACAACGGTAGATTTGCAGCTATCGGATTTAGCCTCTGTTTTGCGTCGCTACGCCCGCAAAAGCAATCGCGAAATCCCAATAAAGAAGCTACTGCAAATCTACGGCAGTATACTTCCCCTGCCCGCCACAGCGGATAAAATCATCTACGCACAATTATCCTTCCCGTGGCAATTTTTAAAAATATCGTCGCAATACTACAGCAAAAAACGCAACTTTATACCCGCCGCAATCACCGGAAGAATGTCCGCCATCCTGGACGAGCAAAAATGCTACGACGCATACATCGCGGGGTTATTGTAGATTTTATCAATTTCGCCGCCGCGGTCGTCCATATACGATACCATGCGGTTGAAATTCATTCCAAAGCCCCCCAAAACCATAAGCTCGCTGCGTATAAAATAAAATCCACGCTCCGAACGGATAACATCCTCGGGATTATAAGGCCGCGTGGCAGGGACAGGCTGCCGTGTGGGTTTCTGCGTCCCAGTGTACCCTCGCACCTGTAGCCTCGGACACCATCCTAAGAGGCATCATAATCCTGCCGTCTAATCCTTCCTAAGAGTAGCCTGAGAACGCTCATCGTCCCACTCTATGGAAAATCCCATCAAAATCAAAAACCCCACGTATCGGGACATGCGTACGCCCCTGAATAATAACAGGCTGTACATCCTCAAACACAACAGTAACGCCGTCCAAAAGCACTGTAATGTCGTTGGCATAAACCGTCGTAGGCAAAAACAACACAGCCAGCAAAAAAATAATTTTCTTCATAATACATCCTTATTTTATCCCCACAACACCGCATAGCTCTATAAATGCTTGGCCTTGCTCGGATAGTAGCCATTGGATTAGCTTTTCCGCATTTTTACTATCGCACAGGCTTGTTGTTACGGCGTAGATGTTTACCGTAAAGGGGTACGTGCCGTTTCTGATATTTTCGGGAGTGGGGGAGACGCCGCCTATGGAAAGAATTTTTATATCGTCGTGAGGGCGCATTCCCGTAACAAAGTAACGGAAGGAATAACCTATGGCAGAGGAGTAATTTCGGTATTCTGCCGTCCGCGAGATTATTTCGCCCATGCCTGCGTTCCATTCTTCCCTAAGCGGGCGGGCGATTGGAATATCCCCCATCACCGCAGAGAGCATTATGGTTTGGCTGCCGGAATTATCCGGTCGCTGAAATGCCAAAATCCGCTCATCGTTCCCGCCAAGCTGCCACCAATTTGTAACCCTGCGGCGGTAAACATCTTGGATTGCCGCAACAGAAAGATTATACACAGGATTTTCGCGATGAACAAAAAACACAAAAGCCTCTCGTGCAACAGGCGTCTTTATGAATTCAACACCCCGCGCCCGCGCCGCCTCCACCTGCTGCTCGGAAGGCTGCGCCCCAAAGAAAATATCAATCTCGCCATCAATCAAACGCTGATAAGCCATATCCGTTCCCGAAACAGAAACATAATCCACAACAGTCGCCTCATTTAACCCAACATACAAAGCCTGCGCAACGGCCGCAAACACAGGATAAGCCGCCGTAGCACCATCCAACCGAGGAAAGTCCTCCGTAAAAACAACCGCAGGCTCCCACGGCATTTCCGTCAAACGGTTGCCCGCAGCAAACGGGCGATACTGCCTAACATCAACCTCATGCGACACCCGCTGCTCCCCGGGCTGCTCCGTAAGAAACCTCAAATTATGCTCATAAAACTGATAAACACTAATCCCCGAAAGCAAAACAACAAAAGCCACACAACCCAAAAGCAGAATATCAACCCTAAAAGACCGCATTTGCAGCCACCACACCACCAAAGTAGTAACAAACAAAACCACAGCCACCGCTCCATACAAAATAGGAAGACCCACCCAATCCCACATCAAATTAAGAAAAAAAGTAATAAAGAAATAAGGCAAGGTAAAATAAAGCAACCCATCCGAAGCCCTTTGCATAGATAAAGGGCTAAACCCGTTCCACCCAAAAAACACAATCCAAACCATTATGTAATAAAAAAACGCCGCAAAAACAGGCAAAAGCACCTGCGACAATTTCTCGGGCAAATACCCGCGCCGTGCCATCCCGTAAAGATAAGCCCTCCAAAGCACAGGCACAGAAACTACAGGAATCACAATCCCAAAACCGGCCGTAAAAAACACAATAACGGCACAAATATTAACAACAAAAGGCACAACAATAAAAGTCATAAAAAAAGCGGTTTTGTAATATTGTACAGCACCCATAAAATCACAACCTATATGCAACATATTTTTTAGCAAAATAGGAAAACTTATTTGGGATTTTTACCTTGATATAGTGATTGTTCCCCTGATATTACCTGTAATCTCGTTGCTGTTTATAGGGTGTTGATTTCTTACAATCAAATGTGCCTCGTTCAAGGAAAATCGTATGCCTATCGGGGTTTCGAAATACATTCTGCCTCGCTCTACCGAGGAAAGAGAATCCAGAAGCATCCCCCAAAATATTGCGTCGCCTGCACTCCATGTTGTGTTTTCAACAAATCCTACCATTACGCCGTTTCGGATATCACCAAAAGATATGTCGTAAGTGACAATGTCTCCGTGGTTTAACGAAAACATGTCATCAAGAACAATATGTTGCTGTGGGTATAGCTTGGGGATGTCAATTTCGATTACATATATGATATTTCTTTCCGAGAGGGTATTTGTTACATCCACAGTTCTTATCGGCTCTGCTTCGGCAAGGTATACTGTATTGGTGGCTTCGTCAAATGAAACGTCTATGTTTAGTAAATCTGAGATTTCAGCTACCGATACGTAGTTTCTCCCGTTGATGTTTAGGGCGTTTATCTCACGAGTTTCTCCATTTACTACAAAACTTGCCGTTGATACCACTACATTCCAAACCTGCGCCGCAAGCACCGCTCCGATATTGCTAAACGCAAAGGCTGCAACTATAAGGACTATCAGCCCTAAATACAAAAACTTTTTCATAAAAATCTACTCCTTTGGCATATCCCACTTTGTCCCGAATACTACTTTTTCTTCTATTATGTCGCCGCGTACTTTGTCGCCTTCTCTAAATTTGCCTTCGAGGATGGCTTCGGCGAGTTCGTCTTCGATTTTGTTTTGGATGGCGCGGCGTAGGGGGCGTGCGCCGTAGCTTTGGTCGTAGCCTTCTTTTGCGATAAACTCTACCAGCTCGTTTGTGTAGATTAGGTCGATGTCCATGTTTTGGCGGATACGGGCGGCGGTTTCGTCGAGCATTAGGCGGGTGATTTTTTGGATGTCCTCGTTGTCAAGGGGGTGGAATACGATGATATCGTCTATGCGGTTAATAAACTCGGGGCGGAAGATGTTTTTTACTTCTTCCATAACGAGCTTTTTCATGTCCTCGTAGCTGCGGTCTTTGTCGTTATCGTTGACGAAGCCCAGCTTTTTGGGGTTGACGATAGAACGCGCTCCCGCGTTTGATGTCATTATGATTACGGTATTTTTGAAATTAATTTTGCGCCCCTGAGAATCGGTGATATGGCCGTCGTCCAGCACTTGCAGCAGAATGTTAAATACGTCGGGGTGTGCTTTCTCCACCTCGTCGAATAGTATTACGGAGTACGGCTTGCGCCTAACGCGGTCGGAAAGCTGGCCGCCTTCGTCGTAGCCTACATATCCCGGGGGTGAGCCGATTAGGCGGGAGACATTATGCT
>WQRQ01000043.1 GCA_009786685.1 Defluviitaleaceae bacterium
TGTTAAACGCCGCCGTAGCCGAGTTGATAGCCACATGCCCGCATTTTCATCATGCGATTATTGGGACATCGTGGTTAAGCAAGCCTATCCACGCGCTTACTATTGGGCGTGGTCGGCGGTCGGTTTTGGTTAATGCATCGCACCATGCTAATGAGTGGATTACTACTTTGATTCTTATGAGGTTTTTGGAGGAATGTGCGGAGGATTTTCCGTTGGATGATGTGATGTTGTATGCTGTTCCGCTGGTTAATCCGGATGGGGTGGATATTGTTAATGATAAGGCGCGGCGGTTGGATTTTTTTGGGCATGGTGGTGAGCCGCATTTATGGAAGGCTAATATTTGCGGTGTGGATTTGAATTCTAATTATCCCGCTAATTGGGAGAAGGCCAAGAAGCATAAATTTGCGCGTGGCTATACGTCGCCGGGGGCGCGTGATTATGTAGGCATAAAGCCGCTTAGTGAGCCGGAAAGCAGTGCAATGGCGGCGTACACTTATTGGCATGATATTGATGTTACGTTGTCTTTGCATACGCAGGGAGAAGAAATTTATTGGCGTTATGCCGACTACAATCCGCCCGGTGCGGAGGAGATGGCGCGGCGGCTTGCGGATGTGAGTGGGTATAGGTTGGAGGAGGTTCCCGAGGAGTCTTCTCATGGGGGGTATCGCGACTGGTTTATTAAGACGTTTAACCGTCCCGGCTTTACGATAGAATGCGGGTTGGGCGAAAGTCCTCTGCCCCTTTCGCAGTTTGATGATATTTATGGGAAGGTCGCGCCGTTGTTGTGGGAATCATTGCGTGCTTAGAATAATGTCTGCGTTGGCGTAGATTTCAAAGGTTGAAAGATATTTTTCCTCCAGCGGAATCCACTTTGAGGCGAAAACCGTGGCGGCTTGTGTGCCGTTGCGGTTTTTAATGCGCCGGATTTGTGGCTCGGGTGAGATGTCGGAGAAAATGCGGAGATTCATGTAGCTGCCGAAAAGCGGGTGATGGCTGTACGCGCCTTCTACTATTATTAGGGGGTGGATGATTTTGCGGGTGGTGGTGTAGGTGCATGTGGCGCAGTCGAAGACGCGGTATTGGAATGGCTTGCCGTCGGCTATGAAGGGCAGCACTTCTTCTGCGAAGCGTTCGTGGTGGATGTTGCCGCCGGGGGTGTTAAGGCGTTCTGTTGTGCGTAGATTTGGGGGCAAAAAAAAGTCGTCCATGTGGATAACGGACGCTTTTTCTTCTGCGGCCAGTGCCGCCGCCAGTGTGGTTTTACCGGAGGCGGCGCGGCCGTCTATTGCTATTATAAATGATTTCATATGGGGTAGCGTATGGGGTAGCGCAGTGGGATTACTCTTTCGCGCTCCAGTGCCATTACTACAGAAGGCACAAAGGCCAGTTGGATTACAATGCCCGGCAAAGACGTGATAAAATAGCTTGTCGTCCATAATGCCCATGTGTAGTTTGATACGCGCACGGCAACCTCGTAGATTACGTATTCGTACGCGCCGAGGTACTCGTTAAAGATGTACGCGTACTCACCTGCGGGGTTTGGGACATTCTCGTAAACTCCGCCAAAAAAGCCCGGGCTGCCGAAAAAATATACATACTGCGCGATACCCGCGACTACGCGACCGACAATCATTGCCGAAATCATGCTGATGTACAAATCGAAGGATGCGCGGTGCGTGCGAACAAAATGCATTACAACCCCTGCCACCAAGCCGTAAATACCAAGCTCAATCATCATAACGGGAGCTATTGCCGTAGGCGGCATACCCGTAAGAGAACTGGAAAGCAGCGGCCCTGCAACGCCTGCAAGCAGCCCAAATTTCCAGCCGCAGATAAGACCGGCCAGCAGCACGGGGATGTGCATAGGCAAAAGAATCGAACCCGCACGCGGTATGGTGTGGAAGGCCATGGGAAGCACCACGCAAAGCGCGATTAACATGGCGGTGACGACTAGCTTTTTTAAGTTTGACATAACAATCTCCTTAGAAGTCTATTAGGTCCTGCATTGAGTACATTTTTGGGTTTTTCCCTTGTAGAAATTTAGCGGCGCGTAACGCCCCTACGCCAAAAACGTCGCGGGACTGTGCGATGTGTGTGAACTCGATAACCTCGTCGCGGCCGGCAAAAAATACGCTGTGTTCGCCTACGATTGTGCCGCCGCGCAGGGCGTGCAGGCCGATTTCGTTGTGGGCGCGTTTTTCGTGGTTTGTGCTGCGGTCGGTTACGTATTCTACTTTGTCGTGCAGTGCGTTTCTGATGGAATCCGCAAGCAACAACGCCGTGCCGCTTGGGGAATCTATTTTTTTGTTATGGTGTTTTTCAAAAATTTCGATGTCGAAGTCGGCGTCGTAGAGTAGCTGCGCTGCTCGCTTTAGCAACGTGGAGAGAAGATTTATGCCAAGCGACATGTTTGCGGAGCGTAGGATTGGTACTTGTTCTGCGGCTTTTTCCAGCTCGCCTTCCGTGTGCGGCGGCATTCCTGTGGTGCAGATTACCAGCGGCGTGTTATGCCGAATGCAGTAGTCCATCGTCGCCAGCGTTTCGGCGTCGGCAGTCGGCGGCAAAAAGCTGATGATAACATCGGCCTTTACGTCGCATACCCTGATGTCGTCAAAAACGGGAAAATCCATGCCTTCGCCTGTGATATCTATGCCGGCGACTACTTCCAGTTCCGGATTTTCTGCCGCCAGGCGACATACTACCTTTCCCATTCGGCCGCTTGAGCCACACACGATTATTTTCATATTAGACCAAACCTTTTCATCTCTGCTTCCAGCCTGTTGTGCAAATCATCGGCTATGGGTACAAGCGGAAGGCGACAGCCCCCCATGCCAAAGCCCATGAGGTTAAGCGCGGCTTTTACGCCCACGGGATTGCCCTCTTCGAATATAAGGCGCAGAAGCTCCAGTATACTTAGCTGGATTTTGCGGCTTTCTGCCGTTTCTCCTGCAAAATACTTGGCTACCATGTCGTGAATCAACTGCGGCGCGATGTTGCCGATGGTGGAAATTACACCCTTTCCGCCAAGGCTTAGGATGGGCAAAATATAGTCGTCGTTTCCGCTGTATATGGCAAAATCCTCGCCGCAACGCTCTGCGATTTCCGCCACTTGACCGAAGTCGCCACTGGCTTCCTTGACTGCTACTATGTTGGGAATTTTGCTAAGCTCGTACATGGTTTTTGGTTGGATGTTGATTGCCGTGCGGCCTTGGATATTGTACACGACAATGGGCAAATCCACAGAAGCGGCTACTTTTGTGTAATGCGCAATAAGCCCACGCTGGGAGGGCTTGTTGTAATATGGCGCGACATACATAAGCGCGTCTGCTCCTGCCTCTTGGCAGGCCTTGCCGAGATTTCGACAAGCATAAGTATCGTTACCACCCGCGCCGGCTACTACAGGAACCTTTCTCCCTGCCTTCTCGCCGACCGTACGTGCCGTGGCCACCGCCACACGCACAACCTCCGCGTGCTCCTCCAGCGAAAGCGTAGACGCCTCGCCCGTAGTGCCGCACGCCACAATCGCGTCCACACCGTTTTCTACCTGAAACTGTATCAGTTTTTCATAAGCTGTAAAGTTAACTTTTCCCGTACCCTCAAATGGTGTGCAAATCGCTGTTCCTAAACCGGTGAAAATAGGCATAAAATACCCCCGTTAAATTAAAGTATGGTTATGATACTTTAATTTCGGGGGTTTTACAACAGTATTTAAAAATATCTAATTTGAGATAGCTTTGTTTATCGTGTCATCAATGGGGACAATGGCAAGCGTTTTACCCAATGGCCTAAGAATTTTTAATATCGTGGTAAGCCTTGGGTCGGTGTTATTTCTTTCCAAGCGGGCAATGATGGGTTGCCGAACGCCACTTAATTCCTCCAAGTCCTGTTGTGTTACAGATTGGCTTTCTCTGGCTTTTATTATTTCGCCTACGATTTTTACTTTTAAACTGATTTCGTCCCACTCGTCCCGTGTGAGGTCGAGTGTTGATTTATAATCGCTCCAGTCGGTTAAAGTATCAGCGGATTTTTTACTCATCTGCAAAGCCCCTTTCTTGATAATTTTCTAAAAATTCCTTTTGATTGCGCTTAGCTTGAGCTATTTCGCCCTGAGGGGTTTTTCTTGTTTTTTTAGCAAAGTGATGGAGGAGTATAAATGTCTTGTTTTGCCAATGGAAAAAGAAAACCCTGTCATTTGTTGGCCTAAGCTCCCAAATATCGTCAACAATGTGCTTTACATATGGCTCTCCGGCTTTTATGCCGTGCTCTTCCAAGACAGAAAGATACTCAACAATTTTTTTTAGGCGTATTCGCTCGGTCTTATTTGTTGCGGCTTTTTTCTTTAACTCGTCGAGGAATGCCTTGATTGGCTCATTGCCCCGACTGTCTTGGTAAAATTTGATTAGGAACAATTAATTATTCCCCTCTCATGGGCATTATAATCTATAAGTTATAAAGAGGTCAACACGGTTTTGCCGCGCACTCACCACTTTAAGGGCCGGGGGAAGGTGAAGGGATAACCGTAGCCGGTATCCCGCCGAATACATATGTCTTCTCTGCCGCATTTAGGCTTTGGAATGCCTCGTTACGTACGGCGTCGGGGCTGGTGGTTATGTTTACCGTTATGCTGCCGCGGTATAGTCGCCATACCGCATTTTCGGTTTGCAATGCGACATTGCGTGGATTGATGTAGTTTGCGTTTGTCAAATTTGTTATGACTACACCTGCATCACTGCCGTTTGCTCCCGCTACAGCTCGCCCCCTTTCTGCATGGTATAGCTCCATCGCATTTTGCAACACACGAGCCGATTGGATGTCCCCACGCAACCTAGCACGGTCGGTAGTAAGCAAAAACATCGGCACAGTAATAGCCGCGATGATTGCAATAATCGCCAACACAATGGTCAGCTCGATTAGGGTTAACCCTCCGTTGTTCTTCATTTCAAATCCTCCTTTGGCGCGCGCTCTTCGCTTGCCGCGCCCTTTCAAAGTTTTGGTCAACCTTTTTCAAAAGGTTGCAGGGTTTGGGACAGCGTCCCAAGGTCTTACACCGCCGTAGCAAGTTCGAAGGTAGGTAAAATTATTGCAATCATAATAATCGCAAGCACCACGCCCAGTACCACTGTGATTACAGGCTCGATGAGCTTGTTTATGCGTTGGACGGCGTGTTTGTATTCTGCTTGGAAGTATGCGTCGCATTGTGCAATTGTTTCGGGCAGATTGCCTGTGTCTTCGCCTATGCGTACCAGGCTTGTGAGCATGTGGTTAATGTATGTGAGCTTGGCAAGTGCTTCCCAAAAGGTCACGCCTTGGCTTACTTGCACGGAGATTTTGGTGAGGTCGTTTTGCACAACGGGGTTTTCGATAACCTCGCTGCACATGGCGACGGACTCGGCCACGGTAAGCCCGGAAGAAAGCAGCAAATGCAAAGCCCGTACAATTGCACAATTTATGCTTTTCTTTTGGATGGGAAATTTAAGCCGCACATGGGCGGAAAAAACCAGCCCAACCGCGCTTTTGAAAAATATGGCCGCGAGTAAAAAAAGAGTAAAAAAAAAGCCAATAAGCGCGAGCAAATTAGCGACAACAAAATTGGAAAATCTAAGCAAGGCAGATGTAAAGGGCGGCAAGGCCACGCCGGAGGCGTCGAAAATACGGGAGTAGCCCGGTAAAACCAAAGTAATGGCAAGCATAATAACGCCAAACATCATAACGGAAACGGCTACGGGGTATATCATGGCGGCGGCGAGTTCTTCTTCGGCTTGGGCGCGGGCTTCGTAGTAGTCTGCGAGGCGTTCGCAGACGTCGGGGAGCTGCGCGGTGCGTTCTCCTATGGCAATATACCCGCACATAAACCCCGGAAAAACCTGTGCCGCCCGTAACGCGCCGGAAAAACTCTCGCCCTGCATAACCATGCTATGTAAATCGGAAACAACATTTTCTATCTTGGACTGCTCCGCCAAAATAGGCATTGCCTCCTTAACAGGAAGCCCCGCTCCAAAGAGGAAGGACGCCCTGCGGCAAAAAATTGCAAGCTCGCGCATGGGGATACTTTTCGCTCTTGTGGTAAAAAGAGATAGACTAAAGGATGTCTTTGGAAGGATGGGCATAAAAAAAACCTCCTTAGATACTGATTGTAGTATTAAGGAGGGAGATATTAAAGTCACGATTGGATTTCTTTGAGGAAATCTATTTGTCACACAAATTTAATAGTAATATCTGTGCCTACGCCAAGCCTGCTTTGCAGGGAAAGCTTCCAGCCGTAGAGGGTGCAGGTGTGCTTTACTATGGAAAGCCCAAGCCCTGTGCCGCCGCTTTTTGCAGCGCGGCTTTTTTCTACGCGGTAGAAGCGTTCGAAGATTTTGGCTTGGTCTTCCGGGGGGATGCCTATGCCGTTGTCACTTACTGTCATTGTTTTTTTTGCGGCGTCGATTTTTACGGCTACTTTGCCGCCGTTGCTGTTATATTTTACGGCGTTTTCTACCAGATTTTTTACTACCTCGTAGATATGCTCCGGCTCGGAGGTGATTTGCATGTCGCCTGTGACTTCGAATGCTATTGCTTTTTCTTCCAGTGCGCCGCTTACGGTGTCTCTTGCTTCTTTTATAATGTCCGGCAACGAAATCGTCACGGGTGACTTTACCTCGGAGTTTTCCAGCTCCGATAGCCTTAGCATGTCGGAGATTAAGCCCATCATACGGGTGGTTTCGCGGGTAATGCCTTCGATGTACTTGTTTAGATTTTCGTCCTTGTTGTTAATACCCGCAAGCTCGTTAAAGCCCTTGATTGCGGTAAGCGGCGTCTTTAACTCGTGGGACGCGTTTGCGAAAAACTCCTCGCGGCGTTTTGCGTTTTCGCGACTTTCGGTGATGTCTGTCATTGCGCACATTGTTAAGTCCGTATCGGGAAGGCGTTTTATCGTCACGAGATATATTTTGCCGTAAAACGAAAACTCGAAAAATGTGTCCCGATTTTCTGCAATGCATTCTTCGATGGTGGTAGCCAAGCTCTTGTCGGACACAAAATAATTAAGCTTTTTGCCCACGACGTTTGGCGTGTTAAAAATCGCATAAGCGGCAGTGTTGACGAGGGTAATATTAACATCGTCGTCAACCACAAAAAGCCCGTCGCTTATACTGTTTAGGATGTATGCGAGTTTGTCCTTTTCGTTGCGCAGGACGTCGTAGTTTTTTTGTAAAAACAATGCGATGTCGTCGATTTCGCGTGTGATTTTTTCGATTTCCTCGTAGCTTTTTACGATGGGTGTCTGTGTGTATTCTCCTCGGGAAAGCAGCCGCAAATTATGCTCGATGGAGGTAAACGGCTCAAGAATGCGATTAGCCACACCGCGTACCACAAAGAAGCAAGCAAGCGCGAGGACGGCAAGCAGAAACATCAAAAGCGGAAGCGACTGCAATAAGTAAGCGTCTATATGCGCCACAGGAATCGCCGCACGTATAAATACATGGCTGTCGTCCACAGGCACTTTTAGAGCGTAGTAAATAAAATAAGTATTATGTGTGTCGGAAAATCTGGTCTGCACCTCGGGAAATCCCACATCGGCTGCGATAATCTCCGGGCGCAACAAGCGATTTTGGATAGCACCCGTCGGGTATGCAGGTGGGAAGCTGTCGGCAAGCACGCTTCCGTCGGCGGCGATTATGGTAATCCTCGTATCCTCACCGACGCTAACAAACTCATCCAAATCCACGTCGGAAGAAAACAGTCCCGCAGAGATACGGGTGGTTTCCATGACGGTACTCCTTGCAAAGCTTATGTTGTTGCGGTTTGTGACGAAAATCGAAACGGCCAAAAAGCCCAACAGCCCCGCAAAAATAATTAACGTGGTGTAAACAAAAAGTCTCTTTTTCATGTGAGAATGTAACCCACCCCTCTGATAGTTTTAATTTCTGCGTCGCTGTCCTTTAGCTTTTTGCGCAACTCTTTTATGTGGATGTCCAATGTGCGTGTTTCTCCCATAAAATCCTCGCCCCAGATTTCTGAGAAGATTACCTCGCGGGATTGTACTTTTTCTGCGTTTTTGCATAGCAGGGTTAGTAGGTTGTATTCCTTTAGTGTGGTTTGGATTTCCTTGCCGTTTGAGGTTACTTGGTGCTTTGTGGACACGATTTCTATGTCCTTGAAGGTGAGTTTTTCTATGGTGGGCGGGGTTTTGCGCAGATTGGCTTTTACCCGTGCGACAAGCTCCAGCACGCCAAAGGGCTTGGCAATATAATCATCCGCGCCCATGTTAAGCCCGCGCACCTTGGAAATCTCGTCACCCTTGGCCGACACCATTATAACAGGAATATGCGCCGTTTTTTTGCTTTCTTTCATCTGCGTGAGAATCGCAAAGCCGTCGTCGCCCGGCAGCATTACGTCCAGCAAAACAATGTCGGGCTTTCTTTCCGATAATGCCTTAAAAAACGCCTTGCCGTCGTCAAAGCACGCGCATATAAAATCGCTTTCCAGTGTGTACATATATAACTCGCGTAAGGCAGAGTCGTCCTCCACCATATAAATTGTTTTTTTCATTAATTTTGCCCTCCTTCGTCGGGAGCGGTGTGAATGTGAAAATTTGCTTTGCAAATTTTTACATATTCATGCCCTCGTTTTTTGGATGTGTACCTGTTATTGCGTATTCTACCCATTCTCCGACGTTTGTTGCATGGTCGCCTATTCTCTCGAAATATTTTGCTATCATCAGGAGACGTACGGCTTGTTTTGCGCTGCCCGGCTTTTGCTTCATTTGCTCGATTAGGTCATTGATTACCGTGTTGAAGAGGTTGTCTACCTTGTCGTCGGTGGCGGATATTCTGCGAGCCAGCTCGAGGTCGCGGGAAATGTAGGCCTGCACGCCGTCCTTTACCATTTGTATGACGATAATCGCCATTTGACTGATGTTGTCCAGCCGTTTTGTGTATTTTTCTGTGTTAAATTGCAAGGTGATTTCTGCTATGTCGCGGGCTTGGTCGCCTATACGCTCTAGGTCGGTGATTACCTTTAGCGCGGCGGATACCTCACGAAAATCGGTTGCCATAGGATGCTCCATCACCAAAAGACGCAGGCAGGCCTGCTCTATTTCGCTTTCTAGGCGGTCGATTTGCTTGTCTTCTTCAAAGACCTCTTGGGCGGCTTCTTCGTTGCGCTCGGTTAGGGCTTTTACGCATTTTTCTATTGCTGTTTCTATTGTGCGCCCCATCAGTACCAGCTTGTCGAAAATGTCTTGTAATTCTCGCTCGTAGTTTGCGCGTCTTGGCATGTTATCACCCAAACCTTCCTGTTATATAGTTTTCGGTTTCTTTTTTGCTAGGATTTGTGAAGATTTTTTTTGTGTTGTCAAATTCTATGACTTCGCCCATAAGGAAAAATGCCGTCTCATCGGAAATACGTGTGGCCTGCTGCATGTTATGTGTCACGATTACGATGGTGTAATGACGCTTTAACTCGTTTATCAAGTCCTCTATCGTACCGGTGGAAATGGGGTCGAGCGCGCTTGTAGGTTCGTCCATCAGCAGGATTTTTGGCTCGGCGGCCAATGCACGGGCTATACAAAGACGCTGCTGCTGCCCACCCGATAGGCCAAGCGCACTCTTTTTTAGGCGGTCGTGGACTTCGCCCCATAGACCTGCTTTTTGTAGGGAGTTTTCTACAATATCGTCGAGCAGGGTCTTTCTTTTAACTCCATAAGTACGCGGCGCAAATGCCACATTGTCGTATATCGTCATAGGAAATGGATTTGGCTTTTGAAAAACCATCCCCACGTTTTTACGTAAGAGTGTTACGTCCGTGCTTTTTGCATAAATATCCTCACCGCCAACAATGATATCACCCGTAACGCGGCAGTTTTCTATAAGGTCATTCATGCGGTTGAATATACGGATGAACGTGGACTTTCCGCACCCCGACGGCCCAATAAATGCGGTAACACGGTGTTCTTGTATCTCCATATCTATGCTCTTGAGCGCGTGAAAATCCCCATAATAAAGGTCACAATTTTTTACAGATATATCGAATTTGTCCATAGTAAAAACCCTTCCAAATGTCAAAGTTTTGGTCAACCAACGCGCGGTTTACCGCGCGGCTTTCAAAAGGTTGTGGGCGTGCGACGCGCGCGCTTCGCTTGCTGCGTCCTTGGGCAAAGCCCACGGTTTTAATCTTTTTTAGCTGTAATAAGCCGCGCCACTAACGCGGAGGCTGTGTTTATTAGGAGTACGATGAGGAGGAGGATTACTGCTGTGGCGTAGGCTTCGTTTGTGTGGTGTGCTTCGCCTGAGAGATTCCACATGTGTACGGCCAGGGTACGGGCGGATTGGGTTAGTTCTTGCGGAACTTGTGGTATTGTGCCTGCTGTGAAAATAAGGGCGGCGGTTTCGCCTACTATGCGGCCTATGGCCAGGATTACGCCTGCGAGTATGCCCGGTACGGCGGAGGGCAGGACTATGCGGAATACGACGCGGAGCTTGCCTGCGCCGAGTGCAAAGCCACCTTCGCGGTAGCCGCCGGATACGGATTTTAGGGCTTCTTCTGTGGTGCGGATTACTACGGGCAGAATCATTACTGTTAGGGTGAGCGAGCCTGCAATGAGCGACCAGCCAAAGCCGAAGAATTCTACGAAGAGGAGCATTCCGAAAAGGCCGTATACTACGGAGGGTATGCCCGCGAGCATTTCTGCGGCGGAGCGGATTAGCGTTACCATTTTGCTGCCTTTTTTTACGTATTCTACGAGGTAAATGCTGGTGAATATGCCCAAGGGAACGGCCATGGCCAAGGTGAGGACTACGAACATGATGGTGGAAATGATGGCCGGGAACATGGATACGTTTTCTGTAGTGAAACGCCGCTCGAAAAGTGAGGGGGTAAGGTGTGGGATTCCGTTGATTAGTACATGTAAGATAATAAATAATAGTGCGATGAGCGTCAATGCCGCAAAGCCCCATGTGAGGCAAAAGAGGATTATGTCTACGGGTTTTTTACCCATTTTGTTAAGCATTTTCGCGCCCCTTTCTATTTTCAATGGGGGATACGCCCCCAAGCCCCCTCGTTACATCGGGCAAAGCCCGCTTCCACTCCCGCTCCCGCGGAATCGCGCCCTGCGCGATTGATTGATTCATTGTTCTTTCTTCCTTGTAACAACCGTAAAGATTACGTTGATTATCAGGATGAAGATGAGCAGCACTATGCCTGTGGCGATTAGTGCGTAGCGGTGGAGGTCGGTGGCGTAGCCCATTTCTATTACTATGTTGGCGGTTAGGGTGCGTGCGCCTCGGAATATGCTTTCCGGCATACGGGGCTGGTTGCCTGCTACCATTACTACGGCCATTGTTTCGCCTACGGCGCGGCCGAGGCCGAGGATTACGGAGGCAAATACACCGGATTTTGCGGCGGGCAGCACTACGAAAAATACGCTGCGGGTGTGGCTTGCGCCAAGGGCGAGTGCGCCTTGGTAATAGGAATCGGGGACGGCGCGTAACGCGCTTTCGGAGATATTGATTACTACGGGGAGAATCATTATTCCCAGTAGAATCATGGCGGAGAGTATGGACGCTCCCGAGCCGCCGCCCGTAAAGTGCAGGGAGATGGTACGGATAAAGGGCACTATGACTATCATCCCGAAAAATCCGTATACCACCGAGGGAATGCCCGCGAGCAGGTTAACCGCGGGCTTTAGAAATGTGTACATCCATTTTGGACACATAAAGGCCAGAAAAATCGCCGTAAAAATCCCAACGGGTACACCTATAAGCACTGCACCCACAGTCATATACACGCTGCCCACAATCATCGGTAATATGCCAAACGACGGCGGAATATCCGCCGTGCGCCAGTACCTGCCCGTTAAAAAATTCCATAACCCAATTTCGCCAATGGCAGGGAGGCCATTGGCGAACAGGAAAATGAATATTAAGAGCAGGGCAAAAACTGATACTGTTGCGCATAATAGAAACGTCATTTCTGCAAAATCTTCTTTGGAGTAGCGTTTGGTTTTGTTATTATGCATTCTCATTTAGTTTTGCCCCCAAGGAGAGTCTTTAGTTTACTGCATTCCAGCGTGTTACGTCGCCTACAAAAATTTGGCGGATTGTTTCGCTGTCCATATTATTTGTTGGATTGTCGTTATTTATTATTACCGCCAAGCCGTCGTATGCTATTGCTATGGGGACAATGCCTTGCTCAATTTCGCTTGGGCGGATGTCGCGGCTGCTCATTCCTATGTCTGCCGTGCCGCTTATTGCTGCGTTGATACCTGCGGATGTGCCGCCTGCATGTACTTCTACCGTTACGTTTGTGTGGATTGCTTCAAAGGCTTCCTTCATGCGCAGCATTAGCGGCTCTACTGATGTGGAGCCTGATACTACCACTGTGCCGCTGAATTCTCCGCTTGGCTCAAATGAGGGGGCGGTTGCTAACGCTTTTACATAGTTGCGGTCTTCTACGATGGCTTGGCCTTCTGCCGAAAGCACGAAGTCAAGGAATTCTTGTGTTGCGGGGTCGCGGTCTTCCAATACTGCAAGGTAGAATGTACGGAACAGCGGGTATGTGCCGTTTTGTACATTGGCCGCCGTAGGAGCTACGCCGTCTACGCTGATTGCCGTTACCGTGTCATTTAACGAGCCGAGCGAAATGTAGCCGATTGCATATGGATTGCCGCCTACACTGCCGATTACTACGCTTGTACCCGGTGCGATTTCTGCGTCGAGGGTGGTCATGTCGCGGGAGCTTCCGTCCGCGCCTGTTACAAGCACGCCGAGGATTTCTATGAATGCACCGCGTGTGCCGCTGCCTTCTTCGCGGGAGACTACTACGATTTCGCGGGTGTCGTTGAAGTTGGATGCAGGAGCAGCTTCTGTTGTGCCTGCGGGTGCTGCTTCTGTTGTGCCTGCTGCCGGGGCGGGTGTGGGTGTCGCTGCTGCTGCCGGCTGGTTTGTACCTGCTGCCGGTGCTGCGTTGTTATCTGCGCCGCAGCCTGTAAATGTGATAATTCCCGCAATGAGCAATACTGCCAATAGTGCAAATTTTTTCATTTTTGTATCCCTCCAAGGATTTGTTGAGTTTTGGACGGGGTTTTCCCCGACCGACAAAAGCGATTTTACAGGAGGGCGGTTTTTGTAAATAGCAGAAATTTGTATGACTAATGTAAAATTTGTGTAAAGTTTTTAAGCTTCGCTTTCTGCGACTGTCGCGTGCGCTTCGCTTTCTGCGACTGTCTTGACTGCATAATTGCACTGTTTTATAATTGAAAAAAGGAGTGATATCATGGCTATGGTCGCGGAAAAGCTGGAGTATTACACATATGGGGATTACTTGAAATTTGATGATGATATTAGGTGCGAGTTAATAAACGGCGTAATTTATAATATGGCGTCGCCTAGTACGACACATCAGCGGATTGCAGGGGAAATTTGGGCTTTATTAAGAGAGTTTTTAAAAGGCAGACGCTGTGAAGCTTTTATCGCGCCGCTGGACGTGCGATTGAATGCCGACAAAAACGATGATACCGTGGTGCAGCCGGATTTGATGGTGCTTTGTGACAAAAATAAGCTCGACCCAAAAGATAGGGGTATCATCGGCGCACCCGACATGGTAGTCGAGGTGCTTTCGCCATCGAGCGGGTACGTAGACCGTGTGCTAAAGATGAAAAAGTATCAAGAGGCAGGCGTAAAAGAATACTGGATTGTAGACCCCGACAGAAGCACCGTTGACGTAAATATATTGGAGAATAACAAATACTACGTGAGAAGCTACGGCAACAGCGACCTTGTTCCTGTGCAAACCTTACCGGGGCTGGATATCAACTTGGGGGAAGTTTTTTTACTCGATGATTTCCACGGAGAATAGTTCTGCGTTTGTGTGGTTTTCCATGTAACGGATTATTTCTTCTATGGAATTACGGGCGTGGGAGGCCTCGCCTGATACTACGGCTATACCTATGGTAAGGGTTTGGTGGTTGTCTTGCGTGGCAACCTCGGCTATGGACACGTTAAATTTATGACGTGTCTTTTCTATTGTGCTGCGGCGGATTTGCCGCTTGTCCTTTAGGGAATCGGAATGGGGGATGTGGAAGGTTAGCTCGGCGGATATGGTGTACATAAAAAATACCTCCTTGACAATCGAATGTGTGTTTTGTTATTATGGGTTACACGAAAGGAGTGAGGGCAAATGATTCCAATAATTGACCCTGATTTTAAAGGCCTTATCCCGCCGCTGTCCGACGAGGAACGCGAGCAGCTCGAACATAATATCCTGGAAGGGGGATGCCGCGACGCGATTATTACGTGGCAGGGCATTATCATCGACGGGCATAACCGTTTTGATATTTGCACAAAACACGGCATTACCTTTGGGATACGAGAAATGGAGTTTGACAACCGCGACGATGTTTTGGTTTGGATAATAGAAAACCAACTGGGGCGGCGTAACCTATCCGACGCCGCAAGAATAGAACTTGCGTTGCAAAAAGCGGAGCTGCTGAAGCAGAAGGCAAAACAGAAGCAAATCCGTGCGGGGCGTGATAGACACAGGGCCGGTGAGCTTAATCCAAAAACATCTATCTGCCAAAAAGAGCCAATTTATGTGTTGGACGCCGTTGCCGATGACGCCGGTGTTAGCAGGGGTACTGTCCACAGCTACGCGCAAATCCAAAAAGAAGGCAGCCCGCAACTCGTTGAAAAAGTGAAAAACGGCGAAATGAAAATAGGCTCGGCACACCGCCTTCTTGGCAAGGAAATAATAAAGCAACTAAAAATCGCTGATGGGATGTACAAATATATTATTAAAAATATCCCAATAGAGGACGATGATGACACAAACAACGCTATATATCAAGGTCTTTACGACCTGCAAAAAAAATTGATGGAGGTAAACTCATGGAAACCTTAAACATTGACATTAAACTTAAAGAGCTAATCCCGCCGCTTTTGCCCGAGGAGTATTTGCAGTTGGAACAAAATATCCTAACATACGGTTGCCGCGACGCGATTGTCACATGGAGCGGGACAATAATCGACGGGCATAACCGCTATGAGATATGCACAAAACACAAGATGCCCTTTGCAACAGAACGCAAATATTTTGCCTCGCGCAGAGACGCCGTGCTTTGGATTTTGCAAAATCAACTGGGGCGACGCAACCTGCCCAACGCCGCACGTATAGAAATCGCCCTGCAAAAAGCCGCGCTAATGCAAAACAAAAAAGAGCCTGTACGCAAAACCGTAGCCCGTGACGCAGGCGTATGCGAACAAACCGTACAAAAGTACATGAACATAAAAGAAATCGCCGACCCGGAAGTACTCGCACGACTGCAAAAAGGAGATGAAAAAATAGGCACAGCCCACCGCGCCGTAAAAATCACAGAAATACGCA
The DNA here is from genome assembly GCA_009786685.1 of Defluviitaleaceae bacterium. Lineage (GTDB taxonomy): Bacteria > Bacillota > Clostridia > Lachnospirales > WQUN01 > WQVC01. The sequence goes on from WQRQ01000043.1 coordinate 15,361, forward strand.
AGATATGTACCCCGGCGGAGATTAGAAAAATTAATGAGGGCTTACAGCCGATAAAGGCAAGGCTGGTACAGGAAAATATTGCAAAAATTTACAAATTGTATGATGGCATACTGCGTAATTTTCATTTGCTTGCGGAGAAGGATGTGGTGGATGTGAGAAAGTTTACTGTGCAGCATCAGGTTGTGCTGGATGGGGTTTTTGTTATGCACTGAATTTGATGTTTTGGACGTTGCATAGTATAATCCCCGCAATGGAAATAAAAAATAGTGGTGGTGGGGCATGGATATTACGGGTGCAAGCGGTGCTATTTCCAGAAGCGATTTAGCAAGGATGGACAGCCACGCCGAAAAATACTATGAGCAGATACGAAAAAGAACATCCGACATAGCAGCCATTGCAAAAAACACAGGATTTTCGGTAGAAGATATAGAGGCAATCAAGCGTCATATTTTTATAGAAGAACATGATTTGGGCAGAGAAGAGATGGATATAACATTACTAAATCACGAACTCCAAGAGTTAAAATTAATGGCACAAGACATAAACTATGCCGACGCACATATAAAAGCTGACCAACAGCATAGCTACACCCGTTTTGTAAGGACACTTAACGAGAAGGAGGGCATAAAATGAATATAATGAAGCTAAAAATAGCAACCCCTGAATATGTAGCCTACCTGTATATCCCCGAGGGAGAGGGAACTCCGGGAGAGGTGCGCATGGATATCGACGGGGACGACGCACAAATCATAACCCGCGCTTCCAACGATAACTCCGCAGAGCATTATGGGTTTAAGGCGGCTAAAGCAGTAAGGGAGCGGGTAGAAAAAAGGATTTTTCCGTTGCAGTTTACTAATGCTTGGGGCTGAAAATATTAACTCTCGGTGGCGGCTTTGTTTTTTAGGGTGATTTCGAGATTGTTTTTAGCTTGGATTGTGTGTGGGTTGTCCTTGCCAAATACCTTTTCGCAGATGGATAAAGCACGTTGGTATAAGTCCATTGCTTTGTCGTATTCACCTTGTCTGTTGTAAATAAATGCAAGTCGACTGTATGATTCAGCGATATCAGGATGTTCTTCGTTTAATATTCTTTTGCGAATATCTAAGGCCTTTTGCGTTAATTCTAAAGCCTTGCCATACTCTTTTTGCCTTGTGAAAACCTTCGCAATGCAGGAGTAGGTGACGGCGGTATTTGGATGATCTTCACCATATGTTTTTTTACAAACGAGCAACGCTTTGTCATATAACTCCAATGCTTTATCATATTTTTCTTGCGCGGTAAAAACACGTGCCATATTGTTATAAATTTGGGCAGTACTCAAGTGTTCTTCTCCTAATTTATTTTTTCGAATGGCTAAAGCTTTTTCGTACAACTCTAATGACTTGTCGTATATGCGCTGGAGATAATAAATATTAGCAATATCATTATAATTGTAAGCAGTATCCTCATGCTCCTCGCCAAATAATTCTATATTGATACATAAAGATTTTTGATACCCTTCCAATGCCTCTTCATAGTCTCCCTGTTCCTTATAAACTGACGCAATGCACTGGTAGGATACGGCGGTGTTTTCATTCATTTCGCCATGCACTCGCTCACAAATATTTTTATATTTTATAAACCACTCCAGTGCGTGGTTGTAATGTGCTACTCTTAAATTTCCAGACCCTATGAGATAACATAAAACCCCCGCTTGATTTTCTTGGGGCGAGTATTCTTCTATTGCCTCCGCATGTGGGGATATTTGCTCGAATAGGTCAAAATGCTCACGGCGGGTGTAGCCATTTATGTCGGGGAGGGTATTTTCCATTGCATTAAGGCAGTAGCCCCACCACTCCGTATTATCCTTTAGCTTTTCGCGTCCCAGCTTTTGTACAAAGCGATGTATATTTAGAAAATCGCCGTCTCTTTTTACCAGTGAGTAGTCGATTAGGTTGGCGATTATTTCGTCTTCTTCCTCTTCTTTTAGCTCGTTACATAGGGGCTCGGGAAATTTATCCGCTTGCTGTTTAAAAAAATCTATCGGGATTTGCTCGGGAGCCATGTATGTGCATAGGTTAAATAGCTGTTTCGCGCTTTCTTTTAATGCTTCGTAGGAGATAGAAAAGGCTTTGTTTATGGTGCTTGTGTAATCCGTGGCTGTTGTTGACAAGTCGCCTTCGAATACCTCCAGCCCTTTTTTGTCCAGCTTTTTTAAGTACATACCGCAGTCTATCACGGCGCGTTGCATGTATGCGGCGGCTTGTTCCAGTGCCAGTGGGAAATATCCGAGTTGTCTGATAAGTACGGTTAGCTCTATGTCGTTGCTGATTAGGTTTGGGTGTTGCTCTAAGCGGCTGCGCATAAAGTCCAAGGCTTCTTCCACGGGGAAAACGTCGATGTTAATCGTTTTGCACGCGCCTATACCTAAGTCCTGTTTGCGTGATGTGATTAAAACATGCCCTTTGCATTGCGGGGAGATGTATGGTTGTACAATCTCTGTTTTTTCGACGTTGTCGAAGACAAACAGCCATGCGTCGTTTTTGCTTTGCCAGTCTTGCAACAACACGCCGAGTTTGTCTGCGTCCATATCGCCACCTGTATTAATCCCGAGACTGTTTGCCAAATGTAGGCAACTGTTAAATATGGTAGTCTCTGTTTCTGCATGTATCCATGCGACCGCATTTTTATAGGTATCGAGGTGGCGATATGCATAGGCCAACGCGATTTGGGTTTTGCCGACACCACCAAGCCCCGTAATCGTTTGCTTTAGGCAAATGGAGCCGCCGATGTTATCAAATTGTTTTTGAATATCGGTTAACGTGTTTTCTCGGCCACAGAAGCTTTGGTTGAATGGGGGTAGGTTGTATAGTTGGGTATTTTTTATGTTTTGAGGGGTGGTTTTTTCGGTGGGGGATTTTGGAGCGGTGCGATTGCTTAGTGCAAACAGTACTGTCTCTTTAACGTCTTTTGCGTTAAACAAATCGGTGTATACGTTGTTTTGTGTTAACTCCGGCATTGCTATATCTTCAATACGGAAAGAGTGAAAAACATATGCTCTTTTTGTTTTTATATGCTTGTTAAATGCCGCCCAAAACTCTATCTCGCAATAGCCGGATTCAAAATAATTTTTTGACGCAACGGCAATAAGCCCATTTGAGTTTGTGAGGAAGTCATTCATTTTTTTTATAAAGTCGTCACCTTTACCGATATCATCCCTCTGGATATATACGGTGTAGCCTTCTTGTTTTATGATGTCCGCAATCTGCTTTGCCCGAACTTTATCCCTGTGATTGTAGCTTATAAAGAAATCACGCTTTTTCATGGCATTATCCCTCCACAAAATATCCGTTTTTTCTGCGTGATTTTAGTATAACAGACAAAATGAGACAGTGTAAAGGTTACATCACAACGAGTACGTTACACATTTGCAAATATCCGTGTGGCGGTGGCCTTGTATAAAGCCTTCTGGGGCGGGTTGCCATGTTAGGGTTATCGGGTGGGTTAGGGGTTGGTCGCTTTTTGTCCACGTTGCGCCGTCGAGCGAAGTGCGCTCGGCTCCCGGGGTGGTGAAATCGTATTCCAAGCGGTAGAGAGTTATGATGTCGCTTTCTTCTATTTTGTCGTAGCCTTTTTGGAATACGTTGCCCGAGTTGTAGCGGATTCCCAGGATTTTGCCGTCGGGGTGTTCCGGGGTTGTTATGATTATTATGTCGGCGTCTTGGCCGTTTACGTTTGCGGGGATGGCGTAGCGTGCGGCGTTTTGTGTGGTGGATATGGGGAATAGGGCTACGTTTATGTCGTTTATTCGTGGCCATTGGGCGCGGGAAACGGTCGCTTCACTCGCTGCGCCGTTGGGGGCGGCTTCGGGGGAAAGCCCTGCCAGTGCGAAATTTCCGTTTTCCAGTGGCTGCCATAGTACATATTCTGTTTGGATTGTTTCGTTGTTGCCTGTTACTAGTTTTTCGAAGAATTGGTGCAGGAATTCTGTGTAGGAAGTGTCCATTCCCAGCGCGGAATATATGCGTAGGGATAGCCCGCCTTCGGATTTTCCGCCGTAGATGTAGAAGGTGCTTAGGCCGAAAATCTCTACGTCGGAGTTGTGGCGGTTGTAGGTTACGCAGTCGGCCAGTGCGCGTAAGATGGCAGCGGCCTCGCGGGGAAATTTGTCGGCAAGCTGTATCGCCATATCGCCTATGTCTACCATGTCGGCGTAGTTGTCGCGGGGGCTGCCTTCGCCAAAGGTTTTTGTGGCGGCGCGGCGTTTTGCCATGCTCGGGAAGCTCGCTGCGGTGAGGTCGTGCGCCATTAGCTCGCCCATGGCAGCCATTACCGGCGCGACGTTGGAAAGGTCGATAACGGAAAGCGTTAAAATCTCCTCGTCGGCAATGCCGAGAGCTTCGAAGAAATCGAAAAACGAATCCACGATAATTTCTCCAAGCTCAAATCCGCAAATGCGCGGGTTGTCGTTAAACGCCGCCAGAAAGCGATAATCCCAGCCTTCGCCCGGCTCCAAATCCTCCGCGGCAATCAATACCCGCGCAAAATCGGATGCCAGCACCGCCATCTCCACTGTGGCCATTAGACACGCGTCAAAGCCAAGGAATTCCAGTTTATTGTCCGCCAAGCCCGCCTCCGTAAAGGCTTTTTTCATGTCCGGCAGGGTTAGGCTTGCGTCGTTAAACTGCTCGTCGTGGCCAAAGCCCGCTATAGAGCCGCCGCCGTGGTCCCACATTATTAAACCGTATTTTTCTGCGGGGAAGTTGCACATGCTGTAGGTAATAAAATCACGAAGAGTATCGGGACTGCCCATGTTTACCTTGCCCATGGATTTTAACTCGTTTATGTTTCCGTCGGATAGCTGCCAGATTACGCATTCGTTTTCCGGGATGGCGGTGTTTTGCCAGCGTTTTGCACCGCCCGTGAGAATGAGTACATTTGCGTTTTGGGAACGAAGGCCGGAATCTAACATTTCTGCAAGGTCGTCCGTCGCCGCGCCGAATTCGCTTTCTAAGTCCGATCCGTTCATGTATATCATTAGGGTGTATGGTGGGGTGGTGGGGTCGGATGTGTTGTCGGGTGTATCGTCGGGTTGGGCTTGCCGTCCTGTGAAAATTCCGAACGCGCCCACCACCAAAAGTAGTGCGAATAATAGTATTGTTAGGTTTCGTCTTTTCATTTTGGACACTCCTCGCAGTCGCACTTGTTTTGCGCAATCACACGTATTTTGTGCGATATTAGTGTTGCAAAAAGCGAGGGAAATATGTATGTGCGGCAACGAAATGCTATTACCTTTTTTTGTGTTTTTATGACATGCCAAGGAAAAATATGGCAAATAATGTCTTTCCTCAAAGAAGCAATGCAAAACCCTACGCAAGTGCCTCAATCTGCCCCTGCGAAAGCTTCGTAATTTTCATTATAAGGTCAACAGGGAGATTATTTTGCAGCATGGCTTTGGCGTGTTCTATCTGTATCTCTTCCACCGCATCTTCCCTAGCTTCCTCCATCCAAATCTTTTTAGCAACATTAATGTCAAATTCCTGTGTAAACATGTTAAGCACCTCCGAAGAATGGGATTTTAGAAAATCCTCTAAAATTCCGTTGTTAATGCAATCGCCTACGGCTTGCGTTAACGCCTGTGTCAAATTAAGCCCTTTACTTTTGTACTCACGGATTTTGCTAATCAAATGCGCATAATCGCTTAAATCCTTACACCTTTGCAATATTTCTGCATTGCGCCCCTCGTTAACATTTACAACTCGCACGGTTAGTTCCAACATGCCGCCGAGTTTTGCGGCAATCCCTTCCGGTGCGAACATAAAAGCGTCTGATAAGCGCAATGTTTTTTCATCAGGGAAAGGGGCTTCACCATTATACAGCACTACAAAGTCGGGGCGGGGTATTTTTAGCAATTTTTCTCTGTAGATGGATTCATTTTCAATCAGCTTTTCTAAAATCCTCGCCATATAAACCAAAATCCGCAATGGCATATTATTGTTTATCGTTGACTGGTGTTCGATTAGTATAACCAACTTCCCGTCAATTACGAATGCTATATCATTGCGAAGGATATTATAAAGCACATTTTCCAGTGTGACTATATCAATGGGTGTTGTTAGCGGGAGGTCACTCCCGGTTAGCGCGTTATACAGTTTTATTAATCGGGCGGGGTCGCTAAACAAAGTTATAAACGCATTGTTTTTGTGCTGTATCGCCGCAGTAACATCAGACATAGTGTATCCCTCTCATTTTAAATAAATTATAAAACAAATATATAAGGCGGTGCAATAAAAATGTCAAAAATCTTCGAGAAAATCGCAAGCACAAGCGCAATCACCGAGCGTAGAAATAATCCACAAGTTTTGTTATCATGTAACAAAAACCAAAGGCGCGGTGCATAATGAACCAATGCAACAACTGCAAAATCTGCATATCCTGCAAAAAATCCCCTACCCAAAACCTCGAGATAATAACCTCCTACGAGCCATTCCTTCCCGCCCTTGCAAGCGGGACGGACGGCATTTCCATCTCCATAGACATAGGCACGACCACCCTTGCCTTCGAACTTATAAACCTACGCACCTGCGAGGTAATCGCCACGCACTCCCGCCTAAACAGCCAGCGGGAATACGGCGCAGACGTCCTCACCCGCATAACCTCCGCAAACGACGGAAATCTCCCCCACCTCCACGCCCTCATACTGCAAGACCTATCCGAAGGCATAAACGCCCTCCTCTCGCACCCCGACGCCACTACCTCCCCCACCCTCATCATCACAGGCAACACCACCATGCTCCACTTTCTGCAAAACTTCCCAT
>WQRQ01000044.1 GCA_009786685.1 Defluviitaleaceae bacterium
TAGTACAATGCCAAAACGAGCGCAGTCAAATCCAAAACCGCGACCGAGCCATGAAAATGCTGCAATCCAAGCTATACCTAAAGCAAAAAGAGGAACAACTGGAAAAAATCAGCGGCATACGCGGCGAGGTAAAAGACAATGCCTGGGGCAGCCAAATCCGCTCATATGTATTTTGCCCGTACACCATGGTAAAAGACCACCGCACAAGCGAAGAAACAGGCAATGTACAAGCAGTAATGGACGGCGCGATAGACCCGTTTATGAATGCATATTTAATATGGATGCACAAAAATGATAATAACTGACGAAAACGCCGGGCGCAGGCTGGACAAGTTTTTATTCTCATATTTAAACAACGCGCCGCATTCTTTCATTTACAAAATGCTGCGAAAAAAGCGGATAAAACTAAACGGAAAACGCGCCGAGGGCAATGAAATACTGCAACCCGACGACGAGCTAAAATTTTACCTCTCAGAAGAAACAATAGCAAGCTGCCAAATAAAGCGGGAAATCCCCCCTGCCCCTCCGCTAACAGGCATAATCTACGAGGACTCGGATTTACTTGTGGTAAACAAACCCGCAGGGCTTCCGTCACAGGGTGGGATGCGTGCGAATGACCATTTATTAGCACGTATCCAATACTACTTACAAAGCCGCACCGCCGCCATATGCAACCGCCTCGACGTAAACACAAGCGGCCTCGTAATCTGCGGAAAAAACATCCCCACCCTACAAGCAGTAAACGAAGCATTTAAAACCCGCGAGGTAAAAAAAGAATACCTGACAATAGTACACGGCAACCTCGGAGAAGTAGGCCTAACCCGCACACTGGAGGGCATATACAAAAAAGATGAAAAGAAAAACATTGCCGGTATTTGTCAGATAGATGTTTTGGCTGAAACCTCTCAGAGCGGCATAAACACTGCGCTAACCAAGTTTTTAGTGCTGGCTGTTTCGGATAAATACAGCCTGTTGCAAGTCTCGCCAATTACAGGGCGGTCGCACCAGATACGGGTACACCTTGCCTCCATCGGCCACCCACCGGTAGGCGACAAAAAATACGGCGGCTCCCCCACCCCATTCGCCAAGGCACAATTACTACACTGCAAGCGACTGGAAATCCCCGCGATGGGTAAGGCTTGGGACGCGCCGATTCCAAAAAATATGAGTGATTGCATAAATAAATTATTTAAAGGAGCATTCCAATGAAAGCAATAATCATAGTAGCGGGCTACGCGACCCGCATGTATCCCCTAACAAAAAACACCCCAAAAGCCCTTTTACCGCTAAAAGGCAAGCCCGTACTCGACTATATCATCGAGCAGCTAAAAACCCTTCCGGTGACGGAAATTTTTGTCGTTTCCAACGATAAATTCTTCCCGCATTTTAGTGACTGGGCAAAGACCGCGCCTACTTCTACGCCGATTAACGTGTTAAACGACGGCACGACTTCCAACGAAAACCGCCGTGGTGCAGCGGGCGACGTTCAATTTGCAATAGCTGAGAAAAACATCACCGACGAAATAGTAGTAATCGCGGGCGACAATTACTTCACCTACCCGCTAAAAGAGCAGTATGATTTCTACAAAAAAACCGGTTGCGACACCATCGTAGGCAAAGAGCTAAACAATATAGAGCAGCTAAAAGCCTTCGCCGTAGCAAAGCTCGACGAAAACGGCAAAGTCCTCGAATTGGAAGAAAAACCCGCCGAACCAAAATCCAACATGGCCATCTACGCCACGTACTTCTTCCGAAAAGAAACCGTGCCTCTTTTCAAAAAATACCTCGACGAAGGCCATAACCCCGACCAAATAGGTGCGTTCCCGCAATGGCTGTACAAAACCCACGACGTATACGCCTACAAAATGAACGGCGACTGCTACGACATAGGCACTATCGAAATGTACGAGGAAATGAATAAATAATGAGTAAAAAAGAAAAATTAATCGAACGCCTAAAGTCAAAACCGCGAGATTTTACCTTCGACGAGATGGAGACATTATTGCTGTCGCTAGGCTTCATAAAATGCAAGCATGGCAAAACAAGCGGTTCGCGCATACGATATGAAAAAAACGGTATACCGATATTCCTACACATCCCCCATCCGCGCAATGAACTAAAACCCTATCAAGTACGAAATATACTAACCGTGCTTAGAAAGGAAAAATTGATATGAACAACCACCTAAGCTACAAAGGCTACACCGGGACTGTCGAATATACAGCCGAAGACGACATACTTTTCGGAAAAGTTATCGGAATACGGGGGCTGATATCCTATGAAGGAGAAAGCATTTCTTCCATAAAAAAATGTTTTGTGGACGCAATAGACGATTATCTTGAAATGTGTAAACAAGAAGGCTTAGAGCCACAAAAACCTGTGATTGAAGTTGAAAACATGCCGCAATCGGCTTAAACGAGGAGATGAATAAGTAGCCCACAGGCAGGAGGATACAATGGAATATATTAGACAAACCATACACAGCTACAAGCTGTATGACATCTTTACTATCCCTCAATCATTACGAGATAAAATGGTAGAAGTAATTATTCTGCCTATAGAAAACATCGCAGAAGAAGAATCAAAACGCGAAATCCAAAAAGGCGTTAAAGACTTTTATGATAAGACTGCTAAGGATTGGGCAGAAACATGGTATTCAGACGATACTATGTTACCATTGTTAAAGAAATTTATCGGGATGTTTGATGCAACTCCGCGTATTTTAGACGCAGGGTGCGGAGCGGGGTATGAAAGTATGCGTCTTGCAAATTTAGGTGCGGAAGTAGTCGGCATAGATATATCTGAAGAATCTTTAAATATTGCCCGAATGGAAAACCCTAACTGCCGCTTCGAGTTGATGGATTTCAAGTACATTGGCGACTCACTTGGCGTTTTCGACGGGATTGTTTCTATAGGTTCAATAATTCATGTCGAAAATAGCGATTTGCAAATTGTATTTGACAACTTTGCCGGACTAACCAAATCCACAGGCTTTCTGTTCATTGTTTTTGCAGAAGGCGATGGGTACAATGAAAAAAAGAGTATTCGTGAAATAGATGGTGAAAAATACAATCGTGCTACTTATCATCATTTGCCTGAGCGAATAATTGATGTTGCACATAAAGCCGGTTTTAAGTATTTAGACGAGTGGTTTATAGATGAACCATTTGGACAATGGAGAAACTTCGTTTTTCAAAAAAGCTAATATAACAACCGCGCAAAGGACGCGCGTTTTAACGGGGAGATAAAAATGACAAAATACATTTTTATGACAGGCGGCGTATGCTCCGGCCTTGGTAAAGGAATCACGGCGGCGTCGCTTGGTCGTTTATTAAAGGCGCGGGGGTACAAAGTCACCATCCAAAAGTTTGACCCGTACTTAAACCAAGACCCCGGCCTGCTTAGCCCGTACCAGCACGGCGAGGTATTTGTGACGGAGGACGGAGCGGAGGTAGACCTGGACCTTGGCCACTACGAGCGTTTTATTGCAGAAAACCTAAGCACGGCAAACAGTGTTTCTGCGGGCAAAATTTATCAGGAAGTCCTAAACGGCGAGCGCAGCGGCAAATACAAGGGCGCGACTATCCAAGTAATCCCACATATCACCGACGCAATAAAAGAGCGTATTTACTTAGCGAGCAAAAACGCAGGCTCGGACATTATTATCTCCGAGATAGGCGGCACGGTGGGCGACATCGAGAGCCTGCCCTTTATTGAGGCGATTCGCCAAACGAGCCGCGATATCGGTGCGGATAATGTTATGTATATTCATGTAACGCTGATTCCGTATCTAAATTTTGCGGACGAAATGAAAACAAAGCCTTCGCAAAATTCCGTTAAAGACCTGCTCTCGTTTGGGATAAAGCCCGACGCCTTGGTCTGCCGTACGGAGCATCCCCTACCCGACGACCTGCGCGAAAAGCTCGCCCTATTCTGCAATGTAGACAAATCCTGTGTAATCGCCGCCCTAAACGCAAAATCCCTCTACCAAGTCCCACTTCTATTGGAAGAAGAACATTTCGGGGACATAGTATGCAAACGCCTAAAGCTAAACCCACCCGCGCCCGACCTTTCGGAGTGGCGCGCATTGGTAGAAAAAACGCTGACAAAAGAAATCACAATAGGCTTAGTAGGCAAATACACCGAGCTGCGCGACTCCTACCTTAGCGTAATGGAAGCCGTAGAACACGCGGGCATAGCAAACGACGTAAAAATAAAAATAAAGCTAATACACGCAAAAGAAATCACCGAAGCAAACGCCGCAAAAAAATTAAAAGACCTGCGTGGCATAATTGTACCCGGCGGCTATGGCAAGCGCGACACCGCAGGCCTAATACGCGCAGTGCGCCATACCCGCGAGGCAAAAATCCCCTTCCTTGGCATAGGCCTGGGAATGCAATGCGCAATCATAGAATTTGCCCGTAACATAATGCACATCCCCGAGGCCGACACAGCAGAAATAGACCCGGACACAAAAATTCCCGTAATAGAGCATATAACAAAACCGGAAGAAAACGTGGCCAGCCCAAAGGCAAGCCCAAAACGCAAAGGCGCGTTCCCCTGCAAGCTAAACCCAACCTCAAAAATCCACGACGCCTACAAAGAAGCCCTAATCTACGAGCGTTTCTGCCATCTATACAAGGCAAACAACACCTTCCGCAGCGACCTCACCCAAGCAGGCATGATAGAAGCCGCCACTTCCCCCGACAACCAACACCTCGAGGCAATAGAGCTACCCACAGAAGTACATCCGTGGTTTGTAGGCGTGCAGTTTCACCCGGAGTTTAAGTCGCGCATTACACAGCCAAGCCCTATATTTACGGCGTTTATAGCGTCGTGTCTATTAACCCAAACTTAACCTTTATCCTATCCAATTTCTCAAGCATTGGGCGCGAGATAATCATTAAAAATGTAACCGTGGCAATGGCGTGTACGATGTCGAAGGGTAAACCGTATAAGTAAGCGAGCAAAAACATTTCTACGGTAGGCGCGGGCTGATGGATTAAAACCCCGGCGGGGTTCATAATACCCCCGTAGATAACAACTGCGGCAAACCCGCCAAAAACAGATAAGCTAACAGGGCTGCGCCTTAGCAGCCCTGTTTTAAACAGCACCCCTGCAATAAACCCGATAATGCCAAAAGCAAACATCTGCCACGGCGTCCAAGGCCCTTGGCCAAAGTACATATTACTGACAAAACCAACAATCGCCCCCACCAAAAACCCAACCTCGCCACCAAACGCCACCCCGGAAATAATCACCAACGCAAGCACAGGCTTAAACTGCGGCAGCATAAAAAACGCCGCCCGCCCCGCCACAGCAATCGCACAAAGTACGGCAATTATCACAAGCTCCCGCGCCTGCGGCTTTCGGCCTTCATATATAAGAAAAAACGGCAGCATACTCTGCAAAATAATCAGCATAGAAATAAGATAAAACCGTCGGTCGTCAAAAAAATGTATCCCAAAAAAAATCGTCCCGGGAATCGCAAACATGATTAAAACCGCCGCGATAATAGTGCGACGAGAAAGATTTGACTGCGGAGAGACGACTTTTGTTTTTTTGGTTAAAACCGCTGTAGGCAGCATAGACACAGGCGTAGACGGGGTTTCCCCGCCCACCGCACTGATTACATCCTGTGCAGTGATGGCGGTTGGCAAAACATGACGTGCCATACGATTCGCGCTTGTGGTGTAAAAGCTGTTTCCGCTAAAAAATTTCTGCGGCGTGTTTAGCGTCACAATATCGCCGTCAAAAAATAATGCGCACTTGTCGGAATACTCCGCGCAAAATTCTATATCGTGGCTTACTATTACAATTGCCACACCGTCCCGCTTTAAATTACGCAAAATCCCAGCGAGGGTATGCTTATACTCTGCGTCAATTCCCTTTGTCGGCTCGTCCAGCAGCAAAATCCTCGGCTGCAACAATAGCACCTTTGCCAATGCAGCACGCTGCTGTTCCCCGCCGGAAAGGTCATATGGATGAAACCCCAAAAGCTCACGCAGCATACATAATTCCACCACGGATTCTACCAAAGCCTCATCCCGCGAAATCTCGTGCAAATCCTCCAGCACAGTTTTGGCAACAAAAAGAGCCTGCGGGTCTTGTGGAAGCAAATACGCCGTCTCATTAGAAAAAACCTTGCCGCGATACGCCGTATTTATCCCCGCGATTAACGAAAGCATTGTAGTCTTGCCCGTGCCGTTGCCGCCCAAAACAGAAATTATCTCGCCATAACACGCCGTAAAATTTAGCCCTTTTATCACATCGGGCAGATTTTTTTCATATTTAAACCATATGTCGGTTAGTGTTACGGCGGTTTTTAGCTCGGCATTGGTGGTGTGGGCGGTCTCGACAGTTTTAGGCGCGGTTATTTGCTTTCCGCTAAGCCATCTCGCGCCGTCTCTTACGATTATCGGAGGTGTTCCGTCGCTTTCACATGCCGCCCATATCCTCATGGGTGTAGGCATTGCAGCATTCAAAAACATCCCCGCTTCGCCGGGCGTACCATCCGCGATTATGCGGCCGCAAGCCATTACAACCACACGATTGCATAAATTAAAGGCCTCCTCCGGCCTATGCTCCGTAAGAATCACCGTCACACCCAGCTCTCGGTTTATCTTGCCGACAATGCCTAAAAATTCTGCGGCGGCAATGGGGTCGAGGCGGCTTGTCGGCTCATCGAGAATCAGCACAGAGGGCTGCATAACCATCACCGACGCAAGCGCAAGCAGTTGCTTTTGCCCACCCGAAAGCTCCGTAACATTTTTATGAAACCACGTGCTTATCCCAAAAAAGCTGGCCATTTCCGCCACACGCAAACGGATTTCCGTCGTTGCCATGCCCAGGCTCTCCAAGCCAAACGCAAGCTCATGCCATACCTTATCCGTCACAATTTGATTTTCCGGCGATTGCATTACAAATCCGATATTGCCAACGCCCGGATTTTCGAAAAAAATCCCGCCCGTTGTTTTTCCAAACGGCGTTAGCTCCGGTTTTAAATGCCGTAAAAGCGTAGTTTTACCACAGCCCGACGCCCCGCAAAGCACGACAAAATCGCCCTTCTCCACCGTTAGGCTAATGCCGTCCAATGCAGGAGTGCTTCTGTTTGGGTAGGAAAATGTTAAATTTTCGATTCTAAACGCTTCCACGTAATTTCCTCTTTCAACTTAACGATTATCGGGAATGCCGCCAGCAAAAACAGCGCGGCAAACACAAACACACCACCCACGCCACCAACGACAGGGAAAAAACGAAAATAAAATCCACCTGATAACACGCTAAAAATCACAATCCCCGCGTTAACAAAAATATACCCCAAGGCATAAAAATCCCTGCGGCAAAATCGGAAAATGGAAAACGCCGTACGCCCCGGCAAACCATACCCACGGCTTTTCATGCTGTCGGCTGTCTCGATAGAATTTTCCAACGCCCAAGTTACCATTATACTTATGATTTTGAATAGATTTTTCCCGCGCCCTATTCCCTTTTGGGCATTGCTAATTACCGTAAACTGCGCCCTAAAACGCGGCACAAGCCGCAGCGACATCGCCAAAATCAAAGAAAGCGCGGGCATCACCCGCCCAAACAAATACACAAATTTATCGCTCGTCATCACATAATTAAAGCAAGAAAACCACGTAATCACAGCCCCAATCATCACCGCCGCCGCCACGCCAAAAAGCACGGCTTCCAGCGTAAGCGGGTTTTCGTTTGGCAAATGCGCAAGGATTGTCACGCCCTGATGGTTAAACAACGGGTTAACCACAGCCGCAGCCACCATCATAGGCAGCATAAGCCTTAGCCCAAACCCCTTGTTATAAACAACAGCGCAAACCAAAGAAATCCCAAGCCAAACAGGGTGCATAAAAAACATGGAAAACCCAATCACAAACACAAAATAAACAAAGCTAACCAGCGGATGAAAGCTACTCATACCCCAAATCCCTCCCGAGGTCTACGGTGAAAAGCCACTCGATAAAATCGCCCTCTTGCAGAATAAACGCGGACGCACCAACACCGGGAAAATCGCCGTTAACCTGATATTTCCAGCCCGAAAGCCCACCTGCGTCAAATTCAAAAATATTATTAATCCCCTCTATATAAACCGAGCCAAAAACAGGCATTTGCCTAAAAACCATATGAATCCCCGCATTTCGCATTTCGCGGTTTAGGACATCGAAGACGCTTTCGCCATCGTGAGCGAAAACCTCTGTTGGTGGGAATATGATTCCGTCGTCGGGTACAAGCCGGTGACGGTACTCGCTTAGAAGGTGCATGTTTTCCAACAAAGTCTCCGCGCTTACAGCCAAAGTCACAGTAAAGGCATCGCCCGAAGGAGCCTGCGAGCGACTGCCACCAAATAAGAAAAACGCGCCGACTGCGAATAAAATTACCCCCGCCGCTATTGTTTTTCTCATCATCTCACGACCCTATCATCCATGCGGTACAGGCTATTTTTGCCTTCGATTGCTCGCTGTGCGGCCACCAGACCGTACAGGGCGATTTCGGTGGACATTAGGTTACTTTCGTCGCAGTTTTTTGTATGCCGAAAGCTTCCGTCCCGCAATTGAAAGCTAAGCACATTATCCAAAACCGTTTTGTCGTTTTTGATAAACCTTTGGTCGTCGAAGGAAATGCCCAATTCCGCCAGCGCAACAAGCACCTGCACCGCACTCTCCACAGAAGGCTCACTACCCGCAAGCCCGCCCACAAAACCACCTTTGTCGTTTTGGGTAAAGGATAAAAACTCCAGCGCACGCTCCACCGCCGCATATACATATGAGTCGTCCGTATATTTTGCAAGAGCTTGCAACGCCATGCCCGTGATATCGGGGTCCCCGATATCGCCGCGCAAGCTCCATCCGCCGTCGGGGGCTTGGCGGTCTAAAATTTCTTGCACAAACATATCGCGTGTGGGTACATCGTAATCGAGGCTGTCTATGGCTAACAACGCAAATATCGCGCCATTTATGCCCTGCCACACAGTTCTTTCAAAGTCGGTAAGCGGCAATGTAAGGTCGAAGCCCGCCACGCTTCGCGGGTCAAACCCAGCCGCCGTAAGCGCGAGGATTACGCGAGAATACTCCGTCAATCGCCGCTCACACAACACACCGTCCCGCTCACGCAGATAGCGTTCCACATTTCTTAAATATCGTTGAAAAAATAAATTAGGCACAGGCCGCCCGCTTCTTGCCAGCCCAAGTATTGTCCATTCTCCGCCCACCGAGCCTACCTGCGGATTGCGCACCGTCCTTTGTATATACGAAACAGTTCGGGTTATCGCCGCGTCTAATTCTTCGTGGGTTGTCGCGCTTACGGGCAAAACCGCTCCCGCCAAAATTGTGAAAATCAGCAATGCCGATAAAAGTTTTTTCATTTTTCCCCATCTCCTCTATCCTTTATGTACCCACGGCAAAAAACCGTGGGACTGCTTTAAATAATTCCTTGCAATATCGCAAGGGCTTCTTCATAGGTGATAATGCTGCCGCCTACCAATGCTCCAAGTACGGCAGCGTCAATTTCTGCCCCCATTTGCGCATAATAATTACGCAAAATATTTGCAAAATGCTCGCGGACAATAAATTCGTTAGGCCTAAATGTGCCATCGCCAAATCCGAATACAATTCTGTTTGCGTACGCCCAGTCGATGGCGGCAGAATCGGAAACATCCGTAAACGCGTTAGCGACATCTTCCACAGGCGAATCCACAAGCCGCCACAGCATTTCCACAGCCATGGCGCGTGTTACGGTAACATTTTGCGCAGGCACAAATTGAATTTCTTCGTAGGCCTCCGCGACGCGTTCCCCTACAAAAAAGCGCGAAAAATGCGTGGTCGTAAATGAAATAAGGCCTTCGTGAAAAAAAGAATCCTCCATCTCGGTGATATTGCCGTAGTCGTCGAGATGGAACACAGTGAGAAGACCGAAAAACCCTTCCGTCGGCTCATATGGAAATGTCACCGTAACCACGCCCTCAAACTCGCGGACAAACTCGCCGTCCACCATCAGTGTAAGGGTAAAATATCGGCCTGTCTTCTCTACTGCAAGGCTAACAATAGCGTCGCTGTCCGCGCCGTATATCAACCCTTCCAAAGTAGCCGCATCCAATGAAATATTGGCGACTTCCGAAAGAATGGTTAGGGGTAGCTCGTAGTTTAATATTTCGGCAATGAATTCTATTGACAGGTTGATTTCCATGCTTGTAGCTTCCGTGGATGCCGCCGTTATTACCACGGCTACGCTTTCCATTACTTCAAATTCTATTTTCTCATCTGCAACAGGCGGCCGTACGGGCGGCAACACAGGCGGCAGAAAACCACCTCCACCACCAACATCCGCACCGAGGTCGCGGGTAAAGAGCCACGCCAGGCTATCGCCGTCGCTTAGCACCGCCCTATCGGCAGCCGCACCGGGAAAGCTCCCGTTTACGTTAAACATCCAGCCCGACAACGGCCCCGCGTCAAATTCTCTTAGGCCGCCGATTCCGTATACATACACACCAAAATCCGTGCTTCGAGACGCCACGGAAAGCCCCGTTCTACGAAGCAAACTATAGGCGGTTTCGCCCGCAACAGGGGTAAAATTGCCTTGGAATTTAACACCCGCGCCACCCGTGTCGCTTACAATAATACTTACTACGGGCAGGGGCGTAGGCGGCGGAAGCGGCGTAGAGCCTACGGGCGCGTCCGGCGACAACGGAATCTGCGCAGATACAAACGGGCGCGGATTACGCAAATTTGTGAAAGGATTCACGCGTAAGCCCACCGTCGCTATACCGATATGCGCCTGCATAGACTGCGCACCGACAAATGTCCCATTGGGCGACATTTCGTTTAACAGCGCATGTATCGGTGTGAGTGTGATGTCACCATCTACAGTCCAATCCAACGGGCATTCGCCAAGCGCGGCGATTGCTTCCATTACACGTGCGGTAGTTTCCACACCAAAAGGCGCGCCTAGCCAATCTCCTTGCGGAAACCCACCACAATCCATCTGGAGCGGAGCAATAAACGCCCTGGCAGCAGCCAACGCACCAACCACCCGTGCGTCCCGCGCCGAAAACGGCTCAAGCATAACAATAAGCTGCGCCGTAGCCTCGATATCAGGCCCCATACCAAACGCAGCCCACGGAGCCCAGCCGCCTTCACTGCCCTGCAAACCAAGCAACTCGTCAATAACATGGGAATGAATATCGCTAACCGCATTAGCGGCAGTGATTGCATAAAAAATCTGCGGCATCAGCCAAGAATTTACACCGGGGATAATATCGTCGGTGCTGTTATTTACAAGCGTCACCAGTTCGTGTACAAGGTTGCGTCCGCCAAAGTCACGCGGGTTTACGCCCATTGCAACCATGCTAAGTATGGTTGCGCCCGTATTGGCGGCGTTATCCGGGGTAATCTCCGCAGGCGCAACAAATGCAGGCGCGGCAAAATTAGCTCCGGGTACAGGCTCATTAATTGTAGCAAGCTGCACCATCCTCCACCACTCGTCAGCCCCAAGGATATGCGGCGCAGCAGGGAATGTGCGCGTCACAATCTCCCTACTGTCCGCAAAAAGCTCTTCCTGTGCGAGCAAAAGAGCCAATGCCGCAGGCGAAACAGTTTCCACTTCCACAATCGACCCATATTGCAAATAGTCATTTTCTTCCGATTCCGCAAAAGCGGCAACAGGAAAAAGCCCAACAACCATGGCAACAGTCACCAGAAGGGCAAGTACATTTGATTTTCCTTTTTTCAAGGTAAAAAATCCTCTCTGTTTTTAAATTTCCGGCACATAAAAAACACGCTCGGCAACATAAAGCTAAACGTGTTTTGATAAAGGGTATGTAAGCTTAACCAAACCCTTAAACACATTGCTCCGTCCGGGGAAACAACGAAGTGCCGCGACGTATCTGACTTATTGGCACGGCGAACGAACTTTGCTCGCCTTTATGGTCGTGAGATACCATTACCACATCACAGTGACCCGCTCGCAGGGACTCTCACCCTATTCCGTCCCGAAAAAAAATTTCGGTAACGACACTTATCATCACTAATCTACACTATAACAATGCAATTTGCAAGAAAGCAAAATTAGGCTCCACGACAAACGCATGAATTAACAAAAAATTACAAGATATGAAGAAATTGTGATAAAGTAGCCCCAAAGGGGGTTAAAAGATGGAAAGAATATTGATGTATCTGGACATTGTAGAAGACAACCGCCAAAGTACAAAAGTGCGTCACAAGATAAAAGATGCAATAGCATTAACGTTTTTTGCAGAGTTGGCGAATGCTGAAAAATGAGAAGATGTAGAAGTATTCAGGAACGAACACGAAGGGTTTTTGCGACAATATTTGGAATTGCCGAATGGGATACCATCCCATGATACAGTGCAGCGAATATTTGCGGCATTATCGCCGGAGTTTTTGCAAGGATTTAAGGATAAATTCAGCGAAATGTTGGTAAGCGGGAAAGATGCCAAACGTCCGGTACTCCAATCACGTGTAACGATATAAATTTAACCTAAACTTAACTTTCGTATGGTATCATGAACGCGGAGGTGCGAATTATGAAATTGCTTATAGTTGAAGATGACCCGTCATTACAAAGTGCACTGTACAGAGGCTTTCACAAACTCGGGTTTTTAGCGGATGCCGCATCTGATGGTGAAGAAGCCTTGGATTTATTTTTTTCAAATAATTATGCCCTTGTTGTGCTCGACCTTAATATTCCGATTCTTCAAGGCATGGACGTACTATCTAAAATTCGTGAGGAGAACAAGGACATTCCTGTGCTTATTCTGTCCGCAAGGAGTGAACTTGAAGATAAAATCGAAGGACTTGACAGGGGCGCGAACGATTATCTTGCAAAACCCTTTCACTTTGCCGAGCTTGAAGCAAGGGTTCGCGCACTGCTGCGTCGCAACTTCAAAACCGGCGACAGCGTTATTGAAATTGGAAATATAAAAGTTGACACCTCAGCGAGGAAGCTGTTTGTATCGGGCAAGGAACTTGAGCTTGCAAAAAAGGAATACAGAATAATCGAGCATTTGTGCTTGCGCCGTGGCGAAACTGTATCTGCAACCGAAATTATCGAGAGCATATGGGAAACCGACGCAGAACATGTGCATGAAGCCCTTAAGGTTCATATATGCAACCTCCGAAAAAAAATCCCCGAAGGCTTTATAAGGAACAGGAGGGGACTGGGCTATTATGTGGAATAGATTATCTCTTCGGGCAAGAATAACGGTTTTAACAATGCTTGCCCTTTTTATTACTATGGCGGCACTGACTTACCTGTTCAATCTTGGTGTTTTACGGACATTCCAAGTTCCGTTAAGGGCTATATTGGATGACATTGAAATATCCCCAAGGTACGATATGATGCCGATAGATATTGACTTTGACTTTGAATTTAAATTTCCAACGCGCATTACAGATATCACGGATGTAGAAGTCTTTGATATATTCTACATGAACCCAGACGCACACGATGAATTCAGAACATATAGTATAATAATTATCGTTGCATTTATGATTGCCGGGGTTTTTGTGGCCTACATAATATCAGTGCAGTCGCTTAAACCCGTCAAAGTTTTAGCTGAAAAAATAGAGGAAACAGACGCAAACAATTTAACTTCTTTTATCGAACCGCCCCAAAGCAAAGATGAGCTTGCACGGCTTGCCAACTCCTTTAATAACATGCTCGGCAAACTGAACCGCTCATTCGAGCAGCAAAAGCTTTTTTCTCAAAATGCTGCACATGAACTAAAAACACCGCTAACAGCTATACTTACCAATATTGAAGTCCTACAAATGGACGAGAGACCGTCACAAGAGGAATATAAGGAAGTGATAGATACCATTAAGGCAAACACCGAGCATCTTATTAAATTCGTTGACGGATTATTGTTAATTAACGCAGTTGCGGACGAAGCGGATTGGCAGAGTTTCAACGGAAGGGCTGTTTTCGAGAAAATTGTGAAAGAGTTGGTCACGGAAGCAGAAAAGAAAAAATTATGCGTTGAAATCGTCGGGGATTGCCGTATTCGTGGTGACGAGGTGCTTTTAACGCGAGCTTTTCAAAACTTGGTGCATAATGCCGTCAGATACAACGTCGAAGGTGGCATGGTTAAAATAATTTTATCCGAAGAATCTATAAGCATCGAAGACAGCGGCGTGGGCATCCCCGAAGATGCTTTGAAGAATATATTTGAACCGCTGTTTTGCGTGGATAAGGCACGTTCAAAAAAATTGGGCGGTCATGGCTTGGGATTGGCAATTACCAAAAGTATACTTGAAAAAAGCCACGTAAAAATTAACATAACGAGCAAGCTTGATGCAGGTACAAAAATTTTATTAGAACTTGCCAAAATTTAACTAAAACTTAACCCTTCATCCTGTAGAATGTTACATGTAAGTTGTGAATCTATATAGTGTTGGCTGAATCCAACGGCGGCGCGGGAATACATATTCTCGCAAGCGACGTGCATTCGCCATTAACAGATGTATCCGGCGCACAACAAGAGCAAATAGATGAAACCGGGACCTGTATTCGATGTGGTCGATTGCTCTAATAGGTATACGCACATCCACCGTGGATACAAGATGCAATCGCTGCGGTCGGGGTCAAATCTCCCCGACCCTATATAGAATTTAAAGAGGTGCATGAAAATAAAAAACAAAAATTTATTGATTATTCTCGGCGTGTGTGTCGTTTTAGCTCTCGGCGGCGTTTTCCTTTTCATTCGCGGTGGTGGTGGGCGGCTTACGGAAGACGTAACCAATGACCCGCTACGGCCGCAAGCCGTTCGTCTGAGAGGGACGTATGTGTTTTATGACGATGCGGAGCTTGTGCGCGAGGATTTCACAATCAGAAAGATTATCGGACAAACAGCAGGCGGGTATTTGGTTGTTCTGAACGAGCGTGTAGGAGGCGGCATAATCAGAACACGCAGCGCACAGCGTATTGTGCTTGCAAGCGAATGTCTTTTATATTATGAGGATTTTTTTGCCGTGCCGCCTGAGTGGGAGGCCTTTATTGCAGCTGCTGTTAATGATTGCGGACGATTATATGTGCTTGGGGTAAACTGTCCAAACTTCATATACAGATACATTCCGCCGGTAAACGTGTATATGTACATATACAACACAGCCGGGGAATTAGTGGAAAGGCATCGCTGGGAAAGGATTCCCGAAGTAATTTTACAAGCAATTAACTTCGACACTTTCGGCGTCGGCTCGACCTATGTGTACAACGATATTCTTGTGCACGTTTTTAGTAACGGCTATGTCTTCTTTACAAAAACGGGCGAAGTTTTGCATGAATTTTTACAGGATACGCAACAAGATTTTCCGTTATTTACGTTTGCGGGCGGCACAGTAGGCGGCGGGCATTTTTACGGATTGTACTTTCACGGTTCTTATATGGACGACAGCGGCGCATTTGTACGATACATGGGCAGGGACTATAACGTAAGAAAAATAGAAATACCCACGGGCCGCGTCGTTTGGGAAAAAACGTGGGACACCGAAACGGGACGAATTGAAAATATATTGTTCTGCTCATACAGAGAGATTTTGTACTTATTTAATTTCATCCAAATGTTCGTATACGATACAAACACGCAAGAGGTTTATTTTCTGCGCGACAAGACAAACTCTGCCCTAAGCGTGTTTCGCAGATTAAACTCCGGATGGATTTATTCTATATCGATTTTGGGTGACGGACGCTTGCACTTTGTGTTTACGTATCATGACGGCAGCCGCTTTACGCATATGGAATGGCTGTTTACGCCATTATACGGCGAAGCTGCGAGGGCGCGAACGCTGGAGATAGCGGCGGGTATTGCGGAAACACCCGTTATCAGATATTTCGCGCTGTTTCCCGGAGTACATCATTTTGGAGTACAGCACGACCTGGGCGTGTTTGCCGACGAACGGGAAGCCCTTGTTCAAATCGATTTTGCGACACCTATGGCATGCCCTGTCGCTTATGTCGAGTATATTGAAACGTTAAATGCCGCTATCTTTGCAGGCACAGCAAACTGGGACATAATTTCTACACCCGCTACTGCCTCCACCGCCAATTTCGATTTGGCTTCGTTTATTGAAAGAGGCTTGCTGGTTGACCTTTTACCTTTTACGCGAAGGAGTTTTATTGAAAATAACGAGCGATTTTATACGCATATGTACGAGCTGCTTTTGCACAACGGTGGGCTTTATCACCTGCCGATCATAGTAAGCGTTCCTTTATTGCTCGTTCCGAACACACACCCGGAGCTCGAATACCTGAAGGAGCGTGCGCAAAGCTGGACATGGGCGGATTTTTTGCAAATTGTACAGCGCATGTACGACGAAACGGGAACATCCCCCATTTCATGCGCTTCAGCCGCATGGCGTTATTCGTCAGATTTTTCGCCGTCAGATCCCATTTCGAATGTGCCGCCGTTTTTTTGGTTTGACGAGGATTTATTGTTTGCTTTGGGTCGCGGAGAGCGACATGAGGAATTTTCGCAAACAATCGGGTTGTATGCCACGCTCGTAAGCCCGGCCTACAATAATCAATCAAGTTTGAGCGATTTTACATTTTCAAACAGTATACGCGTCCATAACAAGTATTTCACTCACGCAATTTTGCCGCTACCTACCATGCGCGGCGAATATATTTTTTATTTGGGTATGGGATATGCGGTTTTGACTGTCGGAGAAAATCGGGAGCTTGCGGCGGAATTTCTGATAGACTACCACGAAGCCCGCCCCACGAGATTTGCGAACGAGTGGCTTGATTTGCCGAGGAGACCGAGCGAAAGCTATATAAGAGAAAATTTTCCCGGTGAAACCTTTGCGGACTTTGAGGCGGTTATATACAGAGTAAACACTTTTCCAATCTTACCCGCGAGCATACGTATAGCGATTTACGACGTGGTGGTGCAATATGTACACGGTGCACTCACACGTGACGTTGCCGTTGGGCGCGTGGCGGATATTATGTGGATATATGTTAATGAGTGATTGTGATTGAAGTTTTTAAACCGGCGTGTAAATAATTTTTGGCTACCTGCAATTTTTTCGGTGGGGCTATTTGGCTTCGCACTGTTTTATTTGCTTCCGTTTCTGTTGGGCTTTTATTACAGCTTTTTTGACCTCCTAGACGGGCGGCGGTTTGTTGGGCTTGCAAACTATGCCGACCTGTTTAGTAGCGAACTTTTCCGCATGGCAATGATTAACACACTGATTTTTACGTTTTTGTCGCTCGCGCTTGCTTTTGTATGCAGCTTTGGTGCGGCTTATTTGCTTCGCTTTTCGATGCTCGGACGGGTGATCCCGCGCAAGCTTTTATTTTTGCCCATTGCAGTGCCGGCGGTAAGTATTTCGTTTGTATGGATGTGGCTTTTTCACCACAGGGGATTTGTGAGCGGCTTTTTTGACGGAATAATGACTCTAAATCTGTTCCACGGCGCATGGCTGTACGTGCCGTTGTTAGTGTTGTTTCTCTGGCGTTATTCGGGCTTTGGGATACTGGTTTATTTCGCGGGGCTTTCGCGTTTGCCGGAGGAGTATCTTGACGCGTTCCGCATAGAGAGCAAGAGTCGCGCAAAACTTCTATGGTATGTGCTTTTACCACATGAAAAGCCTCGTACGGTGTACTTGCTGCTTTTGAACATGCTTTTTTCGGGCAGCATTTTTCGCGAGATTTTTGCGGTGTGGGCAAACTATCCGCCGCGCCAACTGTATATGATTCAGCACTTTGTCTACAACAACTTTATGCGACTGCAATACGAACGCGCGGCAACGGGCGGCGTGATTTTGTCGTTTATTGTCCTTGCGTGCCTTGCGGGGATTCTTTTTTGGGAAAAACGGGGGATTGAATGAGAAAATTTTTAGCATTTGCCGCGCTTGCGCTCGTGCTTATTGTAGTTTTGTACCCTGTGTACCAGGTGCTGATTCTCGCCCTTATGCCGACGGATGAAATCGCCGCATACGTGACGCAGGTCGAAAACCCCGCAAATCGATTTGCGCCGGGGTATTTCTTGCCGCGTTATTTTTCGCATGAGCAGTTCCGCGAGTCACTTGATGCACGTTTTCTGCGTGCGTTATATGTAAGCCTGTTATTTACGGTGACAGTTGCGTTGTTGCAATTCGTTTTCGCGTTTATCTTAGGATTTGTTTTCGCAAAGATAAGATTTGCCGGGAGAGAGATACTATTTTTCCTTTTTGTGGCGGCGATGGTGCTGCCGTTTCATGTGACCCTTGTGCCGCTGCATCAAATCCTGCACCATCTAGAAATGTTCGACACGCCGTGGGCTGTGATTCTGCCGGCGATATTTTCGCCGCTCGGTGTGTTTCTTTTTCGGCAGTTTATATCACAGGTGCCGGACGACGTACTCGAAGCCGCGACAATAGACGGTGCAGGGTTGCTTTGCATCTTGCGGAGCTTCGTGTTGCCGCTGATAAAAAACGGCGCAGTAACGTTTTTTATTATCACAATCGTAATGCAGTGGTCGGCAATCGAGGGCGCGTTAGCGTTTATTCGCACCGACGAGTGGCGACCGATGGCACTGCTTCTTCGCGAATACATGGCTACAGACCCTGCGACGATGTTTGCTCCCGCGGTGCTGTATATGTTGCCGATTTTGACGGTCTATGCGGTGCTTGCAAAGAAGAGCAAAATTTAAGTTCAAAAAAACGAGTCGGCGAGAGGAGGACAATCCTTTCCGCATATTTTATCTCCAACCGAGCTTTGTTCGGTTGACATGGAAAACACGGAGGGGTTTTAACGGTTATTCTATATACATCAATATTCTTTCCATCTTTTAACCCCCTTTGGGGCTACTTTATCACAATTTCTTCATATCTTGTAATTCTTTGTTAATTCATGCGTTTGTCGTGAATTAGGCTCACTGTTAGGATGAAGCCCCTTATCGCAAAATTCATCGCTAACAACTTCTCTTAATTCGTTATAAAAATCCGCAGTGTAAATATCGTTATTTCTGGATTCTATAAACGGAAGTTATGCAGGTTTTTAATAATTCAAACGATTTTTTTCTAATTTTTAACATGGTCACCTCATTCCACCATCTCTGCCAAGTGCTTGTTGTGTGCCATGTCGTATGTATCCAGTGATTTATACACCATGTTCCCACTCGTAATCATCGCAATCAAATCCTATAATATCACCCCAATCTCTTTTTAATAAAATATTGTCAACGGTTATGGAATTATATAATTCGTCCAAGGTATTATAATAAACCTCACCACTACCATCATTAATACCACATCGTTGAAATGAACACTTGCCGTCATAGCCAATAATCATGTATTCTTTGCCATACATAGACAGGGTTAATTCAGGTTCAAGACCAATAGCAATCATTGGATTAAGCTTTTTTTTTATTGCTTTGAAAGAATACTTTAACATAATTTTATCGCTCCTTATTGTAAACCGCTATAGATTCAATGCTTAACTGAAATACATAGCAGTTTTTTTGACTATGGTTTACCATCAAATCATCGTTGGAGCATATCCGCGTGGTAACATTCTCGTTGTAAATGTTCTCAAATGCTCATGTTGCTGCATTCCAGCATGAGTATTCCCGAATCCCTTTTTGCACTTTGAAACGCCGCATTACGCGCTGCTACATTTTGTTGTATTTGGTTTGCGGTTGAAAAATATTCAAGTATTATTTATAGCTTTAGTGCAAACCACTTCTTTTGCCGTTATCCAAGTATGAACATTTCTTTCCGAATTTCTTTCCGGATGGTCAAAAGGACAATCAAACGAGTTCCAGTAAAAAATTGTTTGTCCCGTTATAGATTATCGTAACTATTGTTCCTATTCCACGATTTACTACCAAATACTCCCCGTATATTTGCAGAATCAGGACTCACAACGAAATACAGAATAAATTTAAAGAAAACAATCTACTTCCCCTTACGTCGAAATACACCATTTTTTTCTCACTGTCTTGCTCTATCCATGGTCATGGGTCTACCATTCCAAATGACAAAATTGAAAAATGCAAAGGGAATCCCATTTCTGCTATTAGTTTTTGCAATTCAGGATTAATTTCAAAAGACATTTGTGCGTAATCTGAACACACAGAGATTGATATGAAAATATCTGTCCCCTCAAATTTTTCAGCCAACAACCTTAGCTTGTCTTTTTGTGGGTAAATCGTTAGTAAAAGAGAACCTAGTGAATTTAAGAAATCGTATCTGCTGTTAAACTCCACAACGTAAAACCATCCATTATCTCGGCATATTCTTGATGTGATAGTGCCATAACTTGACACTAAGTGTTTTCCTTTTTCTGCCGTATGACTTGCTTTTAAGCCAAGCTCTTTTTCAATTTCCGTAAAACAAATATTGTCACCATAAATTTGCAGGCAACAATAACCATGTTCTTCATTCATTGTTATGGTCGTGTCCAACGTATCACATCCCTTCCTAATTTCTAGTAATTCGTTATAAGAAAAATTAACATTATTTTGTTAGCCGCCTCCACTTGCAACCATATTTCTCTTGTTTTATCCATTGCCGTATTTTACCATACTTACACAAAAAAAGCGTGCAAAGGAATTTATCCTGTTACACGCTTCTTACTTATATGATTATCTTGCGCTCGATGGTAGTAAGCTCCATCCTGTTTAGGCTTTCCAGCCCGCCGCGTTCCGGGTCGAATATATCGTTTGCTATCATTTGGCCGATTGCTGTTTGGATTTCGGGGACGGGCAGGTCGCAATTTGGGTTGTTTATCCGCATACTCCTGCGAGAGCCGGTTGTTGTGTTAAACACTAGAGAATAATGCCGCATGTTACACCTCCTTTCTTTTTAAAATGGTGCGATTTTATCGCTTTAGGTTTAGTACAATGCTAACTCTGGCAGCGCATTGTCCGTTGTTGTAGATTTTTTCTACAGCATTAACAAAGCCTGCGGCGGCTTGTGCCGAAACATTGGGCGATACGCCGCCCACAGAAAATACGCTTTTACGGTCTTCGTTTGTGAGGCGAAGCGTCGCAGAAGCAGCTACTAATTCTGCCATGTTTTTTCTCCTTTCTATGTGGTTTTTTCCATTCATAAATATGCTGTACAGGCGGGGTTTACCGAGAATTCTTCATATTACATGAATGTTTTGGAAGCAAACCAAAACTTATACCGCCGCGCGCGTTAATATCGCGGTATAAACCAAGCTTGACGTTTGATTCCAAAGAGGGGCGAGTGTCGAGGTGTGACAACCTAAGCAGCATGTGACAACAGAGCAGGTATATACGCAGGGACGTTGCATTTCGTTTGACGTTTAGAGCCTGTTAATGCAGCAGTTGCAAGGGTTGTGCCTTTCAACTCGCGTTAAGTATACATAAGTACGTGTGACAAATGTTATGACATTGTCTAAGAATTTGTCATTTGTATGCCGATACACTTGTTAGGAGAAGTTTGTCGAGCTAAAGCCGTTGCCGAGCTAAAGCTCGACGGTACAAGGAGTGTTGACTATGAAAATTAATCAAAACACACACGCTATGCCTTCTATGTTTGTGATTCCGCCGCCTGTGGTTCCCGTTAACGGAGAATTTTCCGAGGAAGACCTTGCGCCTTTCG
This sequence comes from Defluviitaleaceae bacterium, assembly GCA_009786685.1. Lineage (GTDB taxonomy): Bacteria > Bacillota > Clostridia > Lachnospirales > WQUN01 > WQVC01. The sequence goes on from WQRQ01000044.1 coordinate 21,588, forward strand.
AGTTGGAGCTTAGCGACGAGGCCAAGCAGCTTGTGCGCGCATCCATGCGTAATAACGGGGTGGTGCAGGATATGTCGCACATGTCCGCTAAGCTTAGACAGCAGGCTGAGCAAAACCGCGAGCAAATGGAAGCACAAGGCGAGCATAACAACAACTTAAACATCGCAATGAAAATCGCATCGCGCATAGCAAACGGCGACAATGTACCCCAGCGCGACAGGGCATTTTTAATCGAGCATTCGCCGGGCATGTACATGAAGGCCAATAACATGCGCATGATGAGAGAAAATAACGACCCCAGAGACTACGACAGCCTACTGCCCGACGACCATAGCCCCGGCGAAATTGCTGCACAGGCAATGAGTTCTGCATTGGGTGCTTCCGGCGGGCGCGGCGGG
>WQRQ01000045.1 GCA_009786685.1 Defluviitaleaceae bacterium
GCGCCGGTGGAGGCTTTGGTGGCAATCGCCCGGGAGGTGGAGGCTTTGGCGGCAACCGTCCCGGCGGCGGCCAAGGTGGCGGCTTCGGAGGCAATCGCCCGGGTGGCGGTGGCTTCGGCGGAGGACGTCCCGGCCAAGGCGGCGGAGGACGCCCCGGTGGTGGATTTGGCGGCGGCGCAGGCCGCGGCGGTACTACGGAGCTTAAAAAAACCGAGCCGACCAAGGACGACAAACGCCAACAATGGAATCGTATCCAGCAAGCAAACTCAATCAGCAAAAAAGATAAAAAAGACAACTACAGCAAGGAAAACCGTCAAGGCCTGGACCGCAGGGCAGGGCGGAGCAAGCCCGCAAAACGCCCCATGCCTGTGCGCGTTCAGCCGACGGTAACGATGATTACCGTAGCCGAAACAATCACGGTACGCGACCTCGCGGAAAAACTGCTACGTTCTAATGCCGATGTCATCAAAGTCCTGATGAAAAACGGGCTTATGGTAACGGCCAACCAAACAATTGACTTTGAGACGGCCACCATGGTAGGCGAATCCTTCGGCGTACTCGTGGACGAATACGTAGAAGTAGACGTATTCGCGGAAGCCTTCAGCACCGAGCCGGACGACGAAAAGGACCTTGTTCCGCGTCCGCCCGTAGTTGTGGTAATGGGTCACGTAGACCACGGAAAAACCTCGCTTCTCGACGTTATCCGCAGCTCAAACGTGCAGCAGTCGGAAAGCGGCGGCATTACCCAGCATATCGGTGCGTACAGCGTTCGCCTTAAATCTAATGAAAATAAACGCGTGACATTCTTGGATACACCGGGCCATGAGGCCTTTACAGCCATGCGTATGCGCGGTGCGCAAATCACCGACATCGCCATCCTCGTAGTGGCTGCCGACGACGGCGTAATGCCGCAAACCGTAGAGGCCATCAACCACGCCAAGGCCGCCGGGGTAGAAATCATCGTGGCCATCACAATGATGGATAAACCCAACGCAAACCCCGACAAGGTAAAACAACAGTTAACAGACCACGGCCTGCAATCCGAGGACTGGGGCGGCACAACAATCACCGTGCCTGTATCCGCACGCGAAAAAATGGGAATAGACCAGCTACTGGAAATGATTCTGCTTGTAGCGGAAATGAAAGAGCTGAAAGCCAACCCCAACAAGCCCGCACGCGGCAGCATAATAGAAGCCAAACTGGACAAAGGACGCGGCCCCGTAGCCACCATCCTCGTCCAAGAAGGCACACTCCGTGTAGGCGACCCCGTGGTGGCAGGTGCAGTTAGCGGTCGCGTTCGCGCCATGGTAAACAGCCGCGGCGAAAACGTAGAAACCGCAGGCCCGTCCCGCACAGTAGAAATTATCGGCCTCGCAGAAGTCCCCACCACAGGCGACACCCTTTATGCCGCAACCTCCGACAAGCAAGCTCGTCAGCTTTCCGAGACAGTGGTGGCAAAAGGCCGCGAAAACCTAATAAGCGCGACCCAAGGCAAAGTGTCCCTAGAAGACCTCTTTAACCAAATACAGGCAGGCCAAGTAAAAGACCTTAACATCGTAGTAAAGGCCGACGTACAAGGCTCTGTAGAAGCCCTCCGCGGCAGTTTGGAAAAACTTACCAACGAAGAAGTACGCGTTCGTATAATCCACACAGGCGTAGGCGCGATAACCGAGTCCGACGTAATGCTGGCCTCCGCTTCCAATGCAATAATACTGGGCTTTAACGTGCGCCCCGAGCCTGTAGCAAAATCCGTCGCAGAAACCGAAAACGTAGACATTCGTATGTACAGCGTAATTTACTCCGCAATAGATGACATAGAAGCGGCGATGAAGGGAATGCTAGACCCGGAGTTTAAAGAAAAAATCTTGGGTAACGCAGAAATCCGCCAAATCTTTAAAGCGTCCGGCGTAGGCACAATCGCGGGCTGCCACGTAATCGACGGCAAAATCACCCGCAATGCCCAAATCCGCATAGTGCGCGACGGCCGCGTAATCTACGACGGCACTTTGGACACCCTAAAACGCTTTAAGGACGACGCCAAAGAAGTAGCCTCGGGCTACGAATGCGGCATGGTATTCAAAAACTACAACGACATAAAAGAAGGCGACAAAGTAGAAGCGTATGTCATGGAGGAGATTCCCCGCTAATATGAAAACAAGACTAATAAGAATCAACGACGAAATCGCACGCGTATCGGCAGATGTAATCCGTTCCGAGCTTTCCGACCCACGCATAGGAGCGGTAGTATCCGTCCTGGGTGCAGAAACAACAAACGACTTAAAGCACTGCAAGATACGCGTATCCATCTTTGGTGACGAAGCAAAGCAAGAAGAAACAATGAAAGCCTTAACCAGTGCGACAGGCTTTATACGCAAGCGCATAGCAGACACAATAAATCTACGCCAAACCCCGGAAATAAAATTTATCTACGACGATGCAATAGAACACGGAATGCGTATGCGCAAGCTAATCGAAGATGTAAACAAGGGCTAGCGTGAGAAAAGCACTACCGTATTTTAATATTTGCCTCGCGTAGCTGTGCTTCCGATATAGTGTTTGGTGCGCCGAGTAGTAGGTCTTGTGCGTTGGCGTTCATGGGGAAGGCGGTTACTTCGCGGATATTTTCGTTATTGGATAGCAGCATTAGGATTCGTTCTATGCCCGGGGCCATGCCTGCATGGGGTGGTGCGCCGTATTGGACGGCGTTATACAGCGCAGGAAATTTTTCTTCGATTTCTTGCGTTTTGTAGCCCGCTATCGCGAATGCTTTTGCCATGATGTCGGGGCGGTGGTTGCGTACCGCACCGGAAGAAAGCTCTATGCCGTTACATACGATGTCGTATTGGAAAGCTGTGATTTCTGTTGGGTCAAGGTTTTCTAACGCGTGCATTTCGCCTTGGGGCATGGAGAACGGGTTGTGTGTAAATTCTATCGCGCCTGTGATTTCGTTTTTTTCGTACATAGGGAAGTCGGTGACAAAGCAGAACGCAAACTCGTCGGTGATTAAATCCAGACGCTTGCCAAGCTCTGTGCGGATTTGCCCGGCTTGCGAATCCACGAGGTTTTTATGTGCGCATATAAAAAACACCGTATCATTTTCTTTAAGCTTTAGCGAGGACAATAGCTCATTTTGCTTTTCCGAGGAAAGAAATTTTACGATGGGGCCTTTTAATTCCAAGCCCTCCAACACAGAAATGTATCCCAATCCCGGCATACCTATTTCTTCTGCAAAGGCCAGCATGTTTTCGAAAAAAGATTTTGCGCGGTTTGCACAGTTTGCCACGATACCGCGCACAGGCTTGTTTTTAAACGGCGCGAAGCTTACATCGCCAAAAAAATCGGTTAGGTCGGTGATAACCAGCGGGTTGCGCAAATCCGGCTTATCCGTGCCGTACTTTGCCATGCACTCGACAAAGGGAATGCGCGGGAAAGGTGCAGCGGTAATTTTTTTATCGGAAAATGCCGCAAATGTATCGTGCAACACGGATTCTGCCACGCTAAAAACATCCTCCTGTGTGGCGAAAGCCATTTCGAAATCGAGCTGGTAAAACTCGCCCGGAGAACGGTCTGCGCGGGAATCCTCATCGCGGAAGCATGGCGCGATTTGAAAATACTTGTCAAAGCCGCTCACCATAAGAAGCTGCTTAAAAATCTGCGGGGCTTGCGGCAAGGCATAAAACATACCCTTATGCTTTCGGCTTGGCACAAGGTAATCACGTGCGCCTTCTGGTGACGAGGATGTTAGAATGGGAGTTTGAATCTCCATAAAGCCAAGCTGCTCCATTTTTGTGCGCATAAATTTTATTACTTCCGAGCGCAGGACGATATTTTTATGCACATCAGGATTACGCAGGTCTAGGAAGCGGTATTTTAGGCGAACATCTTCGCGGGTTTGGGTGGATTCTTCTATTGTAAATGGTAGCTGTCTGTACACCTCACCAAGCACTGTGAGATTTTCTACCTTTAGCTCTACTTCACCCGTGGGTAGCTTTTCATTTATTGTATCGCTGTCGCGCTCGCGCAGCGTGCCGTCTACGGAAATTACATATTCGCGCCCAATTTCATATGCCCTGTCAAGCACAATTTGCGTAACCCCATAGTGGTCACGCAAATGTATAAACGTCACTCCGCCGTGGTCGCGGATTATATCAATCCAGCCGGCAAGTTTTACTTGCCGGCCGACATCTTTTTTGCGGAGTTCTCCGCAGTTATGTGTTCTGTAGCTCATTTTACCACCAACCTGCCAACATCATCATACCGGGAATCCAGCCTGTGTAGAAGGTAGTGACAAGGCACGTAACCGCCGTAAGCTTGCCGAATTTTTTCTCAAGTGCGCATTCGAGAAACAAGATAAACCACAGAAACGCCCAAGAAAACCAGCAAATCAGTAACCATACCTCGCGCCAAGTATCAAGTCCACCCTCTATGGTAAGCACGCCGCCGATAAAAAGTGCAATCGCGCCGGTGAGACAAAATACGCCAAATGGCTTTGCATCAAGCCCATACAAGTGGTCAAAGCCGATGTAAATGTAAGTAAGACCCACCATGAAGTAAATCATCACGGAAAAATACGACCCGCCATAAACATCCGGCGACAAAAGCATAAATGCGGCAATAGCCAATATGGAAGCACCACCAAGGAAGTTAACCACAGAAAGCGTTTTACCGGCTTTCTCTCCCTTAACTTCTCCAAAAAGCCCAAACCAAGCATTATGAAACAATACAAAACCTACGATTACAAGTACGATTCCTAGCATAAAAATTCCTCCCAATGTCGTTTTTTTGTCAAACTTTTTTTAAAAAGTTTGCAGGGGGTGCGGGGGGTGGCGCGTGCGCTTCGCTTACTGCGCCCGTGCATAGCCCCCGCTGTTTTAGTTAGTTAACACTGTATAGAATCTCCCCATAAGACGGGAGCGGCCAGTGCTTTTTAGAAACACAGGTTTCCAACTGGTCTGCGGAAAGCCGTAGTTCGTTCATTGCTGCAAATACTACGTCGCGGTAAAGCTTTGCATGTGCGATTGCTTCGTGTTCTTCGCCTACTTTTAGGAGTGCGGCGTCTAAGGTGTCGAGTTTTTTCACGAGGCATGTGCATAGCTTGGAAATTTTGGTGAGCAGTCGTTCTTCCATGGTGCAGTCGAAGTCGCCTGCGGATTTTTTCCTGCTAAGCAGCTTTACCAGCTCGTTTTGGTAGCTTACGCAGGCGGGGATGATTTCTTCGTTTACGATGTCTACCATGGTTAGTGCTTCGATGTGGATGGTTTTGCAATAGCCTTCTACAAGGATTTCGTAGCGTGATTTTATTTCCGTTTCTGTAAAAACGCCGTGCTTTGTAAATACATCTATGCTTTTTTTGGCGATAAATGCGGGCAGGGCTTCTACTGTGGTGCGTAGGTTGGATAGCCCGCGTTTATTTGCTTCTTCCACCCACTCATCGGCGTAGTTGTTGCCGTTAAAGATAATCCGCTTGTGTGCGCATATTGTCTTTTTAACCAGCGCGGCAAGGTCGGCATTAAAGTTTTTTGAGCTTTCCAATGTGTCGGCAAACTGGCCGAGGATTTCTGCTACGGCGGTATTTAGCACAATATTCGCGCCGGAGATGGAAAACGTGGAGCCGAGCATTCTAAACTCAAATTTATTGCCCGTGAATGCAAACGGCGAGGTGCGGTTACGGTCGGTTGTGTCTTTTGGGAAGTGGGGCAAAACGGTTACGCCGATTTCCATGGGCTGCTTGTCGGGTCCGTGGTATTCCGCGCCGGATTCTATCGCGTCGAGGATTCCCGTAAGCTCGTCGCCAAGGAACATGGATACGATGGCGGGAGGGGCTTCGTTTGCGCCGAGGCGGTGGTCGTTGCCCGCGTTTGCTACGGATACGCGCATCAGGTCTTGATAATCGTCAACCGCTTTGATTACAGCAACGAGGAATAATAAAAACTGTGCGTTTTCGTAGGGTGTTTCGCCCGGTTCGAGTAGGTTTTGTCCAAGGTCGGTGGAAATCGCCCAGTTGTTATGCTTACCGTTTCCGTTTACACCGGCGAAGGGCTTTTCGTGGAGAAGACACGCAAGTCCGTGGCGTCCTGCTACGGTTTTTAGCATTTCCATTGCAAGCTGGTTATGGTCGGTTGCTATGTTTGTTGTGGAAAAAATCGGAGCAAATTCGTGCTGTGCGGGTGCTACTTCGTTATGTTTTGTTTTTGCGGTAACGCCGAGCTTCCACATTTCTTCTTCGAATTCCTTCATAAATGCGGCTACACGGGGCTTTATTGCACCAAAGTAGTGGTCATCCAGCTCCTGCCCTTTTGGTGGGCTTGCGCCGAATAGTGTGCGGCCTGTATATACGAGGTCGGGACGTTTTAAGTATACGTCTTTGTCAATAAGGAAGTACTCCTGCTCCGGCCCTACGGTGGTGCTTACGCTTTTCGCTTTGCTTCCGAAAAGCTTTAGAATACGCAGTGCCTGTTTGTTAATCGCCTCCATGGAGCGCAGAAGCGGTGTTTTTTTATCCAACGCCTCGCCGCCGTAGGAGCAAAACGCTGTGGGGATGTACAAAGAGCCGTCTTTGATAAATGCATATGAGGTCGTGTCCCAAACGGTATAACCACGCGCCTCAAAGGTACAGCGCAGACCGCCTGACGGAAAGCTGGAGGCGTCCGGCTCGCCGCGTACCAATTCCTTACCGGAGAATTCCATGATAACGGTTCCGTCACCTGCCGGTGAAATAAAGCCGTCATGTTTTTCCGCCGTGAAGCCTGTCATCGGCTGAAACCAGTGCGTAAAGTGTGTCGCGCCTTTTTCTGTCGCCCAGTCCTTCATTGCGTTGGCTACTACGTTTGCAACGTCCAACTCCAAGTGTGTACCAAGCTGCATTGTCTTTTTAAGTGCCTTGTAAATGTCCTTTGGAAGCCTCGATTTCATTACCGAGTCATTGAAAACCATGCTTCCGAATAGTTCCGGGATTTGTGTCATTTTAATATCCTCCTCTTTTTAGTTCTATGCCGGGAAATTGCTTCGCAATTTCTCGGCGGGATGTCTATAACATAGGCGGCCTTTGGCCGTTATGTTATACAAACAAGAAAGACGCCGGGATACAAAAGTATCCACAGCGTCTTTGCTGTCGTTATATTAAAAATGCCGAGCGATAACCCCCAACGGGTTTCCTCGGCACCTTTGCCACGAGAGCTATTGTTACACAGGTTTTTTTATTTGTCAATAGTTTTTTTTAAAAAATATTCATGCACCTTGCTGTCATCTGTAAGCTCGGGATGGAATGCCACTCCCAGTATGTTATTTTGCTGTACTGCTACGATTTTATCTTTTGCGCGAGCCAAAATTTTTACATCGTCTCCGACCTCCGTGATGTACGGGCCTCGGATAAATACCATGGGCGTTTGTCCAAGCCCCGCAAAATCCCCGTATTCGCTAAAGCTGTTTATCTGCCGCCCAAAGCCGTGGCGGTTTACGGCAACGTCCAGCACATTAAAATGCTGTGCCAATAAAATAAGCCCCGCACATGTGCCAAAGGTGGGCAAGCCACCAATGATAGCTGTGCGGAGCGGCTCAAATAAACCCAGTTTATGCAGCAGCAGGCTCATAACCGTGCTTTCGCCGCCGGGCAAAACCAGCCCGCTAAAATCGGGGGCTAAGTCGGCTTTTTGGCGGATTTCTACGGGGGCTGCGCCCAAGGCTTTAAGCATATTTATATGCTCGATAAACGCGCCTTGCAAAGCCAATACGCCTATTTTCATTGCCCGCGCTCTGCCATTAATAGTTTTATTTCCTGCTCGTTTATGCCTACCATTGCTTCGCCTAAGTCCTCGGAGACTTCTGCCAAAATTTTTGCGTCCTTGTAATTTGTTACGGCTTGCACAATCGCCGCCGCACGTTTTGCCGGGTCGCCCGATTTAAAAATGCCGGAGCCTACAAAAACACCTTCTGCGCCAAGGCTCATCATTAACGCGGCGTCGGCAGGGGTGGCAACGCCGCCTGCGGAAAACATTACGACGGGTAATTTTCCGTTTTGCGCTACATTTTTCACAAGCTCATACGGTACAGCGAGTTGTTTTGCCGTGTCGTACAGCTCATCGGGGGATTTTACGGTTAGCTCGCGGATTTGTCCTGTCATTTTTCGCATATGGCGCACTGCTTGTACCACGTCGCCTGTGCCTGCCTCGCCCTTTGTGCGTATCATCGACGCGCCTTCTTGTATGCGGCGCAGGGCTTCGCCTAAGTCCTTTGCACCACACACAAACGGTATTTTAAACTGTGTTTTGTCGATATGAAAGCTGTCATCGGCGGGGGTGAGCACTTCGCTTTCGTCGATGTAATCTATCTCGATGGCTTGCAGGATTTTTGCCTCTACAAAATGCCCGATACGTACCTTTGCCATTACAGGGATGGTAACGGCGCGTTGTATTTCCTTTATCATCGCAGGGTCGCTCATGCGCGACACTCCGCCCGCAGCACGTATGTCCGCAGGTATCCGCTCCAATGCCATCACCGCACATGCGCCCGCGGCCTCTGCAATTTTTGCTTGCTCCGGCGTCATAACGTCCATAATAACGCCGCCTTTTAACATTTCTGCCAATCGCATATCTATCATTACGTCACTCCGTTTTCGCATCTTGGTATAAATTGAAACAAAAAAAGACACTGCGGCACGGATTTGTGTCCACAGCACCCTTGCTGTTCAATGGGAACAGACTACCATAGGGAATGGAATTTGTCAAAGAAAAAATTATGGAGTAAGTTGCTTGCCGTGTTGATTTTTTGCCCCGCATGATATATTGTAATTACTAAAGGAAGTGATTATTTATGTTTATTACATGGGAAGAAGCAAAAGCCAAATACCCCGATAAATGGGTTGTTTTTAAAGACCCGCAATATAAAGATATTTTCCATATGAATTTTATCGGCGGGATATTTGTCGGCACAGCAGACGACCAAGAAGAAATGGAAAAGCTTATCCCCTACGAAAATACAGAAGATGACGATTATGTTTATTTATCACAGCACACAAGAGGGGAAGATGCAGTTGGATTACTTAAATCTGGTTTCTGAGTTTAGCACAGGAAAAACAATACAAATACGGAGCATAATTTCACCGTCCAGCAGCACCATAAAGAAAAAAGATAGGTTACTCTCTAAAGGGTGGCAAACTAAAACCACCACTAAAATATGTACAACTGGCTCATTCGCAACGGTTTAAGGCAGTTTTACAGGAAAGGAGCAAAACATACCACGGTGGCGGTTTATAACGCATACAGGCGCAAATAAACGCCACACAAGCCAAGCCAAAGCACCGAAGTGGTGGTCTGCCTCGGAAAAGCTATCCCACCGCTTCCAACGCAACACCTAAAGGTGTAGGATAATTTTATCACGAATTAACGAGCAACGCATGACCCCTCTTTTGCCTGTTGGTAGAGGGGTTATTTTTTTGCAAATTAAACAGACAAAACACCCCGCACCGAACACCCCGACCCGTCGATTTTATCGGCGGGTTTTGCCTTGTTCAAAAAAATTATGCGATGAGGGTTATTAACCCCGCAAAAAATCGGGAGGGGTAGTAGAGAGATAAAAAATTTTTCAAGAGTTGGAATTTACAATGCGAAAAAACGGGAGGGAAAGTAGAGGGGAAATTTTTTGTTCCAATCACCCCATTTTGTCACAAGCCCAATAAAGAGAAATTTTCAAAAAAGCGGGACAACCGCCCCTGCCAGAACGACCCCTAATGGGGGGTAAAAATATTCACTCCCCCACATACCAAAACACCATTTGCCACGGTTGGCCCGCACGGATACAGGGCATGGATAGGTAGACAGGGTAAATGTTCACCCACCACGCAACCGACAGCGGGGAACAGGATAAAATCAATCCTTTTCCCCGCGCCGTTTTGCTTTACCCACCACCGTTTCCCTGCCGCTCTGCCGCACTTTTTTGGGCGAACGGCGATTTTACTGTGGAATTATGGCATGGGGCATGGTACAATGTCAGTGTAGAATCATTATGTGCGTTGCGGAAGTTTGCTGTGATTGGCGCAACGATTTTATATTAGGCGGTGTAATGCATGAAGGAAAAAATAATCAAATTTCTTTTAGACAATGCAAATCCTTCTACCGTTTTGCGCATTAAAAAAGAAATATTAAACAACCTAACGCAAGGCGAAGAAGCCGAACTATTGAACAAAATACTCCCCGAAAAAATTGTTCAACTCATTATACAATCACAAAAACCCGATGGCTGGTTTGGTAATGCGTTTCACGGCAATTATACCGGCGGAAAATATTACGACAACATGGAAGTCGGTTTACGTTATCTTGTAGAAAAGGGCTTTCCACATGACAATGAATATATTTCAAAAGCGATAAACTGTTTTTTGCAAAAGGAACCGTTCGATTCCGCATACACGGTTAAAGAGCCAAAAACACCCGACACGGATTATTCATATACATCATTTGGGTTATATCTGTACAGAAGCTCGGTTATTTTGAGGGCAGGGTACGAGTATCTTTTACCTGAGGGACATTTTATTGATTTGAAATATGATGTAGATTTTTCTCTTGCTAATTTTGCGAACGTGTTAAATTATGAAAAATCTGAAGAAGTGGTCGAAACGCACAGAAAGAAGGCTTCTTTCAAGCAAGGTGTTTTGTGGCCGTGTATGTATCACCTTCGTATGCTTGCTCACAGCCAAAGCTGGCGAAGCGAACAAAACAGGACATTGTTAGCCGAAAGTATTAACCACCTTTCAACCTTCTCGCAATCCGGTGTTGATGTTTATACCTACAAGCGGGGGCAATTTATAAGCCCGTGTTGGTCGTTTCTTTTTACGTCAATCACAGGCGGTTCAATACAAGATGAAATCGTAAGACCTTCATGGTTCGATATAATGGAACTGTACGCACGATGTGGGATTGTAAATCATGTGCCCGTGCTAAAAAATGAATATGAAACAATGCTTACGCTTATTGATGGAGACTTAAATTTGAATTTCAAATCTTGTAAAAAGAGAAATTCGTTTTATTGGGGTCCATATGGTGGAATCGCACTCGAAACGGATTGGCGAAGTAAATTGAAAGCACAATGCGACCTCATGTTTAGGATTTTACTGATTATACACTACGCTAACTTCTGTTAATAAGCAAACTGCCATGCAATAAACCGTAACGCCCCGCAACGTAATTATCAAGATTAGTAACTCAGCCCAGAGCAGTCAACCGCTTTGGGCTATTTTATTTCTCAAACGCAATTTTTTAGTTTGCAACCCTTGACAATATTACAGGGAACGGTTGTTTATCCTCGACACAGGCGCAGACAGGTCTGCGATTACAAAAGAATTTTTAAAAATGAACGGCTACGGCAAATTTGAAAAATCCGCAATGAGTAAAACCACAGCCATAGGCGAAGCCGATTTTTCTACATGCGTCATAAACGGTTTAACCATAGCATAAACATTTCCCGCGCCCGTGCTATGACGCCACATCGTAGATGTTTTTGACAAAACCGCTCCAGCCTGCGTAAATACTGCATTTTTGCTTAGAGAAGTGTCCCCTTGACAACATAAAATCAGCTACATAAAGTAACGTATGCCACCCTCAAAAAGCGGCAGAAATTTATTGCCGGGTATATTTTTTGCTGTAAATTCTCCATAGCGTTCGGTGTGAGCCATCTTGCCTAAAACGCGGCCGCAGGGGCTTGTTATGCCTTCTATCGCCCATACGGAGCCGTTTGGGTTTTCGTCTACATATTGGAAGGCGATTTGGCCGTTGGCTTTCAGCTCATCAAGCGTTGTGTCCGTGGCAAAAAATCGTCCTTCGCCGTGGGAAATCGGCTGTGTATAAACCTCACCGACTTTGCATTCGGAAAGCCACGGAGAAGCCACGGAAGCCACCCGTGCAGAAACATATCGTGACTGGTGTCTGCCGATAGAATTAAATGTAAGCGTGGGGCAATCGGGTGTCATGGCTGATTTTATTTGGCCGTACGGCACAAGCCCAAGCTTAATCAGTGCCTGAAATCCGTTGCAAATACCTAAAATCAATCCGTCGTTTTTATTAATCAGCTCGTGGACGGCGTTTGTAAGACGCGGATTGCGGAATAGCGAAACGATAAATTTGCCCGAGCCGTCAGGCTCGTCACCGCCGGAAAACCCACCGGGGAAGATAATCATTTGCGCATTTGCGATGGCCTTTTCCATCGCGAGGATGGATTCTTCCAAGGCTTGGGGGGTGAGGTTGCGCACCAAGATGATTTCGCTTGTGCCGCCTGCGCGTTCTATGGCGGCGGCGGTGTCGTACTCGCAGTTTGTACCGGGGAATACGGGGATTATTGCTTTAGGGCGCGCAAAGCTTTTTCCAGTGTGTGCCGTGGGCTTTTTATCGGAAGAAATTACAGGTGCGTCCGTTTGCTTTACCTTTACGGGGAAGATATTTTCCAGCGGTTTTTGCCAGTCCTCGATAAGTTTTTCTATGGGGGTGGAGTTTACCGTCGGGGTGCTTTGTGTGTAACCCAGCAGAGGGAAATTTTCTATTTTTTCGCTTGCTTCGAAAATAATCGAACCCCATTGATTTTCCGGGAAATCGCACTCGCTTTTAAAGCCTATTTTATTGCCGAGGGACATTTTTATTATGCCGCCGTGTATGCCGCCTGTTTCGCACGCCCATGCGGATAAAATTTTTCCTGCGGCGATTAATTTTGTGTAGTTTTGCCACAAACCACGCAACGCATTGTAATCGGGAAGGTCTTCGGCTGTGAGTGGTGTTTCCAATAAATACACGGGATTGTCCGCCGATTTAAAATCGGGGCTGATTAGCACACTCGCGTCCGCGACCCCCACAGCAAATGAAATTAGTGTAGACGGCACATCCAAGTCGCCAAAGCTGCCGCTCATGGAATCCTTGCCGCCGATTGCCGCGATTTTTAGCCCCATTTGTGCCGAAAACGCCCCAAGCATTGCGGCAAATGGTTTTCCCCAGCGGGTGGGGTCGTCATACAAACGCGGGAAGTATTCCTGCAAAGACAAATGCACAGTATCAAGCGCGACACCGCAGGCGATAAGCTTTGCCACGGACGTAGTCACTGCATAGGCCGAGCCGCCAAAGGGGTCTGTCTCGGTAAAATCCGCGTCAAAGCCATAGGCCATTACAGACGCGGTGGATGTGCCTTTTGCGGGCAGAAGTGACGCCATAGCCTGCGTTTCCGTCATTTCCCACTTGCCGCCTAATGGTACGAAAACCGCAGAATTTCCTATTGTGCTGTCAAAGCGTTGCACAAGCCCTTTTTGTGAACAAAAGTTTAAGTCATCGAGCCTAAAGGTTGGTTTTGTGTAAGGCGTATGTGGCGGTACGTGGATTTTTGCGCACCGCTCCGCGCCGTTTGTGTCCAAAAATTCTCGTGCAAGGTCTACAATTTTTTGGCCTCGCCATGTCATTATCAGGCGTTTGTTTTTGGTTATACGGGCTATTATGCTGGCTTCTATGTTTTCGGATTTTGCGTGGGTTAGCAGTGCTTCCACGTCTTTTTCTTCTACTACGATTGCCATACGCTCCTGCGATTCCGAGACTGCTAACTCTGTGCCGGTTAGGCCGTCATACTTTGTTGGTATTGCGTCCAGGTTTATTTCCAAGCCGTCGGCAAGCTCGCCCACCGCTACGGCAACACCGCCCGCGCCAAAGTCGTTGCACCGCTTAATAAGGCGCGTAACATCGGGATTTTTAAATAGCCGCTGTAGCTTTCGCTCCTCGGGTGCATTGCCTTTTTGTACCTCGGACGCGCATTCGGAAACGGTTTGTGTGCTATGCGTTTTAGAAGACCCTGTCGCGCCGCCTATGCCGTCGCGGCCTGTTCTGCCGCCCAGCAATATTACAATATCGCCGTCGGCAGGTGTCTCTCGCCTTACGTATGAAAGCGGAGCCGCGCCTACCACCGCGCCTGTCTCCAGACGCTTTGCAACATAGCCCTCGTGATAGATTTCCTTTACAAAGCCCGTGGCAATGCCTATCTGGTTGCCGTAGGAGCTAAACCCTTCGGCAGCGGTAACGGTAATTTTTCGTTGCGGAAGCTTGCCCGCCAAGGTTTTTTCAATAGGCGTGCGAGGGTCGCCCGCGCCGGAAATCCGCATGGCGTGGTAAACATAAGCCCGCCCCGAAAGCGGGTCGCGTATCGCGCCGCCGATACATGTGGACGCACCGCCAAAAGGCTCGATTTCCGTGGGGTGGTTATGCGTCTCATTTTTAAAATACAGCAGCCAGTCCTCACCGTCAGGGTTTCCCTGACCGTCAGGGAAATCCACTTTTATACGAATGGTGCAAGCATTATTTTCTTCCGAGATATCGAGCATGGGAAGCTTGCCGTTTTCTAAAAGATGGCGTGCCGCCGCTGTTGCCATATTCATAAATGTGGGAGGCTTTTTGCCGTTTACCTGCAAAAATAAATCATACGCGTCGCTTACACGTTTGTCGCCTATATCCGCCGATTTTATCACCGTGTTAAATGTCGTGTGGCGGCAATGATCCGACCAGTAGGTATCAATTACCTGTAGCTCCGTGGGCGTGGGGTCGCGCTGTTCTTTTATAAAATACGCCTGTATCATCAGCAAATCGGCAAGCGACATCGCCATACCACGTTCTTGGTGAAATATTTTTAGCTCGGCTTCGCTCATATAAATTAACTCGACTACTTTTCTGTATTCCAGCGGATTAATCAAAAAATCCTCGATTTTTTTTGTATCCGTACCAACAGGCAAAGAAATCGCAAAAACTTTTGCGGTTTTAACCGAAGGCCGCTCGCCGCCCAAGAGCATTTGAATACACTGCTCGCAAGAATCCGCCCGCATGTCAAACTGCCCCGGCAACGGCTCTGCGCACAGTACAAATACGCCCGGTGCGAAATCGGGCAATTTCTCATAGCAAATATCGCCCATAGGCTCGCTCAGCACGGTATTTTTTACATATTCCCATTGACTTTGCGGGAGATTTTGTATGTCGTAGCGGTTAAAAATCCGTACGCTTACGTTTTGCAGGTTAAGGATTTCCGAAAGCTCGTTTTCTACCGATTTTGCGGCGACGTCAAAACCTTCAAGTTTTTCTACATAACAACGGTTAATCATTTTGGCCTCCTACAGCCTTAGCCACGGCGTAGGCCAGTGTTTTATCCAGCGGATTTGGCATTATAAAATCTGCCGTTAGCTCATGGTCTTTTACGTGGTTTGCAATGGCTTGTGCCGCGGCGATTTTCATTTTTTCGGTTATGTCGGGAGCAAAAACGTCCAGTGCGCCGCGAAAAACCCCGGGGAACGCAAGGGCGTTATTTATCTGATTTGGGAAATCACTGCGCCCCGTGCCGACAATCGCCGCGCCGCCCGCCTTTGCCAAGTCGGGCATGATTTCCGGCGTGGGGTTTGCCAGCGCGAAAACTATGGGGTCTTTGTTCATGCTTGCTACCATTTCTTTTGTTACGCAGTTTGGCGCGGATAGGCCGATAAAAACATCCGCACCTATTAGCGCGTCAGCGAGTGAGCCGTGACGGTCGGACGCCAGTTTAGTTTGCTCGTCGTTTAAGCTTTGTTCCGCGTTTAAAATCCCTTGGCGGTCGCAAACCAGCATTTTTTTAACACCGTAATCCAGCAAAAGCCGCGCAGTGGCAATCCCTGCCGCGCCTGCGCCGTTTATTACTACGGTTATGTCGGCTAAATTTTTTTTTGTTATCCGCAGCGCGTTTATTAGCGCGGAAAGCACAACAATGGCCGTTCCGTGCTGGTCGTCGTGGAAAATAGGTATGTCGCAGACTTCCTTTAACCGCCGCTCGATTTCAAAGCAACGCGGCGCGGAAATATCCTCTATGTTAATCCCGCCAAAGCTTCCTGCAAGCAGACTTATTGTTTTAACGATTTCTGCCACATCCTTTGTGCGCAGGCAAAGTGGGATTGCGTCTATGTCGGCCAGCTCCTTAAACAAAACCGCCTTGCCTTCCATCACAGGCATTGCGGCCTCCGCGCCTATGTCGCCAAGCCCTAAAACGGCTGTTCCGTCGGTGACTATGGCTACTGTGTTTGCTCGGCGGGTCAGTTGATAGCTTTTACGCACATCCTTTTGGATTTCCAGGCATGGCGCGGCCACACCCGGAGTGTACGCAAGCGATAAGTCTTCTCGTGTGTTTATTGGTACTCGGCTTATCATTTCTATTTTTCCGCGCCACTCGTGGTGTTTTTTTAGAGATTCACTTGCGTAGTTCATAAATATTTCCTCCCATACAATCACAAGCTACTACGAGGGGCATATCCTTGACGGTTAGCCTGTAAATAGCCTCCGTGCCTAAATCCTCAAAGGCAATCAGCTCAGATTTTTTTACGCAAAGCGAAAGCAATGCCCCCGCGCCGCCCACGGCTGCAAGGTAAACGCCATTGTATTTTTGTATCGCGTCCATGACGGCGGGGCTTCGTAAGCCCTTGCCGACCATCACGCGCAAGCCCGCCTTTATCAACGTGGGCGAATACACATCCATTCGCGTGCTTGTGGTAGGCCCAACCGAGCCGATAACGCGCCCCGGCGGCGCAGGACAAGGGCCTGTGTAGTAAATCACCTGTCCATTTACATCAAAGGGAAGCGGCTCGTTAATGCAAACCAGCTCCACCATACGTGCATGTGCGGCGTCGCGCCCCGTGTAAATTTCGCCAGAAAGCATAACACGGTCGCCCGCGTCCAGCTTTCTTATTATGTCCTCCGAAAATGGCGTGTTGATTCTTCTGTTCATATAATCACCGTCTTATGGCGGGTTGCGTGACAGCCGACGGTTACGGCGACAGGCAAACCCGCGATATGTGTAGGAAATGTTGCAATGTGTACCGCAAGCGCAGTAGTCGCGCCGCCAAACCCCGCCGCGCCGATGTTAAGCTCGTTTATCCGAGAATGAAGACGCCATTCCACCTCGCGCCAAAACAGGTCGGGGTGTTCGCTCCCCACTTCCCGCAGCAAGGATTGCTTGGAAATAAGTGCGGCTTTTTCCATAGTGCCGCCCACGCCTACGCCTACGATAATCGGCGGGCATGGGTTTGCGTCGGCATTTTTTACCGTTTCGATTACAAAATCCTCCACGCCGTTTATCCCGTCAGAAGGATTAAGCATTCGTATGCCGCCCATGTTTTCGCTCCCGAAGCCCTTTGGTGCGACGGTGATTTTAATTTGGTTGCCCGGCACAAAATCGTAATGTACGACGGCGGGTGTATTATCGCCCGTGTTTACGCGGTTTATCGGGTCGAGTACCACGCTGTTTCTAAAAAAGCCTTCGCGGTAGCCGCGCCGCACTCCTTCGTTTATTGCATTGGTGAGGTTGCCGCCTACATGCACCTTTGTCCCGATAGAAACAAAAACAACCGCCATGCCCGTATCTTGGCAAGCGGGAAGGTTTTCGCTCTTTGCGATTTCTGCGTTTTTTGTGAGCATATCCAAAACGGAGCGGGGCAAATCGGAGGTCTCATTCGCCTTTGCTGCGTGCAAAGCCTCGCAGATATCGTCACCAATGTGGATATTCGCGCTGATACAAAGCCTTGCAACGGCTTTTATTATTTTGTCGGGTTCTATAATTCGTATGTTAGGCATTTTTTAGCCCCTCTAAATATTTTTCTGCATTTGCGATGGCAGCATTTACCGCGCTTTCAGCAGGGCCACCCGCGATATTGCGAGCATTTACACACACCTGGGCAGAAATCGCGGGGTAAATAGTCTCGTCAAATAACTCCGAGATTTTTTTAAACTCGCCAAGCGACAATTCGCCAAGCGGCTTTTTTTCACCGATGGCGTACAAAACCAGCTTGCCGATGATTTCGTGCGCTTCACGAAATGTCACGCCTTTTTTTACAAGCCAGTCGGCGGCATCTGTGGCATTTGTGTAGCCGCCGCACGCGCTGGTGTACATGCGCTCTTTATTAAATTTTAATTCTTCAAACATGCCCGTAAAAACCGCGAGGCAAATTTTTGTAGTATCTATCGCGTTGAAAACGGCTTCTTTATCCTCCTGCATGTCCTTATTATAGGCCAGCGGCAAGCTTTTCATCATGGTTAGCAGCCCCATGAGGTTGCCGTAAACCCGCCCTGTTTTTCCGCGGATTAACTCCGCCATATCGGGATTTTTCTTCTGCGGCATAATCGAAGACCCCGTAGAATACGCGTCGGAAACAGTAACAAAGCTAAACTCCTCCGAAGCCCATATGATAATTTCTTCACAAAAGCGGCTCAAATGCGTCATTATAATAGAAAGCGCGGCCACAAGCTCGATACAAAAATCCCTGTCACTAACGGCGTCGAGGCTGTTTTCCGAAATCGCAGAAAATCCCAGCCGCTCCCGCACAAATTCTCTGTCAATCGGGTAAACCGTAGCCGCAAGCGCGCCCGAGCCGAGCGGCATGATATCCACCCGCTTTCTGCAATCCTCCAAACGCTCATAGTCGCGCCTAAACATCTGAAGGTACGCCATGATATGATGTGCAAGTGTAATCGGCTGCGCTTTTTGCAGATGTGTAAAGCTCGGCATTATAGTGTTTACATGGTCTCGTGCGGTATCCAGATGTTTTTGTAAAAAGCGGAAAAGTAACGCTTTTATCTCGTCAATTTCGTCCTTTACATACATTCGCATGTCGAGGGCTACTTGGTCGTTTCTGCTGCGGCCTGTGTGCAGTCGGCCGCCTGTTTTGCCTATACGTGCGGTTAGCTCCGCTTCCATAAAGGAGTGAATGTCCTCTGCGTCTTGGATTTGCAACGCGCCGCTTTCTATATCTGCGAGGATTTCTGCGAGTGACGCACAAATCGCCGTTGCGTCTTCCTTTGGGATAATGCCTTGTTTGCCGAGCATTTCTGCATGTGCCATGCTTCCTTTTATGTCCTGCTTGTACAGCCGCTTGTCAAAGGCAAGCGACGAGTGGAAGTCATTGGCCTGCTCGTTTACGCCCGTCTCAAAGCGACCACCCCATAGCTTCATTTTGCACCTCTTTGCTGCTGCATAAGTGCGCGTACCGTAATCGGCAAGCCCATTAGGTTTATAAAGCCCTGCGCGTCCTTGTGGTCGTAAAGGTCGCCCGTGGTAAAGCTTGCCAAGTTTTCGCTGTAAAGAGAATTTGGCGAGCTGCTGCCTGCGGGGATGATATTGCCTTTGTACAGCTTCAATTTTACCGTACCCGTGACCGTCTCCTGTGTCTTATTCACAAATGCCATGAGTGCGTCCATCAGCGGTGTAAACCATTCTCCTACGTATATGATATCCGCAAGCTTTTGTGCGATTAGCGATTTGTATGCCATTGTTTGGCGGTCCAGGCATAGATGCTCCAGCTCCGCGTGAGCCGCGTATAAAATCGTGCCGCCGGGGGTCTCGTATACGCCGCGTGATTTCATGCCTACTACGCGGTTTTCTACTATGTCGGTTATGCCTATGCCGTTTTTGCCGCCGAGTTTGTTTAACGTGGCGACAAGCTCTGCGGGGGGGAGTGTCTTGCCGTCAATTTTTGTGGGGATTCCCTTGTCAAATTCTATTTCTACATATGAAGGGGTGTCGGGGGCGTCCTCCGGGCTTACGGATAACTGTAGCAGATGTTTGTAGTTTGGCTCTGTTTCGGGGTTTTCCAGTTCCAGCCCTTCGTGGCTTAGATGCCATAGGTTTTCGTCGCGGCTGTAGCTTTGGTCTTTTTTCATCGGGACTTCCAAGCCGCGCTTTTGCAGATATTCCATAGCGTCCTCGCGAGATTGAATATCCCATTCCCGCCATGGCGCAATTATTTTTATCTGCGGCGCAAAGGCTTTTATCGTAAGCTCAAATCTAATTTGGTCGTTGCCTTTGCCCGTTGCACCGTGGCAGATGGCGTCTGCTTTTTCTGCCAGCGCGATATCCACCAGCCTTTTTGCAATCAGCGGCCGCGCAGCAGATGTACCCAAGAGATATTTGCCCTCGTAAACCGCCCCCGCTTTTAGCATAGGGTAAATGTAGTCGGTTACAAACTCGTCGCTCACATGCTCTACATATACCTTGTCCGCACCTGTTTTTAGGGCGCGTGCTTTTAGGGCGTCGTAGTCGTCGCCTTGGCCTACATCTACGCATACCGCTATTATTTCGCAGTTTTGGTGATTCTCCTTTAGCCACGGGATGATTACCGTCGTGTCCAGTCCTCCCGAGTATGCCAGTACAATTTTCATTTTTATTTCCCCTTCCGTAATTTGTTTGTTACGCAAACATATTTTCCAATGCTTGAAGAAAGTCCTTTGCTTCGCCGTTTGGGTTAGCGTTTTTTGTGGCATCGCGCACTAGGTCATAATATTCCAGCTCGTGTACAATGATGGGGATTGCGCCAAATTTCTCACGCACAAAGCCTTCTGTTTGCAATGCTTTTGCAATACCGGAAACAGCCATCATCAAATCCTCGTGATTTTTGTCGCCCTCGTATGGGTTTAGAATGTAAGTTGTGTTCTGCCGCCAAAAGGCATAATTCCAACGGATTTCAGCGGCGGAGGCAAATGATGTTTTTGCCCGCGCCACGTCTGCCTCTGTATTATAGCTGATGGCAAACTCACAGGGCGAATTGTATGGCGTGTACACGAAAAAAGAAATGGCATAGATGCCTTCTTCGTCCCATTGAGTGATGATGGATTTAATTTGCTCGGTTAGTTGGGTTTCAAATGCTTTGTTCACTTTTATGCTCCTTCTTGTTTTAGCTTGGCCTCCAGCATAGCCTTTATCGTTTCGGGGTTGCCCGCACCTTTCAGGCGTTTCATTATTTGCCCCATCAGAAAGCCAAAGGCCTTGTTTTTACCCGCGTGATAATCCGCAACCGCGCTTGGATTGTCCGCGATTGCCGCTTGCACTTCCTCGGAAATCTTTGCGTCGTCGTTAATCATACCGAGGTTGTTTTTTGCAATATATTCGTCGGGGTCGGCGTTGGTGGTGAATACAGCCTCGATGGTTTCTTTCATGGCGTTGCGGTTTATTTTGCTTTCCGTTACGAGGGTGATTATTTTTGCCAGCTTTGCCGCGTCGAGTGACAAATCCTCGTCTAACATTTTTGTTGCGTTCATAAGGCGCATAATTTCGCCTGTGATGATATTCGCGCTTTCTGCCCCGTTTTTGGTTAGTGCGTAGATTTTTTCGAATAGGTCGGAAATTTTATTGTGGCGTGTGAGTACAACCGCGTCTTTTTCGGAAATCCCCAGCGTCGTGGTGTATCGCTCCCGTTTTTGGCTTGCGAGTTCGGGCTGGGTTTGTTTTATGTTTTCTAACCACTCGTCGGCTATTTTTATCGGTAACAAATCCGGCTCGGGAAAGTATCGGTAATCCTGCGCGTTTTCTTTGGAGCGCATGGCATAGCTTTCGCCGCGGTCGTCATCCCAGCGGCGTGTTTCCTGTGTGATTTTTTCGCCGTCTTCGAGTAGGTCTGTTTGACGCCGAGTTTCGTATTCTATGGCGCGGGCTATCGCTTTAAAGGAGTTTAGGTTTTTCATCTCGGTGCGTGTGCCCAGTTCGCCGTCGGGTTTTCGCACGGATAGGTTTACGTCTACGCGCAGCGAGCCTTCTTGCATTTTGCAATCGCAGATGTTTAAATACAGCAGCGTTTCGCGGAGCTTTTCCAGATAGGAAATCACCTCGTCGCCGCTCCTGAAATCCGGTTTTGACACTATTTCCAAAAGCGGAACACCGCAACGGTTGTAGTCCACAAGCGTGCCGCCGCTTAGCGGGTCGTGGATTAGCTTGCCCGCGTCTTCTTCCATATGGATTTCGTTTATGCCTATTTTTTTGTCCTCGATTTCGATAAAACCTCCGCGGCAAATTGGGCTGTATAACTGCGAGACCTGATAAGCCTTTGGCAAATCGGGATAAAAATAATTTTTGCGGTCGAATTTGCAGTCCTTAGAAATTTCGCAATTGAGTGCGACACCAAGCCGCATTGCGCACTCCAC
>WQRQ01000046.1 GCA_009786685.1 Defluviitaleaceae bacterium
CCACCCTACACGAAAGCGGCCACGCAGAAATCCAAAGCCACGCCTACGACCTACACCGCCCCCCCCTGGGCAGCGCGAAAAAAAAGTCAGAATCCGCCGAAGCCTACAAAACCCGCCTACATGACGACCTACAAAAGCTCCAAACCCAATGCGCCCAACACCTAAACGGCTACACGCCCAACGCCTTCACATACCCCTTCGGTGCAATAAGCGCGGATTCCCGCGCCGTCTTGGAGCAACTGGGTATGGTAGCCTCATTCTCCTGCGAAGAAGGCATAAATGTCATTGCAAACAGCGATTCTTTATTTAAATTAAAGCGCGTAAACAGAACGAGCAAACGCTCTCTGGAATCCATAATGTCAAAGTTTGGGTGAAGCCTTTTCCAAAGGCTTCCGGGTGTGGGCAGCACCCACGGTTTTAATCTTTTGACCTTAAAGCCGAACAACATCAATACTATAAATATAAAACGAAGTCTTTGCGCCGGGGGTGTTTGTTGTAATGCGAGCGGAGGTCCAGCCTTCTACCTGGGAGCGAGTGAGGATGTGTTCGAGGGTAAATGACATGTCGGGTGTTATGTCTTTGCTGCTGCACCATGTGTATGAGGGGATTCCCTGTAGCATTATGACGGATTTGGGTGGTGCGTCGCCGTCTATTTTGCCGTGTACGGTAATTTTGTATTTGTTACCGGACAAAAGCTTTAGGTGAGATAGGCGTATGTCTACGCCGTCCCAGTCGTTTACACGTACGCCTACGTGGAATGCGTTTACGCCTTTGCGCTTAAACATGCGGACGTTTGGCGAGCCGCTGCGTACGAGTATGAGGGTATCACCAAAGGATTGTACATCGTTTGTACTAATCCATTTTAGCTGCGGGTCGTCGGATGTGGAGTATAGGCTTGTGCGTGTATCTTCGTTGGGGTTTGCGGCTCTGTCGTTGCGTGTTATAAGAATACCGTCTATGCAAAAGTCCATGAGTGGCTGCGAAGCACCCCAGCCTATGGTGTGTACGACCATGGTTTGGTCGAGTTCTTTTTCTTCGAGCATGTGGGAGAGAGAGAATACAGAAGAAGGGGCTATGTGCTGTGTAATATGGCCGTCAATGGTGGACAGCAAAGCTACGCTCCAGCCGTTGCGAGGGTTACTATCGCCGCCGCTTACCCGTCCTGTTATTATTATCCTGTCACCCGGTTGCAGGTTAGGAATTTTTTTAAGGTGAATAAGTACGCCGGACTCTCTTCGCGTCCGTTTTGTGAGGAGCAGTGATTTTACGTCTTCTATGTCGTTGAGTAAGGCCATCGTAAACTCATTGCGAGAAGTAACGATTTCGTTAGTTTCGAAATCGCCTGCTTCTATGTCTTTAAAATTTTCTTGGAAATCGTATAAGATTTTCATTTGCCCTTCCCCTCTATTTTTTAAGGAATGCGTCAATGTCCTCACATACTGTTTCAAACTCGCTGTGCAGTAGGTTTGCGGCTATGTCGCTTAGGAATGTTTTTGTCTCTTTTGTCCATTGCTGCTTGTTTAGGTCCTCAAGGGCTGTGCGGGCGGCTTTTTTGTTGTACGCGTCGCAGGCCTCTTGGATTTTTACCAGGCCTACGCGTAGTTTTGCTTCGTCTTCAGCGGAGGCGTCTACGGGAGATTCTTCTTTTGGCGAAAGGGATTTTACCACGTCTTTAAGGTCGTCGATAAAGCGATGGGTTTCTTTGCGGATGTGGTCGGCGGATTTATCGCGCCCGGCTTGTTCCAGGCTGCCCGCCGTGCCGGAAAGCTGGCCTTTGCCTACATTGGCGAGGGCGGATTTCATGCCATGGGTGTTGATTGTGTACAGCTTGTATTCGTCGTCCGTCCAGTCGCTTTTTTTCAGAAGGTCTTCGATAATGCTTATGGCACGCCCCGAGTCGCGCAGGAAGGAATCCACAAGTGCGGTGGACAGGTTATCCGTCATTATCGTAGGCGAGGTTCTTCTCGCCTCCTCCAGAGTTTCCGGGGTTTGCTTGTCTCGGATTAAGGTTATGAGATAGTTGTTAAGCCGCGATACATCTATGGGCTTGGAAATAAAGCCCGCAAAGCCGTTTGACATAAACAGCTCGGCCTGCCCCATGATTGTGTTTGCGGTGAGTGCGACTATGGGATGGTCGTAGCCCAGCTCTCGTATAGCCTTTGCGGTTTCTATACCGTCCATATCGGGCATCATGTGGTCCATAAATATGATGTCGTACACCTTGCCCGATTTTATGTTGTCCACAGCTTCAAAGCCGCTGATTGCGGTTTCTACGGTAAGACCGTAGGGTGTCATAAGCCCCTTTGCCACAAAGAGATTACTTTCCACGTCATCTACCACAAGCACGTTGCCGTATGGCATATGCTCGTAGTCGAAGTGATGACGTTTTTGGAAGGAACGCTGCGATATTTGGAAATTTCTCAAGTTTTCTACGATTTCTTTGCCCAAGACATCACTGCCGGAAACATTTTGCGGAAGGCGCACAAAGAAGGTAGTACCCTTTCCGAGTTCGCTTTTTGCGGAGATTTTGCCGTTCATCATATCAATCATTTTGTTGGTGATGTTCATGCCGAGGCCTGTGCCTTCGATTAGGCGGTTGTTGGATTCGTTAAAGCGGATGTATTCGCTTTCGAAGAGGGAAGCGATTTGTGCCTCTGTCATTCCCTGCCCTGTGTCGGAAAGCTCCACTACAAGCATCGCATTGTCGCCCCTGCCGCGCTCTATGGTAAATTTAAGATTAACCGCGCCCTCGCGTGTGTATTTAAACGCGTTGGAAAGCAGATTATTAAGCACCTGTTTAATACGGATTTCGTCCCCTATTAAAATTTTGGGCATATCCGGGGTGATATCAAGTGTAAAGTTGATTTTTTTGCTGCCGAGATGTATGAGGTTTAGCTGAACGGTATCGTAGATGAGGCTTGCGATTTCGTAGGGCTTATTGAATATTTCCATTTTGCCTGCTTCTACTTTGGACAGGTCGAGAATATCATTGATAATGGAAAGCAGAACATTGGAAGACGAATGTATTTGCATAAATGCTTCTTCCGTGGTGGGGGGGTGGTTACCGCTTAGCAGTTGTATGTCGGATACACCCATGATTGCGTTTAGCGGTGTGCGGATTTCGTGGCTCATGCGTGCCAAGAACTGGCTCTTTGCGCGGGACTCTTCTTCTGCTACTTCTATGCGTTTCATTTCTGCTATCATTGCTTTTATTTCTCTAAGGTCACGCATGTAGCAGGCTATTATCGGATTGCCTTGGTAATCTAGATATACCTGTGTAACTTCGCAGGGGATGGTCTCGCCCGTGGCTACGGAAATATGGTTAAACTCAAATTTCATAGGCTCGGATGTATTTACCCATTCCAAGGAAATAGGCAATGTCCCCGGCAGAAAAATATCACGGTAACGCATTAGCGCGTCTACCTTGTTATCAAAGCCAAACAGCTCCACGGCGGCGAGGTTACAGTCCAGCGCGGTAACATTTTCGCGGATAAGGAAGCACGCCAGCGGTGTGGCGTCCAACATAAGCATGGCGCGTTTATCTGCCTCGCGGGCGGCGTCTACGGCTTTTTTTACATCGGAAAGGTCGGTAAAATACGCCATAATTTGCGGCATATTGTCACGGACAACGCGCTGAAGGCGCACTTCGCAGGGTAACTCGCTGCCGTCTACCCGTGTAAAGTCCCATTCGTACCGCGCAAAGCCTTCTTCCAAGGCTTGCTGCAAAAATACCGGCGCGACATGCTCTCCCGCCCAAGTATCCTTAACACGGCTAAGGAACGCGTTTCTATCCATAAAACCAAACATTTCCACGATTTGGTGGTTGCAGGTTACTATTTCCATTTGCTCGTCCCATATTTCCATACCTATGGGGGATGTATCCATGTAAATTTGTGCGGTTTCGCGGGCTTCGCGCTCGCGCTCTATGGCGGCGTATACATCTGTGAGGTCGCGAGAATAACCCATTACCACACTTTGGCCTCTATGCTCCGTACGCACAAAGGAGGCCTCCGTTTGCATTAGCGAGCCGTCGATTTTTTGACGCACAAACTCATGCTTAGAATAGCCCTTTGTAAAAGCTTCCGATATATATTCAATAATTAATTTACGGGAAGACCTGCCGTTTGGCTGTATCGGCGGCATAAGCCGCGAAAAATGCTCCAGATAATCGTCCTTGTGCTTAAACCCGAACATTTTTACCGCTTCCTGGTTACAGTCTACTATTTCCGATTCTGCATTAAAAAAGCTTACTGCCATGGGTGCGGAGTCTAACATTAGCTGACCGCGGGATTCTGCAATATTTATCTCGCGGGCGTATACCATTACCATGCCGGGCTTAAACGGCTTTAGATACATAATCATTTCTATTTCTTCTTCGGTGTGTGGTTTTTTGCAGGTGTATGCAAATTCCATAACGCAGTCTGTTATGTTTTTTTTCAGATTTTCTTCGTTAAAAAATGTGAGTGCGTGTGCGCGAGAGCTTGCACTCAGCATTCCCACCATGCCGTGGTTGCACGCCAGTGGCTCGCCCTTGCTGCTAAAGCAAATGCATGGCGCGGGTATACCGTTAAAAAACGCCTCAAAAGTTAAATCATTGGTAATCTCGTTTATTGTCATAACAACCCCAACCTTTTAATCTCTATACTATAAATATAGAAGGATACACCCGCACCTATGGCATTTGTTGTAATCCTTACGGTATGCCACTGGTGTATTTCTGTTTGTGTAAGCGAGTACCGCAAAGTAAAGCTTTGACTGTCGTTAACCAGTTGATTGTTGCGCCAGGTATACCCCGGCAAGCCCTGTAATGTAATAATCGTGCCTTCGGGTGCTTTGCCGTCTATGCTGCCTTCTACGGTTATTCTATAGTTATTGCCTTTCATGAGTTCCAGATTTTTTATCCTTATGTCTACGCCGTCCCAGTCCTTTCGGCGGCGGCTCACGTATAGTGCCTTTGTTTTGTCGTCATGTAAAAATACTTTTACATCAGGACTGCCGGAGTGCGCAAGAAACTCTGTAAAAAGTTCGTTATGCCCCGACCCTTCGGCGGCTATCGCGCCGCCCGGGATTATGTCTTGGTCATTTTCCATTGTATATACGATACTGCGCGGGTCTTCTTTTACCGTTATTACTTTTTTGTCGCGCAAAATCAAAATACTGTCTACATATAAATCCATAGTGGGGTTAATCGAACCCCAGCGGGTAGTTTGTACGGTGATAACACAACCGAGGTCGGCATCGGTTAAAATATAGCTGAGCGAAAACAGCGACTTTGGCGAAGTAAACTGCGCAAGCTGGCATTCTTCGGCCTGGCGCATGTTTGTCTCCTCGATGGAAAGCGCGACACCCCAGCTACCCATGGACACACCGCCTGCCACACGGCCTGTGACGGTAATCCTGTCGCCCGGCTTTACAGGCAAAGAATCCAGAGGGATACCTATACCCGCTATTTGATCCACGCGGTCTTTTATCTTTAGGGTTTTGATACCGTCTACTTCACATATTTTTAAGGTTGGCATTTTGCTGCCTACAGGGACTATATGTTTAGAAGCTTTTAAATCCAAGTCGTTGATTTCTTCCTGTAAATCGAACAAAACCTGCACGGGAGGTTGCTCCTTTTCTCAATGGGGCGAGGTGAGGTGGATTTTTTATTTATCTTTTATGGATTGTTTAACCATCCTAAACTGCTCGTGTATTTTTTGGAAAACGGCGGCGATTTTGGGGTCGAAGCGTTTGCCGGAGTCTTTGATGATGATTTCCACGGCTTTTTCGTGGGAGAAGGCGGGCTTGTACGGCCTCTCAGAAATAAGGGCGTCGTAAACGTCGGCCAATGCCATGATACGCCCCTGTATAGGAATTTCCAGCTCCTTTAAGTTATGCGGATAACCGCTGCCGTCCCAGCTCTCGTGGTGGAACTCGGCAAAAAGACGGGCATTATGTAAAAACTCATCATCGCCCGTACGTGTAATTACACGATTAATAATATCCGCGCCGTTGGAGGCGTGGTTTTTCATGCGAGAAAACTCTTCCTCGGTGAGCTTGCCCTGTTTATTTAGGATTGTGTCGGATACGCCTATTTTGCCAACGTCGTGCAGGATGGCGCAAATACCCATCATTTCCAAGTCCCAGTCTTTGATTTCTTCTATATATACGCCTTCGTCCTTCATGGCTTTTATGAGTACCTTTACATACTCAGATGTGCGCTCTATATGACCGCCCGTGCCGCTGTCGCGGTTTTCCACCATGTCGGCCAGTATAAATATCATGTTTTGGTGATTACGCGCCAGCTTTTCGGTATGCTCCTTTATAAGAAGGTTTACGTCGATATGCAGCTTTACGCGATTAAGAAGCACGGGGGTAGAAAACGGCTTGGTGACAAAATCCACCGCTCCGCTTTCGAAGCCCCGGGCTTCTACCTCCGGTGCGCGCATTCCCGTAAGAAAAATTACGGGGATATCGCTGTATTCTTTTTGCGCCCTTAGCTGCTCCAGTACCTGAAAGCCGTCCATTTCCGGCATTTCGATGTCCAGCAAAATAAGGTTTGGCTTTACCTTTTTTAAAATCTTAAAAAGCCGCTCGCCCGAAGGAATTGTCATTACATCGTACAAATCCTCCAGCCCTTCTTCCGCCATGGATAGGTTTGTGTCGTTGTCATCCACTACAAAAATAGTTTTACGCATGATGTTTCTCCTATTTTAGTCTGTGTCTTATTTTGTACTCCAGTATCTCTAAAATCAGGTTTTCCTGTTTTTCGGCCATGTCCTTAAAATCGAAGATAAAGCCGTAATCGTATGCATATGAGCGCGTCACAGTGTTAGGCTGAGAACGCTTTAGCGTAGCGGGTATCAGATAAATGGACCCCGTCATAAGCGAAAACTCCAGCGTAAACGGTGTATCCAGCGGCGCGTCCAGGCGGTAATCGCTAAACAAGCGTATCCCGCGCTTGCTGATATCGTCGGATATCGCGTCGCACATCCAGCCGTTTGTATAATGCTTTTTAAAGTCGTCCACATACTCATGGATACGCACGCGCAGGTCTATTTTTACACGGAAATTCTTACGCAGCGGCTCATCCTTAATAGGCGAAATCGCCTTAAACTCTATAGAGTCATGGATTGCGTCCTTATTCTCGCTTATCTTCATAAGATTTGCCTTAAACGAGTATGAGGTATCACCGAGTATAAACGAAACAAGAGGGTCCTTGCCTTGGTACTGCTCGATATCCTTAGAAATCTCCAGACATATGATGTTAAAGCATATATGGTCTATGTTACCATCAAACATGCCGTCGATTTCCAGCCCGTTGTCGTCAAACTCAAATGTAAAGGTAGTGCCTCTCGGTACTTGATGAATAAACAATGTAAGTCCCCCTCGTAAATATAGTTGTTCTTCCTATTGTACAAAATTTTTCCTGCGGGGGCAAGCGTAATCGCAATTTTTAAATTCAAAATCCGGGGAATGGCGGCGGCATTGCCGCAAAACGCGAAGCGTTTTAGCCTTGACGCAGATTTCCGCCTGCAAAATTGCGAATTAAAATAACTATAATTTTAAATAAACCTACAAATCCAAAGATGGGATAAACAAAAATCACGATATTGGAAAACCCGATATGCGCGGCCAAAACACCCAGCAAACAAAGCACTGCGGCGGCCTTTATCTTATTTTTGTACCCGCGTGATTCCAACCATTGCATAACAGCAAAGGCATTGCAAGCAGCCGTGGTAAGCAACGCAGAAACAAGAACGGTAAGATAAAGGACACTAAAAATACTCCCATAGTCGCGAGCTATATGCAAAAACGGAATTTCCAAAGAAATAATATCGGTGTAGTACAAAAACAAAGGCAACGACATAGAAAGCCCCAAAAGCGTAATCACCCCGCCCCCAAGAAGCCCACCAACCATGGCGTCGCGCTTAGTAACAGCGAGCTTAGACGTAGCCGCAAGCACAGGCACACCCGTCACGAGATTATACGAGCCATAAACAATGGCCGAAAGCAACCAAGCCAACCCCATACGCCCGCCGCCCGAGAAAGAAGCAAAAGCCGGCGCGGTATAAGCCAGAAAGCTGTAAAACCCAATAAAAATCCCACCAAGCAGCATAAGCGGCGCGAGAAACAAATTAATTTTAACAATCCCGTCCAGCCCAAAGCACAAAACGGCAAAAACAATCAACCCAACCACCAACGCGCCCACAGAAAACGGCAGGTAAAACGCCTGATAGGCCGTAGCCCCCGCCCCCGCAAGCATTGCCGCAAACAGGCAGAACAAAAACCCTGCGACACAGCCCTCCATAATAGGCCCAAGCCGCTCCCCGAAGATAAACTTCATAAATCCGTTGTATGTAGTGATTTCCTCGCGGCGGCAGATAGTGAGCACCGACCAGCCCACCAGCGCGAAGAGAATCCCCGACACAATAAGCCCCCACATACCAACCCGTCCAAACCCCACAAAATACTGCAAAAGCTCCCGCCCGGAAGCAAATCCCGCCCCCAAAAATACCGAGCCGTAGACTATGGCTATTTTTAGCCCGTTGTTTAGTTTCATACGTTACCCCTTTTATGTAGTTTGTATATTATATGTACAACATGTCGTGGGAATACCGCCGCGAGGGTAGTGATATAAAAAGCGTTACTTTTCCGGTTTGGATGATTTTGAACAAAGCGTGCAAAGCCTTGCGGATTATGGGCTGGCGGGGATTTTGTTTTGATAATATATAGTTTAGTAAATAGGACTTGACATATGTAGGCAATCTACATATAATGCGTAGGCAACCTACATATGGGAGGGAAAGCCATGAACACCACAACATTGGTTTTAAAGCTACTGGAAAACGAAGCAATGTACGGCTATCGCATAATAGAAGAGTTATCCAAACGGTCTGGGGACGTATTTCGGTTAAAGACAGGGACGTTGTACCCACTCTTACACGGGCTGGAAAACGACGGCTTGGTGACATCCTTCGACGAGAAGGCGGACAGCCAACGTGTGCGAAAATACTACAAAATCACACCCGAAGGCCGAGGCTTTCTAAACAAAAAACAAGCCGAGTGGACAGAATACTCCGGCGCGGTAAACAAGGTGATGGGGGGAGCATACCATGCATTCGGATAAAATAAAGGAATATGTAAACGAGGTTTGCCAACAAATAAGATGGAAAAAAGCCCAAGAGCGAGTACGAGAAGAAATGGAAAACCACATAACCGACGCCCGCGACGGCTACATCGCCCAAGGCTTGGAAGAGCAAGCCGCCGTACAAAGAGCAATAAAAGACACAGGCGACGCGGTACAAATCGGCACAGAATTCGACCGAGTACACAGGCCACGTGCGCAATGGGGGCTTTTGGCCTGCGTCGCGGGCTTTTTGGTATTCGGAATGTATTTGGGCTATGTGCTTGGCGGAGCCGGTTCCGATTGGCGTTTTATTTGGGCGGCGGTTAGTTCCAACGGGCAGCTTTTATGGGCGGCATTTGGGCTTGCTGTGATGCTTGCCGCTTATTTTGCCGATTTTACTATTCTTGGAAAATACCCTTGGCGGGTTTGTATCGGTGTGGCGTTAGTGGTTTTTGTTGTGTTTGTATTGCGTAGCGGGGGACACATTTTTTCGGTGGCACATAGGATTCCGTTTACGGCACAGGTGCTTCCGTTGATTTTCCCCGTGGTTTTCGCGCCCATTATTTTTTCTTACAGAAATAGAGGGTATAAGGGGATTTTGGCGTGTTTGGCGGCCTTTGGAATTTTAGGAATCGTTGCATTTATGGCTCCCGCGCCTTCGGGGGCTTGGCATTTTGTGATTATCGCAAGCGTGCTGCTGGTGACGGCGATTTTGCGTGGCTGGTTTGGTGCGATTAACAAAGGCTTGGGAATTATATTGGCTTTTGTACCACATGTTGTGGTTTTTGGGATAATGATGGCCATTGACGGACAATGGATTATTGCACGGATTAGGGTTACATTTGACCCGTTTATCGACCCGCTTGGGCGTGGTTTTCTTGCGGCACAGGCGCGGGGGCTGCTTAGCGGTGCGGCTTTTGTCGGTGAAGGCGTTTTGCCGCCGCGCTTTCCGCAGGAATGGCTTTTTTCTCCTTCGTTTTATGCCTATCGTCCGTTAACCACCGTTATTAGCCGCTTTGGGTGGCTGGCCGTTATCGTGATTTTGGCTGCGGTTGCCGCTTTTATTGTTGCGACTTCGGCAAAATGCGCAAAACAGCGCAGTGGGCTTGGATTTTTTGTTTCGCTCGCCGTCATTGTTACTTTTTCCGTACAGGCCGTTATGTACACTCTTTTTAATCTTGGCATTACCATCCCTATGATTTCTCTGCCGTTTATCTCACCCGGCAACTTTGCCATGGTCGTAAACATGGGGCTTGCCGGGTTTATGCTTTCCGTTTTCAGAACAGGAGACGTCGTCACGGACGGGTATTTCCCGAGCAGAAAACGCAGCGATTTTATCTCCTGGGACGATGGAAAAATTATTATCCGTGTTAAGTAAGCTCAAACACCCCAACAGCCATAACGTTACGCTTGACACCAAAGAAAGCCTGTATTACAATGTTTCTCGTTGCACGCACTCGTGGCGGAATTGGCATACGCGCTAGACTAAGGATCTAGTGGTCCTAGACCTTGCAGGTTCAAGTCCTGTCGAGTGCAAAGTTAGTGTTTATGAGGCTTTCTGAAAAAAAAGGAAGCCTCTTTTTTGTTGCTATTTCCCTAATTTTGAGCAATGTCCACGGTTTTGTCCACGGTAATCGCTTCAAACCCATTTTCGGTAAGCTTAGCGTTTAACTTTTCGCCAATAGCTACCTTCGCACTCAAATCCACATGGGTATATTGCGAAGTTGTTTTCAAATCCGCATGTCTTAGCCACGCTTGAATATCCCTCAAGTCGAAACCGAGGTATTTCAAGTAAGTTCCGGCAGAATGGCGAAGGTCATGGAATCGGATATTAGGCAAGTTGTTTTTTTTCATAATCAACTTAAAATGCTTGCTTACATAGTCCGTACTCATTAATTCGCCGTCAAAGCGTTTACATATATAATCGTTGTCGATGTAACTATTGGGTTGCAATTCTTTTCGCTGCGTCTGTTCCTCCTTCAGCTTAACTAAGTGCGTTTTAATTATATCTGTAAGCGGCAAAAAATCATTACTGCTGTCGTTCTTGGTCAAATTCTTGTAATGCGTTTTTTTTGAAACTTTGACAACAACGTGTCTAATTTCAAAGACGTTTTTTATAAAATTAATCGCACTCCATTTTAAGCCAAGAATCTCGCTACGGCGGAGACCGTAAAATAATGTTAGCAAAATAACCATTTCCAATGGGTCTCCTTTGAAGCATCGTAGCATTTCTATAATTTCCGCTTCTGTCAAATATTTTGCGCCCTTGTATTTTACCTTTTTCAATTCGTCAATCCTTTTTGCAGGATTAAAAGAAATGATATTTTGCCTAACCGCGCTTTCAAGGCAAGAAGAAATATTGGCTATGTGTTTTT
Source organism: Defluviitaleaceae bacterium (assembly GCA_009786685.1). GTDB lineage: Bacteria > Bacillota > Clostridia > Lachnospirales > WQUN01 > WQVC01. The sequence goes on from WQRQ01000046.1 coordinate 11,488, forward strand.
TTACAGTATTAGCAGAAACACGTTTCAACTTTTTGTTGACATATTTCTGAATATGGTTAGGTTCAACATCTTTTACCCTCAGTTTCAAAGGTTCAAAAAACGGAAGGATGTGTGCGTTCATTGTAATTGTGTACGAATCATATGTCGTTAGTTGAATTTTACTCGTTATTAACCAAGTTTCCATGCATTCCTTGAAAAAATCAGTAAAAAAGGGGTCTTTTTCAATAGAAACTTTATCCCTTTTGTACTGCTCTAAGATTTCATCCTTCAGCCTTTCGGCTTTCCGCTTGTTGTTCCCTTTGACCGATATTTCTGTAGAGATTGTTTTTGTACGCTCCTTTCCTGTATCGTCTTTGTAACGAATAATTACAAAATAATTCGGTCGGTCTTTCTTTGCGTTTATTGTAGCAGTCATAGGTATCATCCTTTCAAAAATAAGAGAAGTCCACCTATGTTACAATTAGCCTAGTGATATTATAGCATAAATAGACATTCTTGAATAAACTTACTAAGTATGAAAATATAATTTAAGTACGCGTACTTTTGGTATTTTATAAGAGCGTCCGATTTTTATTGGAATGCCAAACTTTTCGTCCTTAATTTCTTTGTAAATAGTCTGTTTTGATACATCGAATATTTGAGCTAAGTCTTTTACACTTAGTAAATCATTATATCCAACAAGAATCACAGATGATTCAATGTTGTTGTTATTTGACATGGTATCCATAAAAAATTCACTCCCATTGACAGATAAACATTACCGACTTACACAAAAACATACTTGTATTATTAGCGAGAGCGTTCACGGTCGTGACGCTTTTTTTCAGCTATTATCCTCTCATTCTTTTCTTTTGAATTATTAAGAATAATTACTTGTTTATGCTCAATATTACAATCTGTTTCAATGCCTCGTTGCTCAAGAGCAATCACTGCCTTTCCGCGATGTTTGGTCGGCTCCTTTTTTATTCCAAGCATAATATGGCTTTTCGCAGACACCCTAAATCCAAGTCCTTTTCTCTCAAATTCTCTGTTCTGTGCATCTGCCCAAAGTTCACGCCAAGTCCTAACATGGTTTTTTATCCAATTTCGATTTTTTTTATGACAAAACCCCGATTCGTCCACAGGCCTATCAGTAAGTACGATATGAACGTGCGGATTGCTCTTTTCGGGATTGTCTTTATTTTCCCCTTTGTGTATAACAACAACCGCGCACATTCCTTGGTTTATAAAATTTTCAAGGGTATACTCCCTTACGAGACGAGCATATTCATCTATAGAAAACGATTGTGTGCTTGAGCATCCAAAGTTATTGAATAACGCAATAATTATTGTTTTTGCGGTACGCGAATCTTTTCTATGTTCTGATTCCTCTATAGCATTTGCAAGAATTTCAATATTTGAAAACGCAGAAGGTGCATTCATAGAAAGCAAAACTTCGGAATACAGAACGTCTGTTCTGTTACTATAATCATGTATTAATCCATAATAATGGTCAATAATTTTCTTCCCCGTTATATATGCTATTTCTCTTGAAACAAATTCCCCTCGACCTCGGCTAATTGTGCCAAGATTAAAGTGAAAAAAATTTTTAAATCGAGTGTTCATCGCTGTCACCTCGCACAAGTATTTTTTTTGATGTGTAAGTGCGCAAATCACTTTTTCAACTCATAAAACTATAGGACGAGTTTTCGAGTACCCGATTTAAAAATTCTTTTAGAGGTTTAAATTCAGTATCATTAGCAGCTTTTGTGCGGTGAATTTTAAATTGCGCTGTTTCAGGTAGAGTATCAAGCAATATCTCACCCAAAATTATGCAACGTCGGGTATGTGATTTGCGAAGAGCTGTTTTTTCACGTTGTTCTTTTGCTAGCTTGCGACGCCTGGCTTGTTCCTTTTTTATTTCATCGTGTTTTTTTGACGTACATTCAAATGTCATATCGTTCCTCCGTGTCATTTTTAGTATTTATAGCAGATGAGCAATATCGCACGCAAAACAAGAAACACGCCAAAACTTACACCATTTCTTATTAATAATTTTGCCGATACAGAAAAAAGATGTTATTATTCAAAAAGGGGTGAAAATTATGGCAAGTAAAAAAAATATAAAAAAGCTGTTCGATAAATACACAGTGAGTCAAACATCATTACGTGATAGGTTTAATATACCGCACTACATGCTTAATAAAAGAAGTCAAGATTCTTTCTTCTTTTTTGGAATAGAAAAACAAGTGGTAACAGAACGTATGGCATTCCGCGAATTTATTGATGGTAGAATTAGATATGTAGGAAAACCACAAGAGAAAGATGGTCATGTTTTAGTTGTTGGTGGAGCTGGAAGTGGAAAAAGCTCATGCATTGCCATACCAAGTTTAGAAACATGGAAAGGGACAATATTTGCAATTGACATCAAGGGCGAGCTATCTGAGCATTGGAATAACATACCTTCACCAAAAAGGGATTTTAAAATATTTAATTTTTCAAAGGAAGAAAGTTACTCTAGATATGATCCATTTTATTTTCTACGTCAAAGCGAGGAGGAAGACTTAATACAAAATGCTCGTGAGATTTCTCAAGCAATTATTCAAGTCCCACCTTCCGTACTTGAACCTTTCTGGTTACAAGCAGCTCAACATGTCTTAACAGCTACTATTCTATACGGTTACGGAAACAATTTAAGCTTTATTGAAACAATGCAACTCATACAGACTCGTCCAATCTGGAAACTAATTGAAGATATAGCCAATAGTAATAATGAATATGCAAAGATGCATATCAATCAATTTATAGAAAGCGATTTTGTGAAGGAAACTTTTGATTTAGAAGGAATTGACTTAGAATTGTTTTCTGGCGAAGACATATCCAGCCTTAAGCCTAAGCTAATCAATTTGTCCGAGTTGTCAGATAGTAAAATGTTAGCCGGTATCAGTGCTGAACTGAGCAGTAAAATTATGGTATTTGCCACGGACCCGAGAATCAAGTCCTCATTTTCACCTTCTGATATGTCGATTAGATGGGAAGATTTAGAAACACATAACGTGTTCATGCGAATAGCAGAAGATAAACTTGGACAATGGGATGGCGCAATTACGCTGATGCTTACACAGTTAATTAGAACATTAGAACGCCGACCGGACAAATACAGCACGGAAGGTAAGAAAAAGAAATTACCACCAATTTTGTTGTTACTTGATGAATTCCCGCGATTAGGCAAAGTGGATGTCATTCAAAACGCTATTTCTACACTTAGGAGCAAAGGGGTTACAATTTGCTTAACAATACAAAGCCTGGCACAACTTGACAAAACGTATGGTAGGGATACCCGAAGGATAATCGTAGATAATTGCCAATATAAAGCAATATTAGGGGTCACAGATTCGGAAAACCAAAAAATCTTTAGTGAAATGGTTGGAAGTATTGTGGCTGGTAAAAGTGGGGTTGGCGTTGATAACGATAAAAAAACAAACATTATAACTTGCAATTCAATGAATCACGTGAGCCATTAATACATCCTCATGAATTTGCTACATTAAAAGATATTGTATTACTCACTCCGGAAGGATTTTGTCGTGTTAATAAGGTTTTTTATTATAATGACGAAGACACAGAGCAAAAAGAATTAATAAAATCTACACACCCGAATATTCCAAATAGCAACAAAGTAGATTCTTCTGAAGAAAAAAGAGGCAATAAAAACCATACCGTGTACAAATTGGTGACTAAGATTAAAAGTCTTACAAAGCATACGCCAACACGATATAAATTAAAAGAAAAAAAAGTTCCCCATGCTGAATCACAGGGAAGCCAGGAGTAAATATCAAGATGTAAGGATGCCCCTTAGTCGGGCAATTTCCAATTATGATTGAGTCTGAATGTTTCTCCGTGTAAATGGCAATAATCTCCATAACAAAACAAATGGAGGTTATAGACATGAAGAAATCAAAGAACATTTTAACGGAAAAAGAAATGGAATTGGTACAGATACTGATGTCGGACTGCGAAACGACAGGAGACATACAATCGAAATTGAAGCGTCTGTTTGCGGGAACAATAGAGCAAATGCTGGAATCCGAGATGGAGGAACATCTAGGATACGACAAAAACAGCGTATTGGGTAACAACAGCGGGAACAGCCGAAACGGCTACAATCGTAAAACCATCACCAGCGACTATGGTCAAGCCGAAATCGCCATACCCCGTGACCGCAACGGCGAGTTTGAGCCGCAAGTATTGGCAAAACGACAAGTACGTACGGATGAAATCGAGCAAAAAATCATGGCTATGTACGCGAAGGGAATGAGCCAACGGGACATAGAGGACAGCCTGCGAGAAATCTATGGGGCAGAAATCCCACAAACGATGATATCCAAAATCACAGACAAGATTCTGCCGGAGGTAAACGAATGGCAAAATCGCCCACTTGAAAGCATTTATCCAATCGTGTACTTTGATGGCGTGGTGTTCAAAAGCCGAAAAGACAACCAAATCATAAACAAATGCGTGTATACCGTACTCGCCATTGACATGGAAGGTCACAAGGAAATCCTCGGCTGCTGGTTAAGCGAAAACGAGGGAGCGAGTTTCTGGGCGGGTGTATGCTCCGACCTTAAAAAACGCGGTGTTTCCGACATTTTCGTGGCTTGTCACGACAACCTGCGCGGCTTGAGCGAAGCCATCAACGCGACCTTCCCCAAGACCAAAAACCAGCTGTGCATCGTGCACCAAATCCGCAACTCTACGAAGTTTGTACCGTGGAAAGACCGCAAAGCCGTATGCGCCGACCTAAAGAAAATCTACGGCGCAGTCAACCTCGACAATGCCGAGTACGCACTGGAAGAGTTTCGTGAAACATGGGGCAAGAAATATCCTTCAATACTCAAGTCCTGGGATGCCAACTGGACAGAACTGACCACATTTTTCGAATACCCGCAGGAGATACGCCACCTTATCTATACCACAAATGCGGTAGAAGCCTATCACCGCCAACTACGCAAATTCACCAAGACGAAAGCCATCCTGCCCACCGATGATTCCATTCGCAAGGTCGTGTACTTCTCAGCGAGAGAAATCACAAAGAAATGGACGATGCCCGCAAGAGATTGGGGCATGGCTTACAGCCAAATCTCGATATTTTTCGACGATAGGTTGGCTGCGTGAAATGCTTTCGGGGCTACCGCCTCGGAGTTTATCCGCCGGGAGCATTATCGGTGAATATAAAAAACGACAAGCCGGGGGCAACTTGCCGTTCTTCACCGCTTAAAGCTCACAACGCGCGTCGGGTTGCTCTCCAACATTGCCCTGTTTGGCCGTACCTTTAGTATTTCCACAATATTGGTTGATTATTCCATTTACACTAATGAAGATTCACTCCCTTATGATTTCTGCCATCTTGAGAGCATTATTAATGCTTTTACTCAACGTGTGTAATTTGCTTGCTAAGTCTTTACAAAGACCGGGACTGTTACTTAAATCCGCTAATACATCAAATATTTCACATATGTTTCCATACGCCGCGTTAAAATTTTTATTAAACTCAGTTGATGGGCTTTTGCTAACTCCATGCTCAATTAGAAATTTAGAGTTCGTTTTGAAGTTATAATGTTCATTTTTTTTAGGTTTTTTGGTTTTTTCGCGTATTAATACTTCTATTTCTCGCTTACTCATTTCAGAAACCTTTTTTTCTACGCCATCCACTGTATGTGGAGTTTCGATGAAAGGAATTCTGTCATCTTCTGGTAATGATAATAGTGCATATGTTTTTGAGAAACCCAAATGCGTAACCGGTGACGTATTTGAAAATTCTCGCGCCAAATACATAAGTCTTTGAACGGTTACATTTGAAATTTCAACATTGTTGCGAACCCATTTTAGCCATTGTCCATGATTGAGCTTGGCTTTAGCTTGAATTAATAAATTTCCTATGTCCAAAAAAGATTCTTCAATCCTCGACATTTGTTTTTTAATTGCAAATGCTATATCTTCCACACTGTTACAAACTTGTATAGGGGTATCTTCATTTGGCACTGGCTGGACAACAACTGCATCGCAGGGTTGGTGCGTTATTGCATTTTCATTGTTATTCATGTTTTGTCCTTCCTTGAATTAATTTCGAGGACATTATTGCAAAACGAAATATTTTTGTCCAAACAAGAAAGTTTCCAATTTTTTAACCTTATTAAGTATTAAGATTTTTATTTATCATTATTGATCCCAATAATACTACATTCTCTTGACCGCCAGTAGAAATCGTGTATGCCGTTCATTCCTTCAATGCTAGGACAAGAAAATATATCTAATAAAATATTATCACATATAGTTTCTATTCTACGGAAAATGCTTCGCTCCTTATTTCTACCTAGATTTGAATAAAAATAGTCATTTACTTTTCTTACCCAATAAATTTGTAAAGCGTCAAGTGTTGGGTTGTCGTTTTTTAATGCCGCCTGAACTTGGGGGTTTTTAGTGGAACCATGATAAACATAGTTAAATGTTTCGCTTCCGTCGCCAAGTAAAACAGCTTGTAAGCACGATACTATATGCAGTTCACTAACTGCATCTTTGGCATTGCAAAGTGGTTTAGCTCTGCTACAGAATTTTAGCCAACGCGATACTTTATCAATATTTTGTTTTACTCGTTTATGGTCAACTTTATTTGTATTATTTTTCAAAAAAACATACATAGATAATTCTCTTATTTTTTTACTGTCTATAACTTTGTGGTCAAATTGTTTTAACGCTAATTCTTTAATTTTATTTTTCATCTCGGCAGGAACGATGTAACTTTCATCGTGGGGGATTTTATTTATATTTAAAATGTCTTTAATTTGACCAATTTGCTCAAGTTGTGCAATTATTAAGTATAGCGTTTCAATAGGTGTATGTTTATATCCTACATAAGTGAGCAGAATTTTTTCTAATGAAGGTCTTACTGACAATCTTGTTGATATTTTATATTTATCATTCCCATCCAAAGCATCTATTTTAAACCGAATACTTTCTAAATACATATCCCAATTCGTAGTTATATTAAAAAAACATTTCTTAACACTCTTAATAAAATCTAAAGACAATTCCTTTTCTAGTGAGTTTTTAATTTTCTTGACAATATGACCATGCTTAGTGACATTGCTTATTAGCGAGTTATTTATATTCTCCATGCTTGGATTAGCTAGTAACATTAATACATTAATATTTGGAAAGTATTCGTATTCTATTTTGTAGATAAAATATATGATTTTAGCTCTTTCGCACCGGTATAGCTCATCATCTTTAGCAAAAAACTCTAAATCAAAATTCAAGTAGGTTTTTAATCGCTCAAGCACGCCATTTTTTCTGCAGAATCTTTTTGCAAATTCTTCTGAATCTAAATGGTCTTTTTCATCCTTACCAATTAAATTAAAATCATTAATGATGTTTTCAGCTAATGCAAAGTCTTGATAGTCCTCTTTTATAAACTGATACATGTTTCCCATATCATAAATACTTTCGTATGTCTGTGTTATTTCTTCATCTGTTAATAAGAATCGTTCAATACACAGCTCCAATGATAATAAACCATAAATTTCATGGAATAGTTCTTTATCTTTAATTTTTATATATTCCGCTGACTCCTTGTAATATCTATTATATAAATCAATATTATTGTCTTTAACGTACTCAAGTATGTCCTGCTCAAAAGAATTAATATGCATAAACATTCATCCTGTCTGATTAGTATATAAAAAATATACTATACAGTTATTAGGAATTGCAATAGTTGCCTAAAACATCGTACAAAGTTTCCCGCAAATGTTCAAATACCGGATTTGGAATATATACCTCGCCAACAACAACCAACCGCTGAAGATAGGAAATCCATGCAGGAATCCCCTCTATTGCTCGAGTGTTATGCGTAACAACCTCGCCTTCATCACCATTGCCACGGGGGTTGCGCCCGAACAAGATAACCGTTCTCATATTCGAGTTTCAGTGTTATACCGTCCAGTTTGTGCATGAGCATAACCTGATGTGAACCGATGAAACTCATCAAGTCTTGGCTTTCATTGGTTTTATCCAATGAAAGCAACGGGATTGTGTGGGCGGTCTTTTCCAAACCGTCAATTGCTTCATATCCGACTGTCTACATGGGGGAATTGCTCATACGAAAACCTACTTGATTTTCAAGTCTCTCCAATTCATCATACACTCGGTCATATACAGCATCCGATATAGTTGGAGTGTTTATGTTGTAATACTCGTGCCGCCATTGGTTTAATTGTTCGGTCAATTCCTCAATTCTTTCAATAGAAGTTTGTTCCATGTGTAGCCTCCTTGTTTTATTTTTGCTATAGAACAGAACCTCCACACGGGAAGTTCTGTTCTATACTCTGACAGCAGAAGAATTACGCCGTTCATTAAATATAATTTCAACTCATCCAATGGGAAATCAGTAAATTGAATATCCTGTTTAATAATCAGCACCGTGTCATTATAACCGCTTACGACAGCCGTTTGATTTTCATTATTAACTGCCAACCTCCAAATTTGAAAATGTGGGTCAAGCCGTTTATCAGTCTGATAGCTACCGATGATGTCGAGAAGCCAATAGTACCCTGTAGCTTCCGCTATAGCAATAACTCCATCTGTAACTACAGGATAACATTCAAAGTGCGAAAACTTATGATAAGCCGATGTACCGCTTGCATGGTTGATAATTTCAATTATTTCCTTTCTTGATTTCACTTTTTCACCTCCTGGTTTTTAAGCATTAATATCCACAATCTACAAAGAAAGCACGGGAATGGAAGGATGTGTTCGGCGGTGTTTCGTTCGCCGCAGGCGGAAAGAAGCACGGCGGAACTCATCCTGTAATGGATGTGCTGATTTGATAAATAAGCAAACGCCTGTCGGTGTTTTGCGAGAAGCTTATAGACTCATGGCTTCGGATAAAACCACGAAGCACCTTGTCTAAATCGGATTCAATGAGAAACGGCCTCGGCAGAGCGGCGTCGGAAAACCGTGTTTTCCGTGTTTTTGCCGCGATATACGAGACCGATTTCGAATTAATCCGATACATGGGACATGGTTATGCATTGTGGATATTTTATTTACTATCATTTGCAATCTGTATACGGTGAGGAATGGAAACCCAATTGATGTTTGGTCGCCGCAGCAGGCTGAGACTCAACAATATTAATTGTCAAGCCCTCAACAAACGCAGTGATATCAAGTGAGTTCCTGTGGTCATCAGATGAAGTTGGGTATTCCATTAGCTGCTTCCGGCACGCGCAGAGCTCTGGGGGTGTCCCTGGAGCATGGCTCTCACCTTGCATTTTAAAACTTTGGGTTAGACCACAAAGCACTTTGAATGAAACAAAGTTATGCATTGCAAATTCGGTAAGTTAAGATTTTAACGTAGCTTGAATTTTTATAACCCTGCCATTAACCCTCCGAACTCTGTCTCCTATTTCCAGTTGCTGAAATTGTAACGAAGTTATCTGCCATCTTCGTACAACTTCTTCGCCATATTCCGTTATTCCGACTACAATGGCAGTAAAACGAACATCCCTGCTTAAAGCGTCGTAATCAAAGGCAATAATTTCAGCAACACCTTTAATTTGAGGTTTTCCGCTTTTGCTACAACTTGCAACTACATACAACATCGCAACGATTAAGATTAGTACAGCTATTATTTTCCATTTATTCCCTAACTGGTTCATAACTGTTCACCTGCTTTACGATTATATTTATTTTCCTTTTGCAATCTGCATTATATCAGATGAGGCGGAAGGCACCAGCAATTTGCGGCGGTATCCGGATGCAGTCAGACGAAGGTGTGGATAATTAAGACACTTGAAACCCAAAGCCTTGATTTATCAGGACTTTTCCACATCTCGTGAACCGGAATCCGTCATGAAGACGACCGATCCCAGTCTGCGGGCCTCAAGCTACGCCACCATCGCTCGTGCTTTTTGAAACTTCAGCGTAACGCATGAAGTGTTTGATTTTTCAAACTATCCATCACAAAAGGCATAAATAGAAAAAGACCCCGCATATTGCTATTGCAACTTACGAGGTCTATATACAAAAGATTAACAACTTTATCTACGCTGCACTTAGTTCGGCTTGCAAATCAAGAACGGTCGGCTCATCTAAACCTGTAGTTTTTGAAACAACGGATATAGCCAACCCCTCTTTCAACATATTTTTTGCTATATCAA
>WQRQ01000047.1 GCA_009786685.1 Defluviitaleaceae bacterium
CCATCTTGAAGTAGCCGCCACTGCCGGCACGGCGGCGGCCGCTAAAGGCTCCCGCCGACGCACCGTCAGCGTCGGCCTCGATTTCGGCAAGGGATTCTTCCTCTCGCCCATCCGGCTCATCTGCATACTGCTTGGCAAATTCGTCAAACATTGTATAGCTGTCGTAAAGCTTGCCTACCCTTGATTTGTAGCGCACAAATTGGCTTCGGATTTTTGGTTTTTTTGTATGGCCATACCATATTTCCACTACAGAAAATACCGTCATAGGCAAAAACCACAGCAAATTATTGATTTTTCTGTGGTGGATTTCATACTCCACCATTGCGCGTATCTGCTTGTCTACAAACATGTCATTTTGGGTTATGAGATAGCAGTCATAACCTATGTGTCGATGAATATTAAAAAACCGCAACCATGGCTTACGGTCGGTATTACTTGAATATTCCCGAGAATTGAATATCATCTGACATTCATCTATAAAAATATATGTTTGATGTTCTATACCTTTTTCGTGGTTGTTGGCGGCATATCTGTACAATGTTTCTACGTTTAACTCAAATATCGGTATATACAAAAAATTCCCTATCTTTATTCTTCCGTTCTTTGTCAGTATGTCGAGGTTTATATCTACCGTGCTAATTACGTTTGCACCACGCTTTAAAATCTTTTCTATCTGCGTTGCCATACTATAAGATTTTCCGCTACCGGGTGTTCCTGTCATAAACCAAAGCATTTTTTATCACCTGCCTACGATATTATTTTTCCTATTCGCAAAGCCCATTTTACAAAGTACCAAACAATTATCGCTCCTATCCACAGCGTTAAGGCTGTAAGCATTTCATATATCGGAATAAAAACGGGCAAATAGCGCAACATTTCAGAAGCGCGCTGTGTTTCGCTTATAAGAATGATGTTTATTACTCTAAAAGGACTTCGCGGCAACATATCTACAGCCGCCATCCCGAATAGCACCATAGCTATTAGCCCTGCTTTTATAGAGGCCTTTAACACAGCCTTTAACAGTGGTTTTATCGAAAGCTTAACCGCGGCGGGTATAATGAATTTCATAAAAACAGTCCTCTACCAACGTATAAGAAGTGGTGTTAGTTTATATAATCCAATAATAAAAATCACAAGCAATGACCACCTTACTACACCTATTAGCGCAGTATAATCGTTCATATCAAACACGAAGGTATAATTAAATGGCTCGGGGATTTCTATCTCAAATCTCGGCGCAGTGTCTGTTAAAAACATTGGCTCTATCCCTGCATAGCTTGATTGAAAAGCTACATGTCCACCATGTAAGGCCATAATCTCGGCTTGTCGATGTGAGTTTTCCATTAATGCTGTAAATGCTCTAGCCTCTTGCAGTGTCATTCCTACGGTTTCTACGGGCATTTGTCCGGCGATTACCCTAAATGTGTTATACAAATCAAATGGGATGGAAAACGGGAAATACTCCATTAAATTTGGCATGGAATCAAATAAAATGGAGAAGTCAAATAAAAAAGGCGTCGAATCTGTATACTCTATTTCCATCTTTATATCTGGCAAGTTACCTGTTATGGCTTCTGGCATATCGCTTAATATTCTGTTTTGCTCTTCTAATCGACGTTGGATTTCCTGTAGGTTTGGTCTAACGTCTATCTGCGGCGGTGGCGGCATTGGCGTCGGCGTCGGATGTGGTGTTATTGGTGTTTCTGTAAAAGGAAATCGGGGAAGCTCCGGATTGTTTGTTATAAATTCGCGGGCTTCGTCACCGGGCATTATTACGTGTTCTATTGTCAACTGCTCCAACAACTCACGAGCAAAGTCTGCAAAAAACTCCTCCGGTATCTGCGGGAACATATCCGGGCGGATGTCGGGGACTAAAATTATTAGGTCTTCGTCTTCTGTATCGGGCTGGCCTGCGGGTTGGGCTATCTCGCGGACACGTTCTCTTACTCGCTCAGGACTTTGTATTGTATTATTAGGGGATAAATAAACCGATGGCGGACGAGAAGGTTGATTTACGTCTATGCTGCCAATTAGGTTTATGTTACCTACATTTGCTATTCTTAGTGCAGAAATACGGTCGTTGTATTGCCATATCGTTGTTGTCCAATCAGGTATTACTCTCTCACTAAATGAAACATAAATTGCTAAATGATAATTGTCCCCATCCCTTTTTAATAGAAACCCCTCTATGTTTACATTAAACTGATATCCTTGTCGAACGAATACATGCCCATACACAGTCCCTCTCCTAACAACATTATTTTCAGTCCACTCCACAATAATCTGGGCTAATCCTGTCCCCTGTTGAAATAATTCTACTCCTGTTATTTGGTATCTCGTATCCCTAATTACTACGCTTCTGTGTGATATCCCCATTAATCCCGAATGATATCTTTGAGAGCCCCATCTTACATTGCGATGATTTTGATGATTCATTGTTCCAGCTAATCTGTTTTCTTGTACTATCGGTATACCATTAAAAAATCCCAACACATAATCACTTGTAGGTGGCAATGGTGTTATATGGCGGAAGTCTTGGTTTATGAAGCAGAAGTAAAAGCCTTGTTCTTCGAGGATGGTTTTTGCGTTTTCGGTGTGTTCGTCTAGGATTGTGTTCAGGTCGGATTCTGATGTGCGAAATAGCCACATCGGTAAAGTTGTTACTCCCGCCGCCGCTAATATTCTCCATGCTTCTCCTCCGCCTCCGGGTGGGGGTGGGGGGAGTTGTCGGTTGATTATTCTTTCGGCTTCATCAACCGCGCTCCAGCCGGAATCAATTATCTTTTGGGCTTCCCTTACTGCGTCGAAGGTATGATTAGCCGCATTTTTTTGCGCTGCAGCTAGGGTTAAATTATGCCGTTCGTCCCATATTTGATGTGATGTTGGATTGCTTACACACATGTTTGGCACGCACTGTAAAAAACCGGTACATATACATGTAGAAGTTGGTAATATGCCACTTGCTATTCCTAGAGCGTCCATCAATACTTGCGCTAATGCTACGGCGGGCATTGGTATTGCAATTGCCGGGGATATGTCTACAAAGAATGGCTCTAGCTCTATAAAGGCCGGGTCTATTTCTATGATTTCTGCTCGTACTTGCACCGGGGGCAGCATTGAAATTGTCATTATAAATATGGCTAGTATGCTAATGATTTTTTTTACTCGTTTTTTCAATGCTTCCACCTGCTTTCTATGTAGTGGCGCGCGGCCGTCGCGCCGTTTTTGTCTGCTTATCTGCCGACAAGCGAACGGAATACGTTGATTCCCAGTCTTATTGCCAAAACTGAGCCGACTATGGCGATTGCACCGGGGGCTACTGCACCAATGATGTCAGTAACTTGGCTTACCAGTGTGCCCATGCCTTCGGTGATGGGTGCCACAATGTCAAAAGATGTGCTTGGTGGTGTCATCGTTTTTGTCCCCTTTCTATATATTTCTAAATATTTGGAATGCGCTGTTTATCCCGTAGCATATGAACAGTGTCATAAACCCGATGAATAAACCTACGCCAAATCCCACAGCAATTACTTGTATATATACATCTGTCATTGTTTGCTCCCCCATTGGCTAGAAAATATCAATGCTATCATTAATCCTGCTTGCAATGCTGTTGTTGCTAACAGCCAGTGCCTGTATGACAGTTGTGCTTGTGCCACATCCATCATTCCGTTTTGGGTGCTTAGTAGTAAAAATTCATGCAAAGATATCATGCTTTCTATTAAGTTCGTTATGTCAGCCTCGGCTACTAGATAGCGTTGTGATAGGGCTAGTTCTAAAAATTCTATTTTTTCATTGTGTATGCTTTGAAAATGGCCAAACTCGGGTAATTGTAAAATTTGGTTTATTATCGGTGTTCTGTACAATAACTGGTTTATTCGCAACTCGTGGATAGCTATGCGGGCTATCCATTCCGGCGATATGCCTAATTGAGTTGTATGTAGTTCCGGGATGGGGGCTTCCATCTCCACATCATAGGCGTATATTGTTATGTTTGTGGCTATCGCGTTAATTAAAAGAAGCGCGGCTATTACTACCACGGCTATTATTAGTTTTTTATTTTGTAAAATTAATTCCTTCATAACCGCGCTCCCTCCCAAAACTTTTTTATGATGCTTTTTTTGTTACTAGGCTTACTTCGTGTAAAAATTCTATGGCTTTGCCTTTGACTTGTAGCTTGTCCCCGACTACTGCCATTTCCATCTCTACGTTGTAGATTGCCGGGAATAATCCCAGTTGATTTTTTGCCGCTATCGGGAGTGTCATCTTTGCGGCTTTTACCCCCCTGCTAACTTGCCCCCGCTCGTACGCTTGCGCGTCCTCTTGCGGTGCCAAGTTATCCGTCGGGACGTACCGTATCGTGATTCCTTCCACGAACTCGCCTGTCTTTTTGCCGTTTTCCTCTTGGTCAATCCTGTACGTCTGCGCTGACAAGCAGAGATAGGGTTGTTTGAATGTCTGCATTCTTCTCGCGCTCCTTTTCTTCTTGGATTTTATTTTGTAGTGCTTGGCTACCTTTTTTGTCGCTTTAAAAGCTTGGTCAAGGTGCGGCTATCCAGCGGTTGACTTTGCGGGCGGCTCGCTGGTGAGTGCGTTCTCGGCTGGCTATCGAGCTGCCGTCATTTTCCAGTGGATTGAGTGCCGGCAGTGCGAAAATCTGCCGCGCTTCCGCTTGCCACAGCCATCCTTCGGATTTGCAATACTTCTTTGTCCGTCTTGTTGTGGCTTACATCGCGCTAGGCTTAATCACCGAGATAATATACGTAGACTTTGCCGTCTGCGAACGTGACAATATCGTGAAAGGCAGTTTTTTCATACTTTACAGGCTTTTTTACTTCAAAATCATCTGTATCACCATCAATAAACGAAAGCCATTTACTTACATACTCGATTGCTTGTCCCATTCGACATCATCTCCTTCGGGCGAAGTGGTATTTTTTTACATGCCTTTGGCGTATACTATAACAATAAATGTTTGGTATGTAAACATATAAATGTGATATTATTAGCATTTGATGTTTTTGTTTTTAGTACATTAATAATTTTAGGAGCGTGGTCTTTTATGTATGCAGACGTTTTTCCATCAAGATTAAAAAAAGCGCGTGAATATAATGGATTGACACAACTTGATGTTTCAAAAGCAATCAAGGTAAACCGCTCTACCTATACTAATTACGAAGCTGGACGAAGCGAGCCCAACATGGAAATTCTTGCATTGCTTTCAAGACTTTTTGATGTTTCTGCAGATTGGTTAATTGGGTTAACTTCCGACAGCGGCTTAAACTCAATGACACAGGTCATACAAGAACGCGAACGCGAAAAAATACTAAAAAAACTAGAAAAAGAGGCCGAACTTAATCGGCGTGTTTGGGGGTAGACAGATTGATTAGATTTTTAAAATTGGTTTTTGCCTCCCTATTTTTGGCAACATTTTTACCCTTCGCTATTGTTTTTGCAAATTTTAATATCACTATTTATAACGGGACTGCTTTTGATACTTCTATGTATACTGAATATATTGATGGTTGGCCTACTTATTATATTTTCCATCATAGACCTCCAGACAGTATTCCCTCACCAGAATCTATTACTGTTACCGCCTCTAGCAATTTTAACTTTAGTGATTTTGATGATGGTGCAGTTTATTTCGGCACTTTTTTTAACACCTCCTTATACATAAATGTGGTTGATGGCTTTGCCTCCAATTATATTTTTAGATACGTTCCAAAGGAAAGAACTAAACCGGAATTTAATTTGCCCAGCATTAGTGCTTTCGAACATTCTAGAAATTTACAACGCAACAGAACAACACCTATTGTTTTTGTGCCTACAGAATATTCGCATTCTTGGCTTAAAAGCATTACACCAGAGCAAATTATGGGCTTTATAATACTCATAACTGTTTTTTCTGTACTTGGCGTTTTTGCTTGCTCATTTTTTCGCAAAAACAATACAAATACAGAAGGCGCACATTATCACTCGGATAAATGGTCAACTAATCCAAAACACCTTGACAGCTTAGATTTATACAACAATTCAAACACTCCTAAACTTTATAAAAACCACTTACAAAAACACAAGCTTGAGCCTTTACCTGATTCACTTTTTAGAAACAGCAATGAATCATGGCCAACTAATCCAAAACTTTATAATGGGGTTGAATTGGCACTCAACAATCAAACATCTAGGCTCTCAAGTTTGCCAAATGAAGCATATGTAAAAAAACACAAACTTGATACCTCAATCATTAAAATTGAATGCCCTGTCTGCCAAGGCATGGTTACAAAAAAGCGACACCCCATCTCTAAAACTAATCTTTATAGTTGTAACAATGCTATAAAGTGCGACTTTGAAGTTAATGACATAAACAAAATACACCCTTTTAAAGTTATAGATACAGGTAAACACCCGATTACCCCTACACCCACCAAACCCTCATCTAAACATCCAAATTACGATTTTACAAAATGTCCTAACTGTGACGGATACCTTATTAGAAGCCAGCGCAAATCAACAAATATGCCTGTTTATATCTGTAGTAACTCACCAGACTGTAAATATGCACCCTTAGAAAATAATATTTTAGACGAAAATAATGAATTTTAACCCCCAATCCTCTCGCGCCGATGCACGCGCCAGCTGAGACTAGCAATTTTAAAACCCGCTAAAATCAAGGCTTTCGCGGATACACTTTTCACACAAATAAAATGCCGCCCATGCGGACGGCTTTTTTTATTTATCCTCTTTTTCTAATTCCTTTTTAAAGTCATCATATTGGGGAAGCTGGACACCTTCTACGCTTGCCGCTCGCCTTACTGCTCCATATGCCTCTTTTACACTATCCGCTTTTACTATACGTTCTGCAAGAGCAGTTAATATTACTTTTGTTTCATATGCCATGTCCTCACCACCTTTCTGAGCGAATAATAACATAAAACATGTATTACGCGCTATGTAAAATTATTTAAACCCCCGCCCACATCACGCCGATGAGCGACGCAGCTGGACAGATTAATTTTACACCCCGCTAAAATTAAGACTTGAAATGATATACATTTTCAAATATACTTCAAAAAAGAAATTGACAGGGCTTTCAAATTGCGTTGTACGAGATGATTGTTTTCCTACGGATCAGAAGGTCGAGGGTTCAAATCCTTTCTCGTACATCATGCACAAAGCCCGTCAATTCAACTTTCGTTGATGGCACGGGCTTTTTCTTTTATAATACACATCTATCGCTGAAAAAACGTCAAAAGTGAATCCCTTGATATTATCATTGACGACCTCAAAAGCGAACTTAAAAAACCTTGATTACTTGCCCGCGAGATTATCTGCTTGCGGGCTTTTTATCACCCATACCGTAGATTTTTCATTTATCGCCAAGGTAGTGTCCCCCATAGCGGCAGTCCGGGGAATTGCTCGCGTGTACGGGAGCGGGTTATCGGGTATTCATAGTCCATGTCTTCTAACGGAATCGGCGCACCGCTTAGCATATGTGTGACATCGTTATGCACTACACGCAATCGCTCTATATCCTGCGAGCGTAAGTCGGGAGTCGCGCCTGCCTGTACTCTTCGCAGCGTCTCCGTCACGGGCATAATCGTAAAGCATAACAGCGGCTCACGCGTCGGGTCGTTTTGCCGCACCCAGATAGGCACATACGACGCTGCGGAAATATACGCATTTCCGTCCTCATCCCTTGCAACATCTACATAAAAAATCGCGCTTGTCTCCCTCGGCTGTGTACGCTGCGCCGACACAAAATTAGCCATGGAATACGCCATAAAAGCCCGCCGTGTTGTTCCGTCTTCATTTTCTACATATACAAACTCCGCAGGCAGCAATGTATGCGGGTGATGATTCATTACCATGTCCGCGCCTTCGTCGAGGAAAAGGTGCATTGTTCTCATCCAGTTTACCCAGCGGGTATCGGTGCGGTCGAAATTATCCCACTGATGTCCGCCACCGGCGCGATTCATTGTGCCGTAGTATTCGATTCCTATGTGGGGTGAGACTATTATAAAATCCGGCTCCAATGCCCGCGCCCTTGCCATGCTTGCACGTATCATTTCGTAGTCGATTTGCGATTGCTCCACGAGGTCATGGTAGACGATTTTTACCATAAAATTGTATTCTCCGAGGCAAATGGCATTTGTGTGCATGGTAAAATTAAGGATGGCAAATGTGAATCCATTAACCTCCACCAGCGTAATATCGTCACGGCACTCGGGTGTAAGAAACGTCCCCGTAAAACTAAGCCCCACCTCGTTTAAAATCTCAATCGTAGAGCGCACCCCCGGCACAAATGCGTCAAAGCTGTGATTATTGCCCGTCGTAACCATATCAAAGCCCGCATTAACAAGAGCCTCCGCCAAAGCGCGGGGCGAACGAAACAAAGGCCACCCCGCATAACCGCCGCGCACAAGCGTAGTCTCAAGGTTGCCGATGGCAAAATCAGCCGACTGTATGTACGGAGCAATATATCTGAAAGCATAGTTGAAATCATACTGACCATGAGCAATCCGCGCCGCGTCCATCTGCGGCATATGGCACATAATATCGCCCACAAAAGCAAGCCGCGCAGCAGGAAGCGGCGCAAGCTCGGGAGAATACTCCGATACAGACACAGCTTCCGCCGAATGCGCAGTAACAGGGTAAATTTCTTCGCTCTCCACTGCTTCAGGTGCAACCGCTAAAACAGGTGCTACTTCCGAGCTTCCGCTAAACACAATAAGTAATACAATCGCCATCGCTACCGCTATCAAAACCGCCACAGTGGCACAAATTACTAACCAGCCTCTTGCTGTCATAGAATAATTCCCCCAGTTCGTGTATAGTATACTACAAAAAAGGAGGGTTTTCTATATGAGAACAAACAAAGAAAAACTACCCATCGTATCCGTACAAGGCACGGTATGGCATCCCAAGGGCGGCGCGGCGGGCAAAATCACCGCAGATGGTGGCGTAGTGTGGCTCGCCGGCACAGGCGGCATTACATACAATGCCAAAATCGGAGACATATGTATGGGCTGGGTGGCCGACCACCTGGAGCCGGGCGTAACCGCCCGCAACAAGGAGGACGACTGTAACCAGGCCTTCACGGTGCTGTCATGCATAGGCAACGAAGCCACAATCCGAAGCGGCGACGCCAAAGGTGAAAAAGGCATAGTAACAGGAAAACACGGCGGCAGCGAGCATCTGCTAATCCACTTTGCCGAAGAAACACTGGAAAAACTAAGCATAGGCGACACAATAAGCATAAAAACCTGCGGCCAAGGCATGGAGTTTCTCGACCACACAGAAATAAAAATGCGAAGCGTAAGCCCCGTACTTTTGGAAAAAATGAATATATCGGAAGAAAACGGCAAACTAAAAATAGGCGTAGCAAAAATCGTCCCCTCGGCAATCATGGGGTCGGGAATAGGCCACCAAAGCTCCGCCCGCGGCGACTACGACATCTGCGTAGCCGATAACGGCAACATAGAGAAATACAATCTCGCAGACCTGCGCTTTGGTGATATCGTGGCAGTCACCGACGCCGACACTCGATACGGCCGCGTGTACCGCCAAGGCGCGGTTACCATAGGCGTGGTAGTCCACGGCGACAGTTTTATCGCAGGTCATGGCCCCGGCGTTACGACGCTTTTCACATGCGACCGGCCGCTAATCGAGCCGGTTATCGACGCAAAAGCTAACCTAGCCGACATGTTTTTGTAGCAATCGCTCTACAAAACGCACGGTCATGCTCCACAAAAATCATAGTCGGCTTATGGTCTTTAATTAGCTCTTCTATCTGCACTCTCGACAAAATATCAATATAATTAAGCGGCTCATCCCAAATATAGACATGCGCTTCTTCGCAAAGGCTCGCGGCTATAAGAACTTTTTTCTTCTGCCCCGAGCTGTAGCCGCGCATGTCTTTTTCAAATTGCACGCGGGAAAAATCCAGCTTCCGCAGAATCGCCTTAAACAACGGCTCATCAATCCCCCGCTCCTCGGCAAATTCCGCCAAATCCCCCGAAAGAAACGCAGCGTCCTGCGGTACATAAGAAATCACAAGCCGACCGGCAATAAAAATATTTCCGGAGCAGGAGATATCCTCCCCCGTCAAAAGCTTGATAATACTGCTTTTTCCCGACCCGTTGCCGCCTGTGATTGCAATGCGCTCTCCCTGGTTAAGCAAAAGATTAATACCTTGCGCCACATCCCTGCCACCATACGAAATTCCAACATTATCAAGCTCTATGAGCCGCTTTGCGTGGTATTCCAGCGGATGGATTTTTAATTTGTCGGCGGTCTCTATGTTTTTTAATAAGCCGGATTTTTCTTGTACGCTGCGCTCACGGCGTTCCACGATTGCCTTGGAACGCGCCATCATCTTGCGTGATTTTTCGCCTTCGTAGGCTCGACGGCCTGTGCTTTTTTCCACCTTGCGCGGGTCAAAGCCGATTTTGCCCTTCTCGGCCTTATCCGACCACGACGCGGCCTTCTTAGCCGCCGCATTTAGCCGCGAAATATCTTTTTTAAGCCTCTCGTTTTCCGCGATTTCGTAGCCATCACGTTGCTGTTTATTGTAAAACCAACTCGAAAAATTCCCCGCCTGCACCTCGATATTTGCCTTATTAATCGAAAGCACATGGTCAACGCACTCATCCAAAAAATCGCGGTCGTGGGACACTAAAATAAACCCGCTCTTTCCCTTCAGATACCGCGCAACAATCTCCCGCCCTGCCATATCAAGGTGCGTAGTCGGCTCGTCAATAAGCAAAAAGCTATTCTCACGCAAAAAAAGCGCGGCAAGCAGCACCTTAGTACGCTCCCCACCGGAAAGCGTCACAAAAGGGCGTTCCAAAACATCCAACCCCACCGTCAGCTTAGAAAGCTCCTTCTCAAACTGCCAAAGCGGTGCGTTAGGCACAATTTCATACAAAATCGACAAAACATCATCTTCCGGAAACTCCACGGAATAAGGAAAATACTCAAACTCCACATTTGCAGAAATCACCCCGCGATACTCAAATCTCCCCATGAGCAAATTCAAAAACGTGGTCTTCCCGCGCCCGTTTCTCCCGCAAAACCCAAGCTTCCAGTCTGTATTAAGCCTAAAAGATACATCCTCAAAAATATTGTCATAGCTTCCATCGTACGAAAAAGTTAACCCACTAACATCTATACTCGCCATAAAAAATTCCTCCTCTATCAAAAAAAAACGACCCCATACAGGGGTCGGAAGTCTCTAATTCCAAAAAAATTAGAAAATCGGGAGGCACAACACTATCGCAAGCAAGGCAAGAACTACCGCGCCAAGCTTAGTCCAAGTTTCCAACGCGCCCTCGGCAGAGCGGCGTTTGTTTTTATCCCAGTAAGTGTCTGCCACGTTTCCCATGCCTGCAATACTGCCCATGCCGCCCGCGCTACGTTTCTTTTGCAAAAGAATCGCGCCGACAAGCCCTACACAGCCTACTAAAAAGATAACCATTAAAATTACGAAAATCGCTGACATGTTTACACCTCTTGAGATTAAAATTTTTAAGTCGCGATTGTTGCTTTGCAACAACGCTGTACTAGCGGAAGAGGGATTTGAACCCCCGACCCTTCGGGTATGAACCGAATGCTCTCGCCAGCTGAGCTATTCCGCCACTTTGTAGTAAATATACACCCCCACGAAAATCGCAGGGGCAGTCTTGAAAGTGGGCGCAGAAGGACTTGAACCTCCGACATCCTGCTTGTAAGGCAGGCGCTCTCCCAGCTGAGCTATGCGCCCAAAAATTCAACGTTGCTATACTACAGCATATAAAAAAGCCTGTCAATACATTTTTTATAGTTTTTTTACAATGTCATAACATTTGCCACAACTCCCGACGGTTTATCGTCTCAAACCCTATTGCGGTGTAGAATTCTCCTGCGCCGCCATAGCAGTATTCTGCGCCGAGGGCCTTTGTTTTTTTCATTGCTGTTGTGAGGGCGATAGTGGCAAGGCCCTTTCTGCGGTGTTGTGGGACTGTTGCGAGCGGCTCCAGATATGCGTAGCCGTTTTGCTCGTCGAGCCACATGCCCAGTGCGCAGGCGTATTCGCCGTTTGGTGCGACTATTATTGTCATTAGAGATTTGTTTGCGCGGGGTGCGTTGCTACTTTTTTTGTTGCCTTCGATGTTATCGGCGGGCATTTCGCCTTCGTGGTTAAAGCCGCGCCAATAGCACTCTGCGAGCTTTGCGTAATCTACCTGTGTGCCGTCTATGATTTTATATCCCTTGGGGAGTGGGCGGTCGATAAAGTCATTTGTGTAGCGGAAAACAGTGACGGCTTCGCTATGCACAAGGCTGTAGCCGTTGGCTTTTAACAAATCGCGTTTTTGCGGCTCTTTTTCCGTAATCCACACTTTAAGCGTGCGTTTACCATCTTTTTCCACAGAAATTTCCCGCTCCGCCCAATCCAGCATTTGCGGTAAAAGGAACGGCTGCGTAGCATGAAGGTGTGCCTCACCAAGCTTCATCTCGTAGGCGGCAATGCCCACGATGTTGCCGTTTTTTTCCCATAAGCCCATCCGATGGTCGTTTTTGAAATCAAAATAACTATGATGATGAGCATACTCAAAATAATGTGGCAGAAGATAACTATTAAGCGTATCAGCGTCAAATGTCGCCTCAAGAAAACGACAAACGGCAGCAAAATCCGTCAACATATTATACCGACGCGAGGTAATGCCCGCCTCTTTTTTGAGAAGAGACTGCGCAAACCGCCGCGCCCCGTCAATCGCCTCCGCTGTCTGAAATGAGGCTAAATCGTCCTCATCCCGCACGGCATACATACCAAGATACTCCGCCCCCGAATGCGCACACCATCGCCTAATCCCCTCGTCAAGCAAGCCCGCGCCATAGTCCAAATCGTATCCGCATGTGGCAATTAACGCATACGATTGTCTCGCGTTTAAGCTTTTGCGCGGCGTGCCGCCGTAGAATTTATTAAGTGAATACATCCTATCCATGACGGTTTTTATCTTCGGCGTGGCTTGCCATGTGTAAATAGGCGTGGCAAATACCAAAACATCGGCACACAAAATACTCTCTACGATGGCCGTCATGTCGTCCTCATGTTCGCAGTCGTATTCATCCGAGATGGTTTGGCAGTAGTAGCAGCCCAAGCATGGGGCTATTTTTTTATCGTGCAGGGCGATGTATTCCACCTCTGCGCCCTGCTGCTTTAGCTCGTCAATAAATGGCTTGCATAGCTCCGCAGTGTTTTTGTTTAGGCGCGGGCTTCCCATAAGTATGCATATTTTCATAAAAAAACATCCTCTGCAAAAATATTCTCATAAAAAAGGATATTCCTATTATTCTTCCACTGCTCCAAAAGCATTTGTATAAAGCCACCCACAAATCCCCGCCGTCAGCGGAATCGTAAGCAACATGCCAAAGCTGCCCACCAATGCTCGTAAAAACTCCACGATAATCATTTCTCTGTTAAGCAGCGCGATGAGGTCGGTAGTGTTTGCGTTAAGCAGCAAAATCAGCGAAAGCGAGCTTCCGATATATGCCAAAATCAGTGTGTTGAGCATAGTACCCAGTATATCTTTACCGATATTGATTCCCGATTTCAAAATGCTGCTAAAATCCGATACGCCGCCTGTTTCTTTTAATTCCCATAGGGAAGAAGAAATAGACATAGCAACATCCATAATCGCGCCTACCGCGCCCAGTATTACCCCCGCAAATATGATGGCTCGTAGGTTTATAGGGTCTTCCGGATGAAGCAGAAGCAAAAACTCCGTATCCCTGTCCACCCCGCCTGTAAGTTGCAAAAACGAATCCAGCGTAAGCATTAAAATACCTGCGATAATCACCCCACCAAGGCAGCCAAGCATGGCGGACAAAGCTTTTTTGCTGGGCCCAATTACAATCAACAATGTAGAAATAATCGCGTATACGCATATAATAATGGTAGTCACATAAATATTTTTGCCTGCCAAAATAGCGGGAATAAAAATCCAAAAAATCGCAAGGCATGTAAATCCAAGGGCGATAATCGCGTTAAAGCCCTTCATCTTCGCAAATAAAATAATCAAGGCAAAAAAGACAATACCAATCACGGCGATATAGTTGATTCTGTTAAAATCCGAAAAATAAAACGTGTTATCCCAAGGCGCGTCCAACACAACTACCCTGTCACCCACGGATACCTCACGCTCGTTTACAAGAAAAAAATCAGCCACCATCTGTTCCGCGACGATGATTTCGCCGCGCCTGCCGCCGCTTGTTAGGCGAGTTTCAAAGATGACTTCTACGCTTCTTGTGTCCCAGATTACTTCTTCGTTTCTTTCGAGGATTTCCGTTACTACTCCGTTGTAAAAATTTAATTGATAGTATTCCTCGAGTTGATAGAGGTCGCTTGTTGCGATTCTGTTTCCTATGAATAGGAACGCAATCGACAGCACGATTACGCAGATGTAAAATATTCTCTCACGCATACATATTTATCTCCGTCATATGGGCATACAATCCGCCGCGCTCCACAAGCTCGTCATGTGTGCCCATATCTTCTATTTGGCCTTCGTTTAGGACAATGATTTTGTCTGCTTTTTTTATCGTGGACAGGCGGTGCGCTATGATTACCGTGGTGCGGTTGCGCATTACATCGTCCATTGCCTCGCGGATTTGTTTTTCTGTCTCGACGTCCACGGCGGCGGTTGCTTCATCCAAAATAAGAATAGGACGGTCACGCAAAACCGCTCGCGCTATCGAAACACGCTGCTTCTGCCCGCCCGAAAGACGAAGCCCTCGCTCACCTACCATTGTTTCGTAGCCGTCGTTTAGCGCGCTGATAAAATCATCGGCACGGGCGAGTTGTGCCGCTTTTATAATTTCTTCGCGGCCTGCGTCGGGGCGGCCGTAGCCGATATTTTCTTCCAAGGTATCGTTGAACAGGAAGACATCCTGCAAAACATTGCTCATGGAATGCCGCAGGCTTTTAAGCGAAACATCCCGCAGGTCGTACCCGTCTAATGTAATCGCGCCATCCACAGGGTCGTAGAATCGGTTGAGTAAGTTAATAAATGTGGTTTTTCCTACACCCGTAGGGCCTACGAGTGCTACGACTTCGCCGGGCGTTATCTCAACATTAATATTTTTTAGGACATCATTGCCTTCAATATAATGGAAGGAGACATCCTTAAATACTATATGCCCCTTTACGTTTTTTAGCTCGTACGGATGTTCTTTTTCTTTTACGTCAATCTCCGCGTCGAGGATTTCGAAAACGCGCTCTGCGCCTGCTATCGAGGTTTGCAGGTCTTCATTTATGCGGGCGAGCATGGTGACTGGCTGGTAGAAAATCACAAGGTACATCAAAAATGCCACGATATCCGCCACCGGAACGCGGTCATGCAACGCCATATACCCTCCGTATGCAACCACCACCACCGACCCAACGCTGGAAAAATACTGCACGGCACTGCCGTAAGCCGCACTAAGCCGCAAAGCCCGTAAAACTGCCGCCGCGTGGCCACGCGCAGATTTTTTGATTTTTTCCTTTTCGCGGGAGTGTTGGTTGAATACTTGGATTTCTTTCATGCCCGAGATGTTGTCCTGTAAATTTGCGTTTAATTCGCCCAAAATATTTTGCGCGTCACGAAAGATGGGCAGTACGCGCTTTGCAAATGCCACCGACATCACCAAAAGCACAGGCATTGCTACAAGGCTTAATGCCGCAAGCACGGGATTAATGATAAATAAAATAATCGCCACGCCGATAAGGATTGCCAGATTAACCAAAATGTCGGGCAATGCATGTGCGATAAGCACCTCAATATTATTAGTATCGTTAACTACCCGAGACATGATTTGTCCCGTTTGTTTATCGTGGTAAAATTTCATGGAAAGCCGCTGCAACGTGGCATAAACTCGCGTTCGCAAATCGGCAACAAAATGCCACGCCGCATAGTGCGTAAAATATGAACGTATGTATGAACACACCGCCTGCAATAAATAAACCCCCGCCAAAGTAAGCCCAAGCCGTAAGGCCTCTTCTGCAAGGCGCGGGTCGGCATTAATAGCCATATCGGTGAGGCTGCGCACCACTAGAGGTGCGTATAACTGCGCCGCCGTCATGCCCACGATGGCAAGCAGCGAGATGATAAGGTAAGACCAGTATGCACGCGACGCGTTTATTAATTTAAAAAGAAGTTTCATTAATCAAGTCTACTTCAAAAATGCAAACAAAGCAAGTTGAATCTTTTCATTATAAATGTTAAACTTTTACAAATAAAAATTGCCGGAGGAAACAAAATGGATACCAAAAACGGCGGAATAATAGAAGTAGGCGCGGTGCGCATAGACGCCACCGACGAAAATAACGCATATATAAGCTTTGGCGCAACAGTAATCAAGGCGAAATCGCTTTTTGTGGCTATTTCGGGGTTGCTCGCGCTTATTTTTTTTATGCCTATTTTCCGTATTCCTGTGGGGCGGCTTGGGACGCAGTGGACTAACGGTGCTACGGTACTATTTGGCAGCGGTAATAATCGCGGCGTTTTTTCCATAATATTTATATTGCTTATGCCTGTGCTGGTTATTCTTCTCTTTCATTTTAAGGAGAAGGTGGAGGAGCAGATTGTTTTTGTAAAAGATAATTTGTTTGTTATCGTCGCAGCGAGTTATGGATTTTCGTTTTTTATGCTATGGGTTTCGCGGGCAAGCGTGCGGATGGAATACGGTTTTATGGCACGCGGCACGACATTTTTTGGTTTTTTTGTGTTGGTTTACTTGGCAGTGATTGCATTTAGCGTTTTATGGGCTTTATCCTCAAAGGGGATGGGCTTTAAAATAGGAAGAGGAGGAGAATATATGAGCAATGATTTTAACCAACAACCGGAGGTAGTAATCCCGCCCGGCAGCTATGTAGGTAAACGCAGAGACGGTGTTGCCCTTATTGTTTTTTCCATCATCACATGCGGAATTTACATGTTCTATTGGTACTACGTGACAATGGAAGACATAAACAGAGCCATGGGTAAACAGCGTATTAACAGTACCGCATTGCTGATAGCAATTATTTGTTGCGCCCCTGTAGCGTGGTACGCTCTTTATCAGATTGACAAAAATTTAGCGACCATTTCGCGGGAACACGGCACCCATTACAAGGGTGATAATTTTATCCTATGGCTGCTATTATCTCTTGTCGCAGGTGTAGGTATTTTTGTTGCAATGTACCAGGTGAGTGGTGCGTTAAATGCAATTTGGGACAAACGTGAAGGCATTTCTCGCTCGTAACGGCAGGTTTATTGCGATTCTCGCCTGTGGGCTTCTGCTGTGGGTCGCGGTCGGGTTTTTTACGGGGACTATGTGTTGGGTACAGGCCACCACAGGATTCCCTTGCCCCGGCTGCGGCTCAACGCGGGCGGTGTTTTTGCTTGCAGAAGGTGATTTAGCGGGTGCGCTTAATTGGCATCCGCTAATTTTGCTTTCGCTTGTGGTTATTCCATACCTCGCGATAAGGCACACAATTTTTAAGAAAAAACCCGTCCCCAACATAGAAAAATATATCTTCATCGGAATCGGGTTTTTGTACATGAGCGTATTTGCCATACGTATGATTTTATTTTTTCCGCACACGCCACCCATGGAAATGTACGAGCATACGGTCGTTAGGCGGCTAATCGCCATTATTTTTGGCGTTTCATTTTAGTAACCAATCCGTAAGCACCAAATAGCTCCCTTATTTGCGAGCTTTGTTTGCAATAAGCGAGGCTCTATACATAACTGCCAGCTTATTATAAACGCTCTGCCGGAGGCTACGCAAAACCAAATTGCTATATTTCCGCTTCTGCAAAACGGAAGTGGATGTTTATCTTTGCTTTCGGATAGCGTAATTTTCTCAATCATGCTGACGGCAAGGTCGCGGCTTATTTCTTCGATTTCCAAGAATTGGCACGCAAGTGCTTCCACTTCTTTTTTCCCGAAACCGTTATCGATTGTCTCTTCCTCCGATTCATCGAAGTCTGCCAGCCTGTTTTGTAATTCGGCTTCTTCGGCTTTTAGCCGCTTGTAAATCCGTAGGTAGTCATCTTCCGCGATTACGTTGTCAAGCCTGTCGTCATAGGCGCGGTCAATTTTGGATTTAATTGCCTCAGGGCTAACTTATTGACAAAAACAGTTCCGATAAATGCCGCATATAAATCTATATACTCCCCAACAACCCTCAATCTTTCTCGCCTGGCATATTCCTTTAAAAGAGCCAGTTGGTTTGCAATGCTTTCGGAGTTATCCAAGCCGGAAATTCCTATCTTCTTTTGACAGTCTTGCGTATAACGCAACATTCCAGTTGTGCGGGTCGCCTATTTTTGGATACATGTTGTACCTCCCAAATTTTGCGACCATCCGGGTTGAATGGGCGAGCAGGAAGCGGAGCTTCCGACCGACCCATTTTTTGCTGCTTCACTTTTGATGTGCTGAACAACTGCTTCATGCAGGATTTTTTCTATATGTTCGCCTTTTTGCTTATAGTGGAGTTTAACCAAAACATCTACGATTTTCATAGCGAAAGCCCCCATCATTATTATGGTAACTAATGATTATGCTTAGGCTTACCGTTCCTTGCGTGTCCGCATGATTTTGCGGAGTATTAATTAAATGCTATCTGCTTCTTTTTTCCCAAGCACAAGCGACGTAACCATGCCCACCACAAATGCAATCACGGTAAACACCACCAACGCACCCGTAATTTCGTCATGGCTCTGGTATGTGTCGGGGTTACTAAAAACAACAAAAACCGTGCCAAGCACCAGACCCATGATTGCAAAGTACGTCGCGCTGTGGTATTTCGCCAAAAACCACGCTATCAGCTTTGAGCCAAGCAAAATACCCGCGACGATTCCCACGCCGAGGGGTGCGACCACTATTACGATTTCCATGAGCAATTCCAAATCGGCGGGCGACATCAGGTATTCCCGTATATTTGAAATAGTACGCATAGCAAGCGGATACAACCCAAAAAGCATAAGCACCATCGCGCCGCTAATCCCGGGTATAACCATGGCCGCCGCCGCAAAAGCCCCGCCTGCAAACAACTGCACAATAAGCCCCGCGCCTAAAAAAACACCGGCAGTCTCTCCGGCAGCACCAGAATCCGGCGCAAAAATTGTTAACAAAATAATAAACGCCGCCGCAGCCACGGCAATTACATAATATTTTAGCATTGCCGCGTCCTCAGGGATTTTTTGCATGGACTGCCTATGAATAAACGGCATACTACCCGCCATCAGTCCGGCAATAAACCCACCCGTCTGCAAAGAAAACCGTACAAGAAAGAAATCCACAATCCCGCCCGCGGCGATAATCCCCACGACCATGCCGATGCCGACAGGGACTAAAAATTTTAATGATTCCTTCATATTTGAAAACAATTCATTAATGGAAGCAATCAGCCTGTCGTAAATGCGAAAAATCACGGCAAGAGTAGCACCGCTTACCCCCGGCATAACATTTGCGCCGCCGACGACCATGCCCTTTAGCACTAAAAATAAATACGTCATATAAACATCTCCTCATTTTTCGACAAAATTTAACAAAAATTGTTGACACGCGCTTAATATACTGTTAATATTTGCGCAACATTTAAGAAAGTGATGTGAATTTATGCGCCGCGTGGCAATTTTAGGCTTCCTTTTTACTATATTAATGGCGACATCAGCTTATGCGGGAACGTATGCAGTAGTTACCGGCTCACGTGTAAATGTGCGTTCCTATGCCGATATCGGCACGGATAATCGCCTATTCCAAGTTGACAGAGGCTCTTTCATAGAAGTCCACGGCGTTTACGGAGATTTTCTGCAAGCCACCATCCAAGGGGAAAGCGGCGTATACATCGCCCGCGAGTTCGTAGCATTCCGCCAAACAGAAGGCACAGTTACAGCGATGTCATGGATGTACACCCTGCCCGCAGAAGCAGGCGGCACAGCCGTAGCACCACTTTACGCAGGCAATACCGTAACCGTAACGTCCACATATTCTCGCTGGTACGGCGTGGTGCTTAACGACACCACCGTATTTGTTCCGATGTCCGCAGTAGAAATCCCATGCTTTGTAGAGCTTCCGACAGCACGCCTCGGCAACTCCCCGGGCGACCTAATAGTAGAAACCGCAATGAACTACCTCGGCACAAGATATCAGTGGGGCGGAACAACACCAAACGGCTTCGACTGCTCGGGCTTTATGGTATATCTGTTTAGTCCGCACGGTGTAAGCCTAAACCGCCGTTCACGCGACATGGCTCGCAACGGCACAGAAGTATCCCGCGGCGAACTCGCACCCGGAGACCTGCTATTTTTCGGAAGCGGTGGCCTCGGCGGAATCAACCACGTAGGCCTGTACATGGGCGGCGGCCAATTTATCCACTCATCATCCGACCGCACAGGCGGCGTAATAATCAGCAACCTAGGCGCGCACTACAACGAAAGAACATTCACAACCGCAAGGCGCGTAATATAGCGGCACATCAGAGTAGCATAATGCTGCTCTTTTTACATATTTCAATCGTCTCATCATCCCATACACTAACCTGCACTTCGCCTATATGGGCTTTTTGCAAGATAAGCATGGAAAGGCGCGACTGTCCTATTCCGCCGCCTATGGTTAACGGAAGCTCGCCGCCAAGCAGCATTTTGTGATAGGTTAAGCTTCTGCGGCTTTCGCAGTCGGCAAGCCTTAGCTGGGCGTCCAGCGTTTTTGCGTCTACGCGGATGCCCATGGAGGATAGCTCTATTGCATTGTCGAACGGCTCGTTGTAAAAGAGAATGTCGCCGTTTAAACTCCAGTCGTCGTAGTCGGGGGCGCGGCTGTCGTGAGGTTTTCCCGAGTTTAACGCGCCGCCGATTTTCATTAGGAATACAGTGCTAAACTCACGTACTATTGCGTTTTCGCGCTCTTTTTCGTCCAACGTCGGGAATTTATCTTCCAGCTCCTGCGAGGTTATAAATTTTACTTCGCGACTTAGGCGTGGAGTTAGCACGGGGTACATTGCGCAGATTTCTTCTTCCGTGTCGCACACTGCATTTACGATTGCCTGCACAATTTCTCGCAGAAAATCCTCGTTACGGTTTTCTGCGGCGATTACTTTTTCCCAGTCCCACTGGTCTACATAAATGGAATGCGTATTGTCCATCTCGTCGTCGCGGCGGATGGCGTTCATGTCCGTGTACAACCCGTTGCCCACGTGGAAGTCGTATTTTGCCAACGCAACCCGCTTCCACTTTGCCAATGAATGCACTATCTGCGCACTTTGGCCTGTTTCTTTTACGCCAAACTCCACAGGCCGCTCCGTTCCGCTCAAGTCGTCGTTTAGCCCCGTGTGCGGCTCAACAAATAAAGGCGCACTCACCCTTTTTAAATTAAGTGACTGCGCCAATTTGTCTTCAAATATCCGCTTCATCTTACCGATGGCGGTTTGTGTCCCGTACAACGAAAGCACGGACTTATACCCCGTGGGGACTATTACCTTTCCCATATATCTCATCCTCCGAATTATATTACCCGATATTTTATCTCATTATTTTTCATTCGTAAAGTGTAAGCGTCAAACCAATGCCAACAACTTAAGCAATTAAAAACAGGATTTAGCAAATTTTTTCAAAGCTCTACGCCTACAACGAAAGCTCGCATGAAGCCGA
>WQRQ01000048.1 GCA_009786685.1 Defluviitaleaceae bacterium
ATAGCAGAAGCCGCCCGCCACGGCTTCCGTGGCTGCATAATCCCCACAGCAAACAAGAAAAAAATAAAAAATCCCCCCGAAAATTTCCGCATACTCGGCGCGGAAAATATCGGTGAGATGTTAGGTGCAATTTTGTAACATCATAGTAATATACATTTTGCATAAAACGGTTATAATAACTAATGAAACGGAGGTTTTTTTGATGTTGTACGGTATCGCATTTGCGGTTGTATTTATTCTCGTATTGATTCTCATGCCTGTTTTTTCCAAAATTGCCGAAAGATTTGATTTTACAGATAAACCCACGGAACGCAAAAAGCATAAGTCCCCAATTCCCCTTTCGGGTGGTGTGGCTATGTTTGTTGCTATTACCGTGGGTCTTTTTATTTTTGTACTGTTCCGAGAAAATGCCTACCCCGCATTATGGGCCATGCTCGGCGGCTTGGTTATAATCGTAGCCGTTGGTCTCGTAGACGACTTATCCAAAGCCAACCACAAAGAATTCCCCGTATGGCCGCGACTTCTCGTACAAATCGGCGCAGCCTCACTTGCCTTTGCAGGAGGCATAAGGTTTACCGGCTTCACAAACCCATTTACAGAATACTACATTTACCTCCCCATAGAACTGCAATACATCCTAACCGTACTCTGGTTTGTTGGCCTTATCACCGCATTTAACTTCATGGACGGCCTGGACGGACTCTCCGGCTTACTGGCTCTAGGCTCCGGCATCACATTTTTTGTAGTAGCCCTAATGATGGGTCAACCCGAATCAGCCTTTATGGCCATAATTTTTGTAGCCGCCGTATGCGGATTTCTACGCTACAATCTACCCCCCGCCAAAGTATACATGGGCGACTCCGGCGCATACCTGCTGGGCTACATGCTGGCCGCAATTTCCTTACACGGCGTATTCAAACAAGCCACCGTCATCTCACTCACCATCCCCATGCTGGCCATGGGCGTCCCCATCTTCGACAGCATCCTCGTAGTCTTCAGACGACTAATAGCCCGCAAACCCGCCCACGTAGCAGACTCCACAGGAATCACACACATCCACTACCGCCTACTAAAAGACGGCATGAAACCCGTCCACGCCGTAATGATAATATTCCTACTAAGCGCGTGTTTGAATTTAGCCTCAATAATAATCATGCTTGCGTTTTAGAGATTAAGACCTTGGGACGCTGTCCCAATACCCTGCAACCTTTTGAAAAAGGTTGACCAAAACTTTGGCATTAAAAGACCAAAAAAATCGCGCCACGTGGGCGCGATTTTTTTAATGTTGGGGGTGAAGCCCCAAGGTTTTAATCTCTACTGCACAGGGATTTCGTATAGCTCGGGTAGAAAAACTATGTCGGCGTTTTCTGCCATGGATTCGAAGGCCATGTATACTGCTTGCATTCTTAGTTGTTCGGGTGATGGTGCGCCCCATGGTCGGGTTACGTTGTTTGGGTCGGGTTCTGTGCGTTTTATTATGTGGTAGCCGTGGGATGTTAGGATGGGGGGGCTTATTTCGCCTATAGTTAGGGCGCGGGTTCCTTCTTCGAATTCTGCTACCATAACGTGGCTTACGAAGGTGTAGCCTTCGGGGCTTGCTACCATGCCGGGGTCTTCGCCGTAGGTGGCTACCAGGGTGTCGAAGTCTTCGCCTGCGATGGCGCGGGCGTGGATGTCGTTAGCGAATGCGAGTGCGGCTTCGTCGGAGTCAAAGTTAGCGAAGGTGATGAGGATGTGTTTTGCGCCGAGAAGCTCTTCGTCGTCGGGCGGGTCGAAGTATCCTTCGAATTGCACGAATAGCCCGGGGTTGTGAACTATTTCTATCATTACTGTGTCCATTAGAGAAAACATGTGGAGTAGGTAGGTTAGGTGTTCTATGCCGTGGATGCCGTCGTGGGCAAGCATTTGTACAAATTCTTCTTCGCCGTGCCACTCCAGGATTTCTGTTATTTCCATTTCTATCGTTGCCATTTCCATGGGGTCTAGTTGGATGTTGTGGCGTTGTGCGTAGTCACGGAATAAAACGGGAATGGCGGAAAGGCGAACAGATTCTTCGAGAACGGCGCGATTCCAGGCTTCGGTTTCCATTAGCTCGTAGATGGGCATTAGGGTGTTAAACGCTTCCCATAATATGAAGGTGACGTCGCCTGCGGTTATGGGGATGGAGTTTATGGTGGCTACGATTACGTTATTGCGTACCATGTGGGCAATATGCTCGTTGTCGGCGGGGTCGAGTGCCTGTGGTGTGGGGGTAGGGGCTATTGTGCCTTGCGGTGTGGTAAATTCTGCTGTGCCGTTGTTTGTGTCGCCGTTATCGTTGCCACATGCTGCAAAGAGCAGCAGCACTGCAATTGCGGTTAGTAAAAGTTTCATTTTTAGTTCGCTCCTATTCGGTAATTATATTCCTTTTCGTGAGAAATCGTTGTGCTTTGGTCGTGGCCTGGGTATACGGTTACGTTGTCGGGAAGGGTGAAGAGCTTGTCGCGGACACTGGCGATTAGGGTTTTTGTGTCGCCTGTGGGCATGTCTGTGCGGCCGATGGTCTCGCGGAAAAGCGTGTCGCCTGTGAAAATTACGGCGCGTGCGCTGTCGTAGTAGCAGACGCCGCCTGCGGTGTGACCGGGCGTGTGAATCACCTGTAATTCTACCCCTTTTATTAAAGAGAAAACCTCTCCGTCCGAAAAAAGCTTGTCTGCGACTACGGAAATATCCAGCCCGCGCATTATGCCACGGTTGTACTCGCTGTTTTTCAGCAGTTCGGCTTCTGCTTCGTGGGCGTATACGGGTGCGCCCGTTAGTTCGCGCAGCTTGTCCACGCATAAGGTGTGGTCGAAATGTCCATGTGTCAGTAAGATTGCTTTTACGGTGATTTCGTGTTCTTCTATGGCGCGGCGTATTGTTTCGTAGCTGTCGCTTGCGTCTATGATAACGCCTTCTTTTGTTGCCTTGTCGTAGTAGATGTAGACGTTTTGGTCGTATGGGTTGTCGTTGATAATAAGCAGTTCCATAAAATTCTCCTTTTTTGCCTTAATTTCCAGATTCTACTATACATCAATACTATAAGAATGTATACTATTTTATAGCAAAAAGAAGGTAGGCTTGCTGTATGAAAATATGCCCGTATCTTGATTCATCAAAGAAATGTAAGCTGTATAGCTGCCGAGCAATACAGCAAAATTTACAACAACTCTGTTTCCGTAGATAGTAATTACAACTTGACGCAGCTTGTTTTTGAGATTACTTTCTCATAATCGCAAGGCTAAGCCCATAAAACACCACCGCCGTAACTGCCAGCACCCCTGCCGAAAACCAAAAGCTGCTTACATAGTCACCGTACTGCAAAGCAATCCCAAAAAACATGCGGAACTCGTGCAAATACTCCACAGGCACACCTGCAAACAAATTAGCCAACTTTTCATCCGCAAAAATTTGGCGGAACATACTCGCCCCATGATTAAGCGGGAAAAAGTGAAGCACTCGTGCAACGGTATGGGGCATATTACCCATTGGCAAAAACACGCCCATAGCGAAGCCGATAATTGTACTCACCAGAGTAATCAGCGACGAAAATGATTCACGGGTTTTTGTGATTGTGGTAAGCATAAACACCATGGAATTTGCGCAAAGCGTGGTAAGCACGGCGGTAACGATTATCCTAAATACATTATTAACCGTGAGGATATTGCTGCCGTTTAGCACGAGATAAAATATGCTAATCGTCAAAATCGCCGTAGTCATAATAAGCCCGATTAATGCCGCACCTGTTACATAGCTAAAAATAATTTTTCTGCGAGAAATCGGCGTTGTTAAAAAATCCTTAGCCGCGCCTTCTTTGTCATCCACAAAGCGATAAATACCAATCATTCCGATGGTTACAGAAGTCGTCGCTGCCATACCCGCCAAAATTATGCTTGTCATAACAGGGCCGTGGCTTAGGTCTGTACCTATCATGCTTTGCAAAGCCTGCTCCATGCTTCGCCCAAGAAAAAGCACATACATCCCAACCATAAGCATAACGGAAAACAGCGAAAAAAATACATTTCTCCCATCGCGGAAATATACCAGCATGTTTCGTTTAACCAGCGTCATCTTCTTGCCCTCCTGTGAGTTTAATAAAAACGTCATCCATTGTTCCGCTCACCACTTCGAAGTGGGCGATTTGGTCGTGGAGTTGGCTTATTATCGGAATGGCTTCTGTGGTGTGCTTTAGTTGTTGGTGGATACGTTGGCCGTTTTTTAGTTCTATTTTTATTATGTCGTGGGAGTAGGTTTCTTTTAGGATGGCGGGTGTGCCTCGGGCTATTATTTCGCCTTGGTGGATTATGTTTATGTCGTCGCTTTCTGCGGCTTCTTCCATGTAGTGGGTTGTCAAAAAGACCGTCATGCCTCGGGTTTTTTGCAGGTCGCGGATTAGCTGCCATATGTCGCGACGGGTTTTTGGGTCTAAACCTGTCGTCGGCTCGTCCAAGAATAACAGGCGCGGCATGTTTACGAGGGAGCGGGCTATGTCGGCTTTTCGGCGTTGCCCGCCGGATAGGGTTTCGTAGCGGCGATGGGCGTATTCTATCGCGCCTGTTGTTTCGAGGGCGGTGCGGACTGCTTCTTTTAGCCTTGCACCGTGCATGTAC
Source organism: Defluviitaleaceae bacterium (assembly GCA_009786685.1). Taxonomy (GTDB): domain Bacteria; phylum Bacillota; class Clostridia; order Lachnospirales; family WQUN01; genus WQVC01. Next base: position 4,629 of record WQRQ01000048.1, read on the forward strand.
AGCCCGCAGCGGAAGGTTATATTCTCCTTTACCGTAAGCTTTGCGTCCAGATTGCCTTCCTGAAAAACCACGCCTATCAGCCCGCGTACCTTCTCGGGGTCGCGGTCGATGTCGTACCCGCCGATAGATACCGCGCCACAGGTTTTTTCCAGCAGCGTCGTTAAAATATTTATCGTCGTAGACTTTCCCGCTCCGTTTACACCCAAAAAGGAGAATAACATCCCCTCATCCACGCTAAAGCTTATACCGTTTACGGCTTTTATCTCGCCGTAGCGTTTATACAAATCCGTAACCTTAATCATACGAAATCACCTCGCAAAAATGATACCAATGTGATTTTTAATTTTAAAGCTCGTGGCGTGTAAGTTGCATTTTGACAGCGGTGAAATGCATGATGTTATGCTATACTATAAAAAAAGGGAGGTATTATTATGAAAAAAGCAATCATGGCAATCGTACTTATTTTGGTGTTGACATTACCCGTTTATGTATCTGCGTCTCAATGGGACGCGGAAATACCGCCTGCCACCATCACAATCAGCGGAACGGGCGGCGTGGACGTGTCGCCGGATATGGCGACCGTCACATTTGGGGTGAGGGTCGAAGAAACCACCGCCGCCGCCGCACAAAGAGTAAACAATGAAATCATGGAGCGGCTGCTTGCGTCGGTCACGGGGCTGGGAGTTCCCGAGGGCGACATCGTAACTACAAATTTTTCTCTACGCCAAGTTTTTACCAATGTTACCGTAGGCGGGCGCACACAGCGTCAGCATACGGGATATGAGGTTAATGCCTCCATCCGCGTAACAATTTACGACTTGGATTTGGTAGGTTATGTACTAAGTGCGGCAGGCACAGCGGGTGTTACATCAACCGGAAATGTCGTATTCAGCATATCCGACAGAAACGCCGCCTTTAACCAAGCCTTGGCTCTGGCAACAGAAAGCGCGAAGTCACAGGCCACCGTCATTGCAGATACGTTGGGCGTTAGGATTGTCGGAATACGTTCTGTAAATGCGCAAGGAGGGCAACGTCCGGTGCTGATGGTGGATTCTCCGGTTAGGGCAGGCCCCGGTGCGGTGATGGAAGCAGAGCCGGCAATGGCACCTACGCCTGTGCTGGCGGGGGATTTAACGGTTACGGCGTCCGTAAGCATTGTGTTTTTAATCGCGCCGTAGTTTATTCTTTATGCAATTCCTCCAGTTGCTTGTTTAGCTCCTTCGCAGTTTTTAGCTGCGAAAAATACGAGTACGCAAAAATAGCGGAATAGATGGCCGTATAAGTTATAAATATGCGTGGTATATCACCGATTCCAACGTCTCGCCCACGGTAACTAAGCCACAGCACCTGCGGAACAATTACAAAAATACCGGTAAGGACATAATGCACAAAATTAAGAATATTGGCATGTTTGCGAGTTTTAATCTCCATGGGCAACGCCATGATAAGAAGAGGTAAAACAGACAAAAATGCAAACGCGGGCAGGATTATCAGCTCGCGTACATACATAGCTGCGTCACTACCAAAAATCCACGCCCTGCCGCTTTCCAGCAGCACTAAAAATGTAGTTATTGCAAAAAAATATAACGCCATACGGTTTAGCGTATATTTTAACTGGCTCATAATCCAAACCTCTCTTTCAGCGCGGGTACGTACTGGCGAGAAATTATTACGGTCTCGCCGTTGGTAAGCTTCGCGGAAAACCTTCCGTCGCCTGCGGGCGCGATGTTTCTGATTTTGCGGACGTTTACGATGGTCTGCTTGCTGATTCGCAGAAAGTCCGTGGTAACAAGTAGCTCTTCCAGCTCATAGAGCTTTAAACGGCTGCGAAAAACAGATTTTTCTGCATATACATAGGTCTTCAAATCCACGCTTTCTGCATAAAATATCCCGGCCACGGGCAGCATTAATACCTTGTCACCGTCGTAAACGGTGATATCATCGGGGCTTTTTAAAATATTTATCGCACGCGCAACTCGCTCGCTCATGGTTTTTACGCTTATTATTACTCTGTCTTCTTCTCCCGGCGGTGGGTCTTGGATTATTATTTTCAAAGTTTATCACCCTTTTTGAAATAGCCGCATAGAATATAAAAAAATAAAGTGGAGGCGTATATGGAAATCAGTGCAATTAATTTCCCACACAAGACATCGGTGGTAAGCAGAAAGCAGTTTGACGACCATGTAACTCTGTACGACGGCTACGTAAAAATGACAAACCTAACGGACAAAACCCTGGCCACAGACCCAAAATACGATACTGCAAGTGCCTCGGGCGGGTACTATCGCGGATGGAAAAAGACGGAGACGTATTCCATCAACGGCGTGATTTTGCATGAGCTGTACTTCCAAAATCTCGGTGACCACACCGGCGCACCCGGGCCTAAGATGACGGGCATTATCAACAAATACTTCGGCGGGTTTGAAAAATGGAAAGAGGATTTTATAGCCTGTGCCACATCTGCCCGTGGCTGGTGTATTCTTGCGTTTGAGCAACGCACGGCCACTTGCAGAAATATCTTACTGGACTTACATGACGAAGGACATATTTCCATGGCCTACCCGATAATTATTTTGGACATGTACGAACACGCGTATTTTCTCGACTACGGAACGGATAAGGCTTCCTATATCAACCGATTTATCAACAACATCCCATGGGATATCATCGAAAAGCGCGTTGGGGTTATTTCTTAAATTTAGCGTAGATACCTCCGATTAGTACACCCATCAGCAAGCCGCCGATATGCGCGAAATTATCAATGCCCGGCGTGGCAAAGCCCATTGCCATGCCGAGGCCGATGTAAATTAGCATTACATACCACGTGATAAACTCGATGGAACGCTTAGTAACCCGCGTATACGCAAACATCGCGCCAACGATACCGTAAACCGCCCCGGAAGCCCCCGCAGAAACCGCAAACGGCTGAAAAAAGTACAAATTAAACAAACTAACCACCGACCCGGCCAACCCGGAAAAAATATACACAATAAAAAACATCCGCCGTCCAAAATACCTTTCCAGCCTCGTACCAAAAATCAAAATACCAAATGCATTGGCAAAAAAATGGCTAAACCCAAAATGGATAAACATAGCGGCCACCAGCCGCCACCACTCACCGCCATGTACAACAAATTCCGCCAAAATAGCCCCGTACTGCACCGGCACGGTAACATTACCCACCTGATATCCGTCCATATACATAAGCAAAAGAATCATAAGATTAACAAAAATAAGCCCATACGCGATTATCGGGTGGCGATATTTTGCGCGTGGGCGTTGAGCCTCGGTGCGAGATGTGACTTCTTCGAAGGAAGTATGTTCCGTGCCTTCTTGGGCTGCTTGGAAGGCGGATTCTATCATTGTTCGTATGTTAAAAAATTTTTTCGGCTGGCCTTGGGGTACTGTTATTTCTCCCGTTTGCATATTTACGTGCCAAAATATGCTGTACACGGGCTGTCCCATGTATTCTTCCACTCCCGTAAACTCAGGGGGATTTCCGCCTGCCATAACATGGACAACCACTACCTGCGAAAATTGGTTTAGCATGGGAGCCATCTGCGTACGGCGTTCTTTTTCCTCTAAAACCAGCGACGGAAAGCTAATTTTTTCTGCGTCGAATAGCTGTATAAATACCAAGGTAGACATTTCTACCTTTTGCATAACCCAGAGATTGTTGTGCGCAAATTGATAATCCTCAGCCGCTGCTTTTTCATATAAACGCAGAGAAAATTGCTCAAACATTTTTTTGCCCATTTCCTATAAAATGTGTGCTATACTGGAGTATAGCATAGATTGGGGTTTTGTAAATGAATCGGGAATTTGCTCCCATGAACGCCGCAGAGCTAATGGACAAGGTGTTTGACATCTACAAAAAATCTTTTTGGAATCAGGTGGCTTTTGCAGCTATTATTTCTATCGTTAACATTGGAGTAATTTTTATCGCAACCACTGTTTTGATGGTTGCGTTTCTCGCGCTTGTGGCTACGGGGCTTAGTCTCCCCAGTCCTGCGGACGATGTGCCGGGTATGCTGTTGCTTGGCGTTGTGATTATCATTTTGCCTTTTGCTTTGATTTGGCAGGTTTTTTCTGCATTGGGGCATATTTTGTTGTCGCGACAGGCTTTTTACGGTTATCGCACTTCCATCGCGGATATGGGCATTTTTAAGGTATTTTTTCGGGTGCTTTCTGTTGTTTTTGCACTGCTTTTTGTTGCCATTCCTTTTGTTGCCGTTGCTTTTGGGTTTATTATGGCATTTGTTGCTTTTCCGGGTGGGTTGGCTTTTTCCGGCGTTGGGATTGTTTTTCTTCTTGCATTGGGTTTTGGGTACTTACTATTGGCTAATATGTTTTCTCTTTCTATTGCCGTGGCAGCTTTTGAACGGCGATATTTTTTTGGTGCGCTTATGCGGTCTTGGCAGCTTGTTAAGCCCAATTTTTGGAGGGTTTTTGGGGTTAGGACTGCTTGGATGTTTTCTATTTTTGCTTTTTCTTTTTCTGCACAGGGTATTTTTACGTTGCTTGGTATGTTAATAACCTTGGTCGCCGGGACTGCGCCTATTGGGGTGTTGTTTTCCTTTTTTGGCATAATCTTTACGAGCTTTATTGGTCCTATGGTTGCGGCTATGCTGGTCGCACCGCTGGATGGCATTATGCAGTCGCTGCTTTATTTTAATCAACGCATGAAACACGAAGGCTTCGACTTGGAGCTTAGGTTGGAAAAGCTATGACATTTGAGCGGGCAATGTATGAGGTTTTGGAGACGTCGCGCTACGACTTTTTGACGGGGCGGCGCGTGGATATCCGCGAGTGGTTTGCAGGCCTTGCGACGCGCTTTTTTGAGTGGCTTTTTTACAATTTTGATTTTAACATGCCAATGGGTATCGGCGGAAACGCCCGCACCATAGCCACAATTTTTACGATTATCGTAGTTGTGCTGGTTGCGGTTGCGATGTTTGTGCTAATCCGCACATACCTGCGAAGCCGCGTACCCGTACGCCACACTTTGCAAGATATATTTGAAGAAATAAAAAACCATACGGTATCGGAGCTGCTACAGCTTAGCGAAATCGCTGAAGACCGCCGCACTGCTGTACGATACAAATACATCGCCGCCATCCTTTGGCTTAACGAAAATAACATCATCGTAATCGAGCCTTCCGACACAAACAAGCTAATTATGCGTCAGATAAAAGAAGCCGCACCTGCCCTTGTTACGCCTTTTTCGCAGATAGCGGATGGTTTTCATTTGGCTTGGTTTGGGCATAAGGATTTGGGTGAGGACGCCTTTGCGGGCTTTAACTCGGCGGTGGAAACGGTGGTGGGTCATGCGTAAAGCTTGGGTTATTCCGCTTTTGATTATTATTTTGGCCGTTACTATTTCTTATTTTTTGGACAGCGGGGATGGTGTGCCTTTTTCTTCTGCCTCTACCGGGGAGTGGGGGGTAAGCTTGTTGCGTGATACCATGCGGCATATGGGCTATACGGCACGGGTAAGCCGCAGGCCGCTTAACCCGCGCACAGACATAGACCATATTTATTTTATAGTGCAACCACGCACGCCATATGTAAACGCATACATGGCATGGGAAATGCTGGATTGGGTGCGAGCGGGCGGGCGGCTTATTTTCCTTTGCAGCTCGTACCCAAACACAATTATCGACAGGGCGTTAAGCACTCATGGGCGCGAAGTCGGCGGATTTTTGATATACCGCTACGGCCTCGGAGAAGTTATCACAGGCAACGCAACCGCACTTACAAACTACGAGCTTATGCATAACAGCCTTAGCGGCCAACTGGTACAATCATTTGTAACCGGCTGGAACACCGAGCGCACGGGAGAAATATTTTTTGCAGAATACTATCACGGCTTCCACGCCCCGGAAACCTTCGTAGGACGCCTACCCCTCGTTATTCGCCTTGTAATGTTGCAAATCCTCATCGTCGCAATCATCGTAATCCTACACTTGGGCAAACGCTTCGGTAATCCTGTGGAATTCTACGAAGAAACGGAACGTGAGGAAAATGAATACGTGCGTGCGCTTGCGCGGCTTTATATGGAGAATGATAAAAAATAAGACCTTGGGACGCTGTCCCAATACCCTGCAACCTTTTGAAAAAGGTTGACCCAAACTTTGACACCGGAGGCGCGGCATGAGATTTGCTACTTATATGTATAAAGGGAACGAATATGCAGGTGTACAGCTTGCGGACAAAATGTATTCATTTGACGTCCTTATTGGCGAGAAGATGTCTATGTTGGATTTTATACGGCGATATGAGGGTAAACCGTTGCCCGATTTCTTGCCGAGCGGCGATGGGATTCCTGCGGGTGACGTTACTTTGCTTGCCCCTATACCGTACCCATTCCGAAACATCTTTTGCATAGGGAAAAATTACGAAGACCATGCTAAGGAAGTCCGCGAGACAATTCAGTCTAACCAGGACGAAAATTTAATCCCGCAATCTCCGATATATTTTACAAAAACGGCAGTCCCGGCTATGGGTGATGGGAGTAAAATTTCTTTGCACGCGCACCTTACGCAGAAAGCTGACTACGAGGCCGAGCTTGGTGTAATCATTGGCAAAACCATAACACGCGCTACACGTGAGCAGGCGGCGGGAGCGATTTTTGGGTATACGGTTATCAACGATATCACGGCTCGGGATGTGCAAAAAAAGCACTCGCAGTGGTTTTTCGGAAAAAGCTTGGATGGGTTTTGCCCAATTGGCCCAAATATTGTTTCTGCCGACGAGATTGCATTTCCGCCTGCGTTAAACATAAAATGCCGCGTTAATGGCGAAACGCGGCAAAGCTCAAATACTTCAAATTTAATTTTTGATATCCCGCACATTATTTCGGAGCTTTCGCAGGGGATAACGCTGCGCCCGGGCGACATAATCGCTACGGGAACGCCCGCCGGGATAGGCCACGCGATGACGCCTCCGCAATACCTAAAGCCGGGCGACGTAGTAGAATGCGAAATAGAAAAAATAGGGGTACTTACAAATTATTTCTAAGCCCTCTCCGCAAACTCCATCAGGGAATCCAGCACGGGGCGCAGCGCGAAGTATGCGTTAAGGCTGCCGTTTTCGCGGATGGTTGCCAGGTGGTTGTCTATTATAGACACAAAATTGTATTTTGAGTCTTGGCCGTTTATTCCGCTGTGGGAGCTTGCGTGTTGATTGGCCATTGCATTTGCGGCCAGGCGGGCTATGCCGGAGGGTTTTCCGTTTGCCACAAGGTAGCCGTCCAGTGCCAGCATTTCTACAAAGGTTGCGTTGCGTGGGTCTATGTCATTTATGCGGACTTCGCGTTCGAATGGCGTTCCGCAGACGTCTACGCCGCGCACCAGCATTACGGGGTCGCGGAATGAGAAACTGTCGGCTTTGTAAACCGTTGCGGACATTGTACCGCCGGGGATTCTCATTAGGAGTGTGGTGACTAGGGCTTCGCGCTCTGTGGATTCGGTTTCCGATTCTTCGGGTACATATGTGGTGTTGGGCGTTGCGGGTGTTATCGAGCCCCAGAGCAGGTGAGAGCTTGGTGTTGTTTGGTTTATGTTCATTGATTAGCCCTCATTTCTTCATATTTATTTGCTACATGTTGGGGCTGGGGGGTTGACGTTTGGATTCTTTGGGCTTGTGTCGATTGGCGACCTATCATAAAACCTGATACGCCACCTTGTGAACGTGCCTCGCGTTGGGCGGCCGCCCATGCGTCGTTGTAGATGCCGAGGATGTCCCTCGACCTCTCGGCTTCTGCCATTGTAAGCGAAAAATCCCACCCGTAGTTGGTTAGCTGAATGCTGCTTATGTGACGGTCGGAGCGTTCGAATACATGATTAAAATGGATTGGCGTTTGCCCTCGTGGTAAATTTGGCGACTGGTTAATAATACTAAGCCCTGCAAAACCGCCGCTCACTTGCATTGCGTTTGTGATTACACCTCTCCTGTCGGGCGAGGCCACCGAGATAAACTCGTCAATAAGGGCTTGGGTTTCCGCGCTGTTTTGGAAATATCCCGCAGCAAAGTCGCGCTGTGCGGCTTCTTTTATTGCTACCTTAAACTCATCGTCGGTTTTCCTAGGGGTCGCGTTGGTGGTCAAAATACGACCTTGCTCACCCGGCTCAAAGCTTGGCATTCTTACCGGCGACTGCGAGCGTAGGTTTTGTTGGCGATTAAAAACTTGGTTTGTGGTAATGCGATTCATCATTAAACATCATCTCCTATCGTAGCCATGCTGTTATCAAATGCGGTTTGAAAATCTTGCGTTTGTATACTTAGTATAAATTCTTCGAAAAATCTGTCCATACGTCGCATTAGATTTTTTTGTGTTTGGCGCAGCATTTCTGTTGTTGTTTCATGTTCGAGTTGCGATTGTTTCATTTGGCTTATTGCGGCGGCGGATGCATTTACCATGATGGGACTATGTTGTATTTGCGGAATCGGAACAAACGCGGTGTTGCGCAGCGCAACTTCGAAGGATTGGTTTAGTTCTCCCAGACGTTTGTACAGGCTGTCTTGGTCGCCTTCGTATCGCTCCAGCAAGTCCTCACGCAGCTCGACAAATCTGCGAGAAATGTCTTCCACCGAAGAAAATCCCACCCGGAAGAACTCGCCGAAAAACCCAAATTCTCGTGATGGAATATACCCGTCCTCGCGGATTGATATCTCACGCCCCGTTAGTTTTTGAAATGTCGCTTTTTTTTCTTCAAACCTACATGCATTATAATTTGAATTTACTCCGTTAACCATGGGAAATCCTCCCTTTTTCTAATGTTATAGCGGATTAATTCGAAATCGGTCTCGCCTATCGCAAAAAACGCGGTGAGGCGTTCGCGATTTTTTGCTCTGCCGAGACAGTTTCTCATTTAATCCGCTGTAATGGTTGCGTTAATTATTTTATAAGTATCCTCTCAATGCGTTCTGTAGCAATGGATTTGACGGCAAAAGCGAACGTGCGTAATCGCCCTCGTCGTCATTTTCTGCCGAGGAGGTAAGTAGTCTTTCGTTACCTTTGTTTGTTTCTTCTTGCAGATTTAAAAGATTTTGTTCGAATGCGGCAAGTGCCTCTTTAAAGGCATCCATCTGGTCTACGGTATAGGGCTCTTGCGGCATAAACATTGCTATAAATTCCGCAATTCGCTCTTGGACTTCCTCATCCGAGAGTGACATTAGCCCGCGTAGGATTTTGTCTTGGTAGGCCTCTACGGCGGTGCGTAGGTTGCTTGCCATACAGTCGTAATCATCGTCGTCTTTGTCGTCGTTGTCATTAACTACAAAAACTACCTTTTCGCGCTCTTTCATTTCCGCTACTTTATTTGAAAAAATTGATGGCGCAAATCCTGAAATATTCATTCTGATTCCTCCAATACGCTTTCGTGGTTTTGTGGATTATCGTTTTCTACCCTTGCGGATATTGCAATCCTGTACATATCCGGAGCATGTGTCATCAAAAATTCTTTGTCCTGTGGCGGTACATTGTCTCCTGCGGCTATCCGTGTTGCGATTAGCAAAAGTTTTCGCATTCTCTCGGATTCTTCTGCAAGCACTTCTGTTTGTCGGCGCATTTGCTCCGTTTGTTCGCGTATCATCGTCGTGAAATGGCATAGGACGGTGGTTTGGTCTTCTATGCATTGCATTTGTTGTGTTTGTTGGCGGCTGATTAGCGTTAGGTTGCTAAACATTTCTATTAGCGGGTTTATATTTGTGATTTCTGCTTGTGGCGTGGGCTTTTGGCTTTGCCTGCTGCGTGGGCGGATTTGTGTTTCTATGTGGTGATGTATTCTGTTATGGGCGGACACGTTGTTTACCATTTGATTTCCTCCTAATTTATGGTAGATAGATGTTTTGGTTAAAACCGCTCTAAGCCTTATGGGTAAAGGGCTGGTGCGCTTTTATCAAAAACATCTATACCAAGTGAGGAGGTTAATGTGTTCGCACTTTGGTATAGCTGTACCCATGCTACGTTGAAGCCGTCTTGCAGACCGTATTGGCGGAATTTCTCCAAAAAAGTATCTGCGAATGCATTAACTTTAGCAAGAGCCTCTTCATGGGAAACTTCGTCGCGTTGGCCAATGCGACGTATATGCGCGGAAAGCACGTTGGTGTTAGCAATCATACGTCGAAATGCGGCTTCTGCGTATTGTTGGTCGGTGGCTTCCGCGCTTACTGCCGCAAATGCGTTGGCTATCGGGTATAGGACGGCGTGCAGTGCTTCTTTTGGGTTGTGCTGCGGCAGGGTTGGGGTGTTTTTAATTTCGGGAGGTTCGGTGGTTACGCCGTTTGGATTTTCCGGGTTACGGGATTGGATTACGATTAGTCGATTGTATAGCGGGGGGATATGTTGTAGCATTTTTGACAGGTATTCCAACTCGCGCATGGTGGATTCCGGTAGTCCTTGCGCGTCTTGGGAAAAGTCATCCATGCTTTGCCAATCTGCGGGCGCAATCCAAACGCCTTTTGGGGTTACTATGGCGTTCCATTTGCGAACCGTCACGCTGTCCGCGCCTACTCCTTTTAGCGCGGCGAAAATGTCGTCGGTGGTGAGTGCCGTGGTTTCTGCTTTTTTCACAGGTGGGCTATATACTCCGTTGGTTTGGTATGTCGCGTTTGATACGTTAAACATAAAACCCCTCCAAATTTTCATTTTTCAAAAAAGTTATCGTCCGACATTTACAAATCCACAACACCCCATTCCATGAACGTATTAAATTAATACGTTTACGGAAAATTTACGTTTTTTATTAAAATTTATTTGCACATAACCCGATATAAAAATTGTAGGAGAAACAACACAGCATGGATACGCTGAAAAGACACTAACGATGTCCGTACGAGGTGTAGCCCATGCTATCTGTTTTTATATGTGAAAAAAACCGCAAGTACCAAAAACTACTTTATAGCTGTATACATAACCATGCAGAGCGGTTCGACATGGAAATCGCACTATGTACATCCAGTCCCATAAAAATAATCCGACACATAGCGGACACAAAGGTAAACGGGCTGTATTTTTTGGAGCTTGGCGACGACGCGGGGCTGGAGGCGGCAAAGCTGGTACGCCGTCACGACCCGCGAGGTTTTATCGTGTTTATTGCCGCAAATGCGGAGTACATGCCGCTAACCTTTGAGCATAAGGTGGAGGCACTTTCTTATATAGAAAAAACGGACGAAAAAACCGTGCGCCTAAAAGTGGAAGAATGCATGGAATACGCTTACGACAAGCATGTATCTCGCCCGCATGACGGCTGCTATATCTTTAAGGGAATTAATGGGCAAAGGATTTCTTGCGGGTACGACGAAATTCTGTTTTTCGAAACAGAATCGCCAAGCACAAAGCGGATAATCTTGCACACAAAAAATCGGCAATATATATTTTACAATACCTTGGGCGAGATAGCCAAGGAACTACCGATAGGCCTGTTTTTTCATTGCCATAAATCGTACATTATAAATGTAGGAAATCTGGAAGAAGATACAATAATGGAACTACGCCAAGGCAAAAATACGCTAACCTTACCGGGTGAGAAAACGTGCTTGGTGTCAACAAGGAAAAGAAGCGGGCTTTTGCGGTTGTTGAGTTAATCCTTCATCCCCGGCGAGCTTACCAAGGCCGCGAGATACCCGAAGACCACCGCGACGGTAACGCCCCCCGCCATGGCGGTAAAGCCGCCTGTTATCACGCCGATTAATCCACGCTCGTCTACGGCGCGTTTTACGCCTCTTGCCAGCAGATTGCCAAAGCCGGGTAGCGGCACGGACGCGCCCGCGCCTGCAAAATCCACCAGACGCTCGTATATTCCCAGCCCGCCGAGGATACACCCAGCCACTACAAAAAACACGAGTATCCTCGCGGCAGTCAGCTTAGTCAAATCAATCAAAAGCTGCCCGATTACGCAAATCAGCCCCCCGATAACAAAAGCCCAAAATATATCCATTTACATTTTCCTCTCTATGGCAACGGCGTGGGCTATGCCCGGGATGGTTTCGCCTTGCTGGATTGTTACTACGCTGTGCAGTGCGCCTGTTGGTACGAGCAGCATTTTTTTTATTTCGCCGTCGCGGATTTTTTTCATAAAATAGCCTGCGAATACTGTGGCGGAGCAGCCGCAGCCGCTTCCGCCTGCGTGAGTGTCTTGGTTTTCGTTATCGAAAATCAAGGCTCCGCAGTCCACCAGCCGCTCCCCAAAGTCAAAGCCGCTGTCTTGCAAAAGCTGCTCTGCGAGTTTGCTCCCGTACAGTCCGAGGTCGCCTGTGGCGATTACGTCGTAGTAATCGTGCGGAAGGTACAGGTCGTTGAAATGATTTTTTATAACTTCGGCCGCGGCGGGAGCCATTGCCGCGCCCATGTTGTTCACGTCTTTTTGGCCGAGGTCAACGATTGCGCCTGTGGTTGCGGATGTCACAAAAGGCCCGTTCCCATTGGAAGAAAGCACCACTGCGCCGTCCCCCGTCACTGTCCAGGAGGCCGTAGGCGCACGCTGCGTGCCAAGCTCCAGCGGGAAGCGAAACGTCTTTTCCGCGCCGCAAAAATGGCTGGAAGCATTAGCCACGACATTATCTGCAAAGCCACCGTCAACAATCATCGCCCCAAGCCCCATTGCCATTCCGATAGCGGAGCAAGCCCCAAAAAGCCCAAAAAACGGCCTCCCAAAAGACCGCGCCCCGTACACCGAGCCGCTGTTTTGGTTAAGCAAATCACCTGCCAGGATATAGTTAATTTCCTCTGCGGAAAGCCCTGCCTTTTGCACGGCAAGCTCTATTGTTTGGCGCATGAGTTCGCTTTCTGCCTGTTCCCATGTGTCCTTGTTAAAAAGAATATCCGCCGAAATTTTGTCAAAATACGACGCAAGCGGGCCTTCGCCCTCCTTTGGGCCAACAATCGCCGCCGCGCCGATAATCGAAGGCGGATTAGAAAACCGCACACTCGCTGTGCCAAAATGCTTTGTCATTTTTGCCTACCTCACAAAATAATAAATTAGTCCAACGATAACGGACGTTAGCGTGCCATAAACAATAACCGGCCCCGCGATAAGAAACATCTTTGCCCCAATCCCAAGCACCAAGCCCTCTTTTTTATGCTCAATCGCGGGTGCGGCGATGGCATTTGCAAACCCCGTAATCGGCACAATCGACCCCGCTCCCGCAAATTTACCAAGCCTGTCATAAACCCGCAAAGCCGTAAGCAAAATCGCAGACACAATAAGAATCGCCGCGACCAACGTACCCGTATCCTCCCTCGAAAATCCCATGGCGTGCAGTTGATTATAAATCAACTGCGCGCCCGCACAAATAGCCCCGCCTACAAGAAAAGCCTTTGCGCAATTTATGATAACCGTGCTTTTCGGCGCACTTGCCTTTACCATTTCCTCGTACTGTTGTTCAGTGATTTTCATTTCAAGCCTCCTACATATTACTTGCGTCATAAAATCCCGTAACGAGAAAATACAACAACGAGCCGACTAATTTACCCAAAGCCATAGCAATCACAAAAAAGAAAAGCCCGCGAGAAACTCTCCCGCGCCGCGTTAAAATAGGAATAACATCCAGCGTCTCCGCAAGCGACATAGCAAGCGAGCCGAAAAAAATGCCGATGCAAAGGCTCAAGAAAGCCAAAATAACTCCACCAAGCGGCACTACAAGCTGCACAAACCCCGCAATAGTGCCAAAAATCCCACCCAGCGTAACGGCCGTTTCGTAAGCCCTGACATGCGCCTGTGTCTGCGTCTTTTGCGCAAAGCGCGGCACAACGCCCACCACGGTAATAAACGCAAAAACCGCGCCGGAAATCACCATCCCCGACCCAAAGCCCACTATCACCGACAAAATATTAGCTATCATTGCGATTTTCCATTAGGTCAATCATGGTTTTTGTCACGTCTTCTTCGTAGGTTTCTATTTCTACCTCGATGGGAGTGGGGTCATCGGTGATTTTTTTGCCGAAAAAGTGATTGTAAAAAAGAATAATACCCGCCGCAAGCCCAATAGAATAAGGGATTGTGATAATCGCAGGGTTGGTTTTTTCCACACCGTAAAACATAAGATAAAACCGCTCGAAAATCTTAGGAATCTGCCCGTCGGTATGAAAGCTCATAATAGCCGTAGAAGCCCCGATAAACAAAATTATCGAGATAATGGCAACACGAAGCCACAAAAACAGCGGCTTTTCCTGTTTTTCCCGATAAACGCAATGCACCCATGTATCCGATTCTCCGACATTGTTAACCGTAGCATTTGGATACGCAGAATTTATTTTTTTAATTATATCAGTGACACTAACAAGATAATTTGCCGTTTTTTCTTTTACGGAAAGGCTTTGCAGCTTAATTTTCTCGATTTTTTTTGCCTCGTCGCCCTTTGCGACTACATCGGCCACGTCCTTGATTAAAATGACATTTTTATTGCGCAAGTTTGCTTTTTTCTTGGGTTTTATATAGATGTTCATACAAGCTCCTCACGAATGTCCCGCCAAATTCTTCTTGCTCGTGATAGCTTGGTGTGTAAAAATACAAGCCCACAGCCACCGCAAGGACAATCAAAGCTAGTATCACCAAAATCTTAAATTTCATGTATCGTATCATAAAAAAACACCCCTTTTCAGGAGTATCTCCGAAAAAGGGGTGGGATAAACTTTAAAAAACGGCGACCGCCAAACATTAGTCGCGCTTATATTTCTTTTTAAACTTCTCTACGCGCCCGCCTGCTTCCAATAGCAGTTTTTGACTGCCCGTGTAAAAAGGATGGCATTTAGAACATACTTCGACGCGAATTTCTTCTTTAGTTGAGCCTGTTACAAACTCATTGCCGCAGTTGCATCGTACTTTTGCCTGAAAATATTTCGGATGGATAGCCGCTTTCATTTAATCACCATCCTTTCTTATTGGAATAGGGACGCTGTCCCTATGACCCTGCGGGGTCGCGCTGTGCGCGACAATTGTTGGTCACGGGGCGCATTGTACCATATTAAATGGTCTCCGTCAAAGTTAATAAAATCTTTTGGTAAAGTGTGGTGTAGTTTGTGTTCCAGTTTTGCTGCATTTGCTTGGCCTGCTCGCGGGTGACTACGGGGAAGCTCAGTTCCATCAGCATGGTGTCGCGCTTGTCGTCGTAGATTCCGCATTTTACAATATACTCGCCGTTTTCTGCCGGGAAATAGTGGGCTGTTTTTTCGTAGCCTTTTTTTATTTTGCCGCGATTTTCTTCTACGTATTGTGTGATTATGTTGCGTATATGGCGCGGAATTTGACTTTCCAGCAGCTCCAGATTTGTTAGGCCTTCGTCGGTGACTACGTAGCGGGTTATGTTTTCGTCAGATGTGTTTTCCTGTGTGGCCTCCAAGTAGCCGCGCTCTACCATGTCTGCGAGATTTTCTCCCAGGGTAAAGTGATTCATCAAATCATTTTGGATTACAAAATCCGTGACCTGTGAGCGTGTCATCGGCAGTTCCATCATATTGATAAGATATAAAAGTAACAGCTTATTTTCTACGTCCTTGTATTCTAAAGCCATATCGCCACCTAATTTAAGAAGGTATAGCCGCCGCGTATCATTATCCACGCTTCCGAGTGGAAATGTACTCCGCGTCCGTCGGTGCGAGGTATCATCATCAGGTGGTTATGTGAGATTTCTGTGCCGTTTGTTACGTCTACGCCTGCGGTTACGTCCAAAATGCCGTCTACGCCCGTCACCGCCGTACCGCGGCCACCGCGCAGAATAAACTCTGCACCCTGCTCAAATGTAATAATTTGCCCCGCCTGCGGGTTTACCACGATAAACGGAACAACCTCCGCCTCACGCGGCTCGTATCCCGGCCCGGGAACATTTTGCAATGCGCGGTTAAGCCTTTCGCCGTAAATGCTTTCGAAGTGATATAAAACTTCCGCGATAATGGCATCCACATCGCCCGTGCTTATGTTTGCGCCGAGACCCGTTGTAGATGTCGCAGGCTGCTGCACCGTCGCGCCAAGACCGATAGCCGCACGCAGCACCGCGATTTCATCGGAAAGCTGCGAAATCCTATCCTCCACAAAACGCCGCGTAACCAGCGGGTCGGCGGCGTCCCCCGGCTGCGCCGCCTGCGCGGGAAGATACAGGAAAATAAACGCTGTAGCAACGAGTGCGCAAAGCGCGAAAATACTAAATGCAATACCTTTTTTGTTTTTCATTTTTTAGGCTCCCCTTTTTGTAAGTATGTCTTCCATTTCATTTTTGGATTTTGCTTGGTTAATCCTACGGCGCATTTCTGCCGAGCCGTGCATTCCTTTTGTGTACCAGCACAGGTGCTTTCGCATTTCTATGAAGTTTTCCACAGAATGCAAATGGCGCAGTGCGGTGGCGATTATTTCGTCGTCATCGGGGGTTGGCGGCAGAATCCCCGTTTCCAAAAGTCCCAGCGTTCGCGAGAAAATCCACGGATTTCCCAACGCGCCGCGGGCAATCATTATGCCGTCGCAGCCGCTGGTTTTTAGCCTGTGCGCCGCGTCCTCCGGCGAAAAAATGTCGCCGTTGCCGATTACAGGGATGGTGACGGCGTTTTTTACCTCGGTGATTGCGCCCCAGTCCGCCAGGCCTGTATAATATTGGTCTCGGGTGCGCCCATGTACGGCTATCATCGACGCGCCGCTTTCTTGCGCCACTTTTGCCATTTCTACCGCGTTTGCCGTCGCTCCGGTAAAGCCCTTGCGGATTTTTACCGTCACAGGGCGCGATGAGGCTTTTACGGCGGCTTCGATTAGTCGCCC
>WQRQ01000049.1 GCA_009786685.1 Defluviitaleaceae bacterium
GCCTTTAAAAAGGCTTGACCCAAACTTTGACATTAAAACCAAAAAATCGCCGCGCACGTGCGCGGCGATTTTTTAATGTTAAAGTTTTTGCCCCGCTTTTTTCAAAAAGCGGGCGGGGGCGGCGGGGCAGCGTCCCCGCGGTCTTACGATATTAAAGTTTGTCCGCCCATGTATGGTATTAGGACGTCGGGGATTTTTATTGTGCCGTTGGGTTGTTGGTAGTTTTCTATTATGGCGGCGGTGGTACGGTTTACTGCCAGTGCGCTGCCGTTTAGTGTGTGGACGAAGGCGGGTTTGTCTGCGCCGTCTTTGAAACGGATGGCTGCACGGCGGGACTGAAATGATTCGTAGTTGCTACAGCTAGAGATTTCTACATAGCGGTCGTAGCTTGGCATCCATACTTCCAGGTCGTAGGTTTTGGAGTTGGCAAAGCCCAGGTCGCCTGCGCACAGGTTTACTACGCGGTAGGGTAGGTTTAGTTTTTGGAGGATGTCTTCGGCGTCGGCGGTGAGTTTTTCGAGTTCGTCGTAGGAATTTTCCGGACGGGAAAGCTTGAATACTTCTACTTTGTCAAACTGGTGTACGCGGATTAGGCCGCGTGTGTCGCGCCCTGCTGCGCCTGCTTCTTTGCGGAAGCTTGGCGTGTAGCCCACATATTTTACGGGCAAGCGTGCGCCGTCGATTATTTCTTCGCGGTGCATGTTTGTTAGCGGGACTTCCGCTGTTGGTATTAGATAGTAGTCGGTGTTGGATAGGTGATACATGTCTTCTTCTTTGTCGGGCAGTTGACCTGTGCCTACCATGCTTGGGCGATTTGCTACATACGGCGGCATTATTTCTTCGTAGCCATGCGCTATATGCCTGTCCAGCATAAAACTAATCAACGCTCGCTGAATCCTCGCACCCGCACCACGCAACATCATAAAACGAGAGCCGGCGATTTTAACCGCCGTTGCAGGGTCTAAAATCCCCAAATCGTCGCCCAAATCCCAGTGCGGTTTAGGCTCGAAATCAAATTTTGTCGGCTCGCCCCATTTGCGGATTTCTACGTTGTCTGTTTCGTCCTTGCCCTCGGGAACGCTCTCGTGCGGCGTGTTGGGGATGCCCATTAAAAAGGCTTCCAGTTCTTCGTCGATGGCGCGTACTTGTGGCTCGAGGGCTTTTATGGCTTCTGCCAGTTCCTTCATTTCTGCCATTAACGCGGTGGTGTCTTCGCCTGCTTTTTTTAGAATCGGCACTTGTTTGGAGGCTGCGTTTTGTTTGGCCTTCATTTGCTCCGATTCGTTTAAAAGCTCGCGCCGCCGCTTGTCTAAATCCGCAAATTTCTCTAGGTTGTAGTCCTTGCCGCGTTTGGCCAGCTTTGTTTTTACTTCCTCAAAATTGTCGCGTAATGCCTTGATGTCAAACATTTTATCACTCCTAAAAATTTATCTCGCCTTTCAAATACAAAACAGCCTTGCCTGCGATTTTAACGCGTTCGCCGTGGTTTTCGCAAAAAAGTGTACCGCCGCGTTTAGAAATCTGCTTTGCCGTCAGCTTTACCTTATCCAGCTTTTTAGCCCAAAGCGGAATCAAAATCGAATGCGCCGAGCCGGTAACGGGGTCTTCGTTAACGCCGACATTAGGCGCGAAAAACCGTGATACAAAATCCACGTCCCCGCCCTTTGCGGTAACGATAACCGCATGGGGCGCAAGCTGCGATATCAACCCAAAATCGGGCGTCACCCCCTGCAAACAAGCCTCATCCTCCACCAATAATACCAATGTATCGGCAAAAACGAAAGCCTCAACTACAGCCGCGCCGATAGCCTGCTCCATCAGCGGCGAAGTAACAATTTTGCGCGCCGCCTGCGAAGGAAAATCCATAACAAACAAATCGTCTTCTTTACAAACCGTCAAAACCCCGCTCCGCGTATCAAACTTTAATTCGCTCGCGGCGGTATCCACAAAATTAGAAATCACAAAAGAAGTACCCAAGGTCGCATGGCCGCACAAATCCACCTCCTTAACAGGAGTAAACCAGCGAAGGCTGTATCCGTCGCCCGCCCTACGCACAAAGGCCGTCTCCGAGAGGTTATTTTCGGCGGCGATATTTTGCATTTTCTCGGCGGATAGTTCGTTTTCCGTCACGCATACGCCCGCCGGGTTTCCTTTAAACAACTCGTCGGTAAACGCGTCTACGACATAGTATTTCATATAAACATCACATCCCTAAGTATTTGTGATAAAGATTTTATCGTGTATTTTTGCCCAAAATTTTTTTCTTCTTCGCCGCGGTTAACCAACACCGAAATCATGCCCGCGCTGTTTGCGCCTTGCACATCCTTTTCCTCGTCGCCCACAAACGCAATTTGCCTGCTCGGAATATCAAACGCCTGCTGCATTTGCAAATAACCCGCCGTGTTAGGCTTTCGGAAGCCAACATCCGTTGACGTTAGGCAAATATCAATATATTTTTCAATCGGAAGCAGGTCGCGCAGGGCGTATTCATTATCCATTCCATAAGCCACATCCGTCAACGCCCCGACTTTAACCCCACGCTCTTTAAGAACTCGCAAAACCATCTCCGTATCCTCAAAACACTCCGCGTCCGCCTGAAAATACCCATAAAACGCCCGCTTAGCCGCGCTAAGCTTGCCAAGCTCCACGCCCCAGCCTTCCAAAACTTCAGAAAAAATCGTATCCGAGCTAACCTCATGCTCCCTAAAATTTACACGTGTATTATACTTAGTCAAAATCCCCTGCGCACCCTCATCCGCCGCCGCAGAATACTCCATGCCACAATCAGCCATTACCCCCCTAATCGCACCGGAATACAATCCCTGCCAATTAAGCGGATTTTTATAATGTATCAAAGTCTGCCCCACGTCGAAGATAACTGCTTGTACATCCGGCATATCACACCTCAAAACCGGTTAAAATTGTTGACAACGTATACAAAAATTAATATATTGTCACAAAGGAGCTGATACCATGGCTAAAAATGCAACCATTAATCTCCGAGTGGATTCCGAGGTAAAAAAGCAAGCCGCCGAAATTTTAGAAGGATTAGGGCTTACACTTAGCGACGCTTTTAATTTGCTTTTGCACCAAGTAAAAATCGTCAAAGGGCTTCCCTTTGAGGTAAAACACGGCACACAAGAGCCTTACGTTTGCGCCTACGGATATCTGCACGACTACAGTAAAAAAGCCGATTACGAAAATGATATAGCCGGAGCAAAAAAATATACAAACTTGAGCGAAATGTGGGCAGACATGGACGCGGAGGACGACAATGACGAAATATAAGGTTATCCCGTCCGCAAAGTTTCGCAAAGACCGCAAACGGATAAAAAAACGCGGTTACGATTTAACCCTGCTCGAAAATGTAGTAGAAAAACTGGCCAATGGCAAACCCCTACCCGAAAAACACAAAGACAATCAACTAAAAGGCAACCTGTCCGAGTTCAGAGAATGTCACATCACACCCGATTGGCTATTAGTATACCGCATAAAGCAAGACGTGCTGGAGCTATGGCTAATGGAAACAGGCACACACTCCGATTTGTTTTAACCGCCTCAAATCACCATCTCAAACTCAATCTCATGCTTAATCGGAATCCCATCTGTGCCAAGCAACGGGATTGATGGCTTTATTTCCCTTGCAACATCCATCGCGTTAATGTGCGTGGCTACCCACTCAAAGCCTTTTTTCTGATAAAACCTTATTGCGCTTGTGTTGTCGTTTGTGGTGATTAGCCATAGGCGGGTGCAGGCGTTTTCTTTTGCGGCGGCTTTGGTTGCTTCCACCAACGCGGTGCCTATGCCTTTATTTTCTGATAGGCTGATTAGGGTTGCTATTTCGCAGTCGGTGTTTTCTATGTTGTAGGTTATTAGGCCTTTTATTTTGCCGTTTTCTAAAAAAATGAAGCCATCCAGTGTAGTTGTGTCTATCGCCCGCCCGCGTGACACACTCGGCGGGCAGTCCCATTCTTTTTTTAGGATTTCGTTTACCTCGTTGCGGTAGGTTGGGGTTATTGGCTGTATTTTCATTTTAACTCCAATCAATATCTTCATGCCTTACATATTCTCCGCGACTAAACTCGACACGTGCTTGATTGATGTCGAGTATGTCCTCCGCTGATAAAACATCATCGGAGGATATCATTGTTTTCACGAGTTCAAATAAAATTGTCTGCTTTTTTTCCGGCATTTGCTCCACTATTGTATTGATTTGTTGTGCTAAAGACATAACTACACCCCTTTGTAAAAATCGCCGCGTGGGACAATTTTTTCTACATAAATTGTGTCCGCGTCCATAGAATATAATACACGCCAACCTCCGACGCGTAACCTGTATACAGTTATCGCGCTCGACTTTATTTGTTTTGTGTCGCCCTTTGGTAAACGCTCTATTGCTTCTTTTATTAATCGCTTTCTTGCGCTGTCCATTCTATTTATAGCTTTTACGGATTGTTTTGAATATTTAATTTCCATCACGCACCGCCTATATCGTCATCTGCTTTTGCAAAAAATGCCCTGCTGTGGGGATTTTATCTGCGCGGTAGTAATTTGTGTCGTCGGTCTCGGGGTCGGCGGGGCGCATTGCGGTTAGGTGGGTTTTTTGGCGCAGGGTAAATACCGTTACGCCGCCCGCGCTTTTGGACATATTAAGCGGGACGAGGGAGGAGTTTACCACCATTGCCTTGTCTGTGCCGCGTTGCAGGTATAGGTCTATGTCTTCGGAGACGCGGTGCATTTCTACCAGCGGGGATTTTCCGGAGTAGGCGTTTACCAGTTTTTTTCGATTTGTTTTTGTTTCGTAGGCGTTAAATTGTACTTTTGCTACCTTTCCGTTTGCAAAGCCAAATAGCATAAACCCGCCGTAGTCTTTGGCGAGGGTCAGGTACAGAACGCGCTCGCCGGGGTCCATGCCAAGGATGTTTGTAAGGTACTCACCCAACGCGCTGGCTTTGCAATCGGGCAGGTCGTAGATTTTTACCTTGTACACATTGCATTTGTCGGTGAACAGCAGAAGCTCGTCGCGGTTTGTGGCTTCCAGCTCCTGTGCTATAAAGTCGTCGTCCTTTAGATACTGCGTATCGGCCGAGCGAAGCGATACAAGCGAGATTTTTTTAATATAATTTTGCCCCGTAAGGAATAGCTTTAGGTTGTAGTCATCTATAAAGGTTTCTTCCGGGGGGGCGGGGGCTTCTTCTGCGTCTACTATTTCTGTGCGGCGGGGTGCGCCGTATTTTTTTGCGATTTCTTTTAGTTGGGTGATTATTAGCTCGCGAATTTTTTCATCGCTGCCGTGGGTTGCGTTTAGGTCGGCTAATTCTTTTTCGAGGTCTTTGCGCTCGTCTATTCGGTTTTGAAGGTACTCGCGGTTTAGGTGACGCAGCTTTATTTCTGCGATAAACTCGGCCTGCGCCGTTGTTATGGCAAATCCCTTCATTAAATTGGGAATCACCTGTGATTCCGACGGGGTTTCGCGGATGATTTTTATTGCCTTGTCGATGTCGAGAATTATTTTTGCAAGGCCTTCCAGAAGGTGCAGTTTTTCCGATTTTTTCTTTATATCATGCGCCAAACCGCGCTTTATGCAGCGTATGCGGAAGATTGTCCATTCTTCCAAAATTTCGGCTATTCCCATTACCTTAGGGCGGCCGTCTATCAGAAAGTTAAAGTTACAGTTAAAGCTGTCGCGCAGCGGCGTAAGCGCGAACAGGCGGTGCATTATATGCTCGGAGTTGGCACTTTTTTTGATATCTATGGCGATTTTTAGGCCTTGGAGGTCTGTCTCGTCGCGGACGTCTGTGATGTCGCGGACTTTGCCCGCTTTTACAAGTGCCACAATTTTGTCGATTACTGCTTCGATTGTGGTGGTGTATGGGATTTCGAAGATTTCTATACAGGAATTTTTTGCGTCGAATCGATACCGCGCTCGTACCTTAAACGACCCACGACCTGTTTCGTAGATATTTGCAATTTCGTCGGGGCTGAAAATAAGCTCGCCACCCGTAGAAAAGTCCGGCGCAAGCAAGGTTTTTGAAATATCATGCTTTGGATTTTTTAGCCATTTTATTGTCGTCTCGCAGACTTCCTTTAGGTTAAAGCTGCAAACCGTGCTTGCCATACCCACGGCAATGCCCTGGTTTGGCGTCACAAGCAAATTTGGGAAGGTAGTAGGCAGCAAAACAGGCTCAAGCATGGTGGCATTGTAGTTATCCACCATATCAACCACGCCTTTGTCGATATCGCGGAAAACCTCACGACAAACCTCGTCCAGCTTTGCCTCCGTGTAACGGCTCGCAGCATAGGCCATATCCCGCGAAAACTGCTTTCCGAAGTTACCCTTACTATCCACAAACGGATGAATAAGCGCGTCATTGCCTCGCGTAAGCCGCACCATCGTCTCGTAAATCGGCCCGTCGCCATGCGGGTTAAGTCGCATTGTCTGGCCGACAATATCAGCGGATTTGATACGACGCCCACCGCTAAGAAGCCCCATTTTGTACATCGTGTACAGGAGCTTACGGTGCGCGGGCTTAAAGCCGTCTATCTCGGGGATTGCGCGGGAGACTATTACACTCATTGCGTAGGGCATGTAGTTTAGCTCCAACGCGTTTGTTATCGGTTGCTCTATTATATGGTTTTCCGGTGCGTCGGTGGTGCGTTTTGCTAGTTTTTTTGGCACGGTTTTCAGTCCTTTTCGTATAGCTGTGTTTCGTTTCCTTTTTCAATCTCTTGCAAGATATTTGTAATCTGATTTATGAGAATGGGAATGTCGGTTACAACAACATCCCAAATCATGTCTAAATTAATGGCGACGTAATCATGCACTATTACATTTCGGGTATGGCGCATACTTGTCCACGGAATATTTTTGTGACGTACGCGGAATTGGGCAGGTAATCTACCCGCCAATTCTCCGATTTGTATTATTGACATAAAGACCGCACGTTGCATTATATAGGTTGTTTTAAATGTTTCTCCGGTGCAATTTGCAGTGTCCGTCAAGATATCTTGACAATGGTTAAGTATCTTGTCCAAGTGTATTTTTATGTTAACCGTAGACATTTATCGTGCTCCTTTCGATGATTTCCGCGAGCTCGGATTTGTCTTTTTCCAAGCTGCACTGCGTTACTACGTGGCATTCCTTTTCAAAGGCTACTTCCAAATCCTCGATTAACCCACAGAATGTCCATAGTGACGGCGTTTTTTCGTATCTCACCACAAAATCAATATCGCTTTTGGGCGTGGCGTCGCCCCGCGCATACGAGCCAAAGAGCTTTGCCTGCGTAACGCCGTGCCGCTCGAATATAGGTGTGACGAGGGTTAGGATTTCGTCGTGGTTATATATTTTTTCGCTCATAAAAGTTTGTTTGCCCCTTATGATATAAATTCCAGTTCAAGTGTTTCTAGGTTTATTTCGCGGTAAAAGCAATTTTTTGCCACGCCGTTTTCTGTTACGTGACAGATGTTTCCTTTGTCGGGGATAACCTTGTATACTAAGGAGTTTTGCTCACAGTTTACAAAAATTGATTTTATGGTAAAGGTATTACCTGATTCTTCGCCCTTAAACCATAGTTTGTTTTTGGAGGTACTCCAAAATATCGCTTTTCTTTTAGCAATCGTTTCTTTAAAGGCAATTTCATTTGTGTATGCAATCAAAATCACTTCACTTGTAATCGCATTTTGCACCGCCACAGGGATAATGCCTTGGTTGTTGGAAAGTAACTTTGTAAATTTCAGCTTTAAGGCTGTTGTGCCTTCTATGGTGTTGGTGTCCATTTTAAACCCCTCCAATTATCGAAACAGTTTGCTCGGTCGCGTCCATTTCCACTTCACACCCTATCGGCAGTGTCAACATCGGATGTGTATGCGAGCAGTCGAAATCTGCTAAAATGGGGCATTTGGGCTGCCCGGCTACCTCCAACAAAACCTCATAAGGCTTTCGTCCTGTGCCGCCATCGTCGAATAACTCATGTTTGCCCAAGATGATTCCTGCAACTTTATCAAACACACCGTTTATTTTTAGCAGAGAAAAGCTGCGTTCTATCACGCATATATGCTTTAGGCTGTCCTCGATAAATAAGATATCGCCCTCTTTTATCTTAGGCATGTACTCGCTGCCCCATATGCCTTGCATTGTGTTTAGATTTCCGCCAATTAGCCTGCCTTTTACAGTGCCTCCGTTTACAGTTATCAACTTGTTTTCGTTTTGGATTTTTGTCCTGTCTTGTTCTTCCCACGGAATCATCTCGTCTGTCCAAAACGGCGGGGTCGGCAGCGTGTGAGGCAACACGCGCTCTACAACGTCGCAAAAATATTCATAAGCCATATCCGAAAACGGCGAAAATTCTCCAAAAGTAGCAACCAACGCAGGTCCGTAGTATGTTACCAACCCCGTTTTTGCGTAAATGCCTAGCAAAATGGCCGTCATATCCGAGTAACCCACGATAATTTTCGGATTTTTAACAAGCGCGTCGTAGTCGATATACGGCAGCAAGGAGTTTGAGTTCATTCCGCCGATGGTGGACATAATGCAGTCTATTTTGGGATTTCTTATCAGCGCGTTAAACTCGTCGCTTCTTTGCTTGATAGTACCCGAGCGGTAAAAGTCGCCTTTGCCCGTGAGATTGCCTTCCACAAGATTAACGCCCTTATTGCGTAAAAATTCCACCGCTCGTTTAAACCGCTTTGGTGCGGTAGCGGTTATCGGTGAGGACGGCGAGAAAAAACCGATGGTCACGCTTTCTCCTCCTTACGCATGTAAATAAAAAAGTCAAACCCCGCGTTTTTGGACGGCGATGGTGTACGTTTAAATTCTTTAAAGCCCAGCTTTTCATATAGGCGGATGGCAGGGGCGTTGTTATCCACTACCTCCAGCACATACTCGTCAAACGGCTCGATTTCCATTATGTGCGAAAGCAGGCCTTCCGCTATGCCTTTGCCCCTATGAGTGGAGGACGTTGCCACAAACTCAATCGAGCCTGTGTTTTTGCCCATTTCAAACGGATACGGGTTGTTTACAAGAAATTTATTCATCCCCCAAAACGCCAACCGCCCGCGAAAAAACCCAAGCTCTCGGATTAAAATTTTTTTATTAAGTTTTACCGGTGGCGGTTTTTTGTCTTTTACACCTATCATTGCCAAAATTTCTTCGCCTTCTACGGCGGCATAAAAATGCTCAAGCAAAAAAATATGTTCCATTGCCGCGCCCAGCTTTTCCGTGTCATTGCAAAAAAATTTCAGCCCATGGTCGTAAAAACCTTCGGCAAAAATTTTTCCCATCTGCGGGCGTGGGCAAAATGGCAAAAGGTTTGCTTTTATATATTGTGGCATATGAATAACCCCTGTTCCGAACTTATTTTAAATATCCCGTCAACAAAACCACTGTTTACCAGGGCGCATAACTCATTATGCACATCATCGGGGACATCATTGTACGATTTTATATATGTGATTAAGTCATCGCGGCTTGTGACTTCGAAGGAATCAATAAACTGCCGTTGCTCGACTTTACCAAAATAAGTTTTTAGCAAATCAAATCCGTTGTCCAGTGTAAACGTGATATTTTCTGTGAACGAAAAACTGCCCTTGCCTTCGAGTTTGCGGTAGATGTAGCTTAGCTCCTTGTGAGACCCCGCGCCCAGTGTAGACGCATAAAAACATCCACCCTTTTTAAGCACCCGATTAACTTCCGACAGAGCTTTTTGTAAGTCGGGCACATGGTACAGCATATGATTTGCGATAACAATATCAAATTCATCGTCGTCGAAGGGAATGTCCTGTATGTCTACTTGCATAAATGAAAAAGTTGAGTTGCCCACCAAAGTATTTTTCGCCTTTTCCAGCATTAGCGGCGAAAAATCCGAAAGCACAATTCCCGCACCCTGCGGAATACGGCTTTCTCTGTTAAGCCAACTCCCCGCCGTGCCGCAGCCCAACTCAAGAATTCTCACGCCTTCGGAAAACTCGTAATTGTCAAAAACCCAATTATAAAAGCCGTACTTATTTACACGGTATTTTTGGTTAAAATCAATCCTCGTAGTTAGGGTATCGTTTTTTACGTACATTTCTTGCACTTTTTCCGTCATCATTTTACAACAAACCTCCAAAGCCTTGCTTGGTCTTCCGCGCTTGCAGAGTTTATGCCTATCCGTGGGGTGGTGATGTATGGGAAGGGGTCGCCTTCTTCCAGCCACAGCTTGTCGGAGGTTGTGTAATCCTCGCGGTTTAGCTCCATATTAATTTGCAATGCGCGAGTAACACGCCCCGGCCCGGGAATACCTTCCACGCCACGTATCAAAACGGCTTGCGGCTCGCCTGCCGTCTCGCACACGACATTTAGCAAATAATGTACGCCGTAGCACAGATAAACATACGCAATACCGCCCGCTTCGTACATAACGGAATTGCGCGGAGTTTTGCCCCTATGCGCATGGCAGGCAGTATCGGCCTCTCCGCAATATGCCTCCGTTTCCGTGATACGAAGGCGTATTACCTCTCCACCAATGCGGCGGCAGAGGGTTTTTCCGATTAAAAGCGGCGCAAGCTCCAATGCGGGCAGTTTATATAAATCGGTGGACAGTCTTTTCATGTGTAGTCGATGTCCACTTGCGTCGTGTTTTCCTCGGTGGGGGTTAGTTCTACCGCGTACTTACTTGGGTCGGAGTAATCTACATATACGCTGGCTTTTAGGCCGGCTGTGTCTCTGAAGTTTTTCCATAAAAACATTGGCGTTTTTACTTTGCAGCGTTGGTCGTTTTCGTTGGTATACACGCACTCGGCGTACATCGTTGGTATAGAGCCAATATTGATATACGCGACAGGGAAAAGATTTGTGATTTCTGCGTCAAAAAGCTTCCCTTCTTGTTTATAAAACTCCAATTTGCGGACATTGCGATAAGAAATAAATCCCATAACAGCAGCGATTATCCACCAAACAATCCCCTGCGAAGACACCGAAAGCAACACAATAAGTCTGTCCTCGCCACTCGTAGTAAACGCCGCAATCACAAGGCCAAGCACAAATAAAAACAATCCGACAAAAACCGCTATTTTAGCAAAAACCCCAAGCGGGTGCTTTAACAGCGCGTTTTTCCCTATCGGAAATCCCGACCGTATTCGCATAACACAACTCCCTTTCCTATACAGGCATACCATGCTCTGCGATTTGTTTTCTCCAGCTTTCTTCGAGACCACGCGACATTTTTTCCAAAATATCACGTGATTGCGGGGTGTTATGCCCGCTAATGCAAGTTTCAAACGGATATTTTTTATAAATTTCTATCATCCGCTCAAAGGTGGGGATATCTGTCTCGATATACGGCACGGGAGAATCGGGCGTATCACCGATATTATCGCCCGCATACAGGATTTTTTCGCTCGCGTCGAAAACACTGATACAGTCCGCCGTATGCCCCGGCGAATGAAAAATAGTCACATGGTCGTCCGGAAAATGCAAAATACCCTCGAAGGTCATGTTGGGCAAACACTTTTCCACATCGCCCGCGATATAGTCGGCAAATTTGCTGATATCGCTGTCCCAGTCCTTGTTTACATATCTTCGCAAAAGCGGATGCGCAATAATTGTACTGTTTTTAAACGCGACGTTACCCCAAATATGGTCCCAGTGGCTGTGCGTATTAATAACAACGGTAGGCTTCCCATTATCCCGAATATAAGAAATAATCGGCGCGACGCTCGCACTCCCAAGCCCCGTATCTATCACAAAATTATGCTGCTCACCGAGTATAAGCCCAAGGTTTAGGTCAAAATCCATACCCCTAAACGGGCGCGGCGCGGTAAACATAATATTGCGGTCGGTGATTTTTATAGGCTTCACTTAATTTTCGCCTTCTTCCCTCTCTCGGTCTTTTTTCTTCTTTTTCTTCTTCTTGGGCTTGGTGGGAACAATCATGGATTCTATAACCCAAGCCGCAATAAAAACAAGCCAAGCATACATCCAGTACCCCATCCCAAACGCAAGCCAAAGGAAAACAATCCATGCCACCCCATAAATAGACATTTTAAACTTGCCCGTCTGAAAATAATGCACAATCACAGTAAGCAACCACGCGCCCACAAAAATAAGCCAGCCCGGATGCCACATCCCCCAGTAAATACCCATCACCAGATAAATAAGCGTAGCCAGCGGGTATATCCCCTTTTTGAAGTTAATTCCGTACTCACGGGTTACGTGCAAGATACCGTCGTCACGGGTTGCTTCGGTTTCTTCCGTTGGTAGGTTTTGTTCGTTTTCGTTCATTGATTTCTCTCCTGTTCTGTTTTTAGCTTATTCTCGTTAAACACAGTCACTGTCTAGCAAAGTGCGATGCTCTTGCGAAAGCAAGCCTACCGAACCTGCGGTGTATCAAACAATAACGCACTCTTATCACCCACGGCAAGATAACAATACAAACCAAGCGGGTCAAAAATACTGTAAAGCCATGGCTGAAGTTGTTCTATTGTGTAAAAGCTCATTATCGGTTTTCCTCCAGTTGGATATCAATGTAAGCAGCTACCGCCTCAAAAATAATTTTAGCGTTTTTTACCTGCTCTGTAACGTCCGATTTTATTACGATATAAAAATCTTGGTAGTCGCTATTGTTACGCACCTCAAAGGCATTACCGATTGCCACCGAAAACGAAGTAGGAAAAATCCCTGTTTTAATATATTTTTGTCGAAAAGCAGAAATAATACCCGAATGCTTTTTAGAATCATACCCCTCCAACGCAAGCACACCGCGCATGGAATGAAATATACAATAATATGAGCGGTTTGCAGCACTACGTAAAAGCTCCGATTGCAAGTCCATTTCTGCCGAGATTAAGCTTTCTTTGGCTTGCTCCAGCCTGAATTTTGCCAGATTTTTAATGCTTTCACTATGCATGTAGCAGCACTCCCTCTTTTGCTACATTTTTGTACATTGGCAGAATGTCTACATAGTTATTATAAATTTCGCTGCCCGTGACGTTTAATGACACAACTATATCGTACTCCAGGTCTATAAGGGGTATGCGATTTCGGATGTTTGCGCGCTCCATACTGGCTTCTTCTTGGGAGACATGGGCTATTATTAGAAAATCCATGTCGGATTCTTCGTCAAAATCGCCTCGTGCATATGAGCCGAACAGGATTACCTTATCCAGCTTTTCGCCTAAGGTATCTTTTGCGGCTTCCAATACTTTTTCTGTTACCGCGTTAATACGCGGGTCGACTAATCGGGTTTTGCTCATAGGATTACTTCCTCGCCGTTAAATTGGAACACACACTCACAACAGAGATACTTTGCGGCTTTACGCGGTATGCTAAAGCCTTTTTTATAGTCGTCTATAAATGAAGCTTTGCAAAAATTTTTATTAGTTACGTAATTTATTGTCATTGCTTTGCCTGTAATTTCTATACTCACATCATCTATTTCCAGCATTTTTTTTGTGAAGCCGTCGAGATTTTCCCAGTTTAATATACGTTTTTTTGAGACATCAAGTTTATCCGCAATCAATAAAGCCGCGCCTACCACGCTAGATATATTTTCGCCATTAGAATGGTCGTCTATCGCCTGTACAATCATATTTTTTTCTTCTACGGAAAAATGCCCATCCAAAAATACCGCCGCCAACGCAGCACTTTTGCGTGCGTGATTCCATCTGCCCGCAATGTTGCCTATGTCGTGTAACAATGCCGCGATTTTGCCGAGTTTTACAGTTTTGTCGTCGTAGCCCAGCGATTTTAGAATATACTCAGCCCTATCCACCACAAACATAGCATGGGCGCGGCCATGGCACGCAAGAAACACGTCCTTTTCCATCGCGTACTTGTGGAGCATTTCGTTGATATTATTAATTATTGTGTTTATATCGCTGTCGTTGCGGTATATTTCATAAACGTCTATAAGGCTCACCTCGCGTTACTTTTCCGATTTAGGCCATTTGGTCGAAGGGTTACTATCAGAATCATCCCGTCTCCGAAAGGTCTATATACAAATGCCCATACTCCTCGATAAAATCCTTGCGCCCGCGCAGGTTGTCACCCAGCAGTATCTCAAACATCTCCTGTGTTTTGGCGGCGTCGGTGGGGATTACTTGCACCAGCCTACGTGTGGCAGGGTTCATTGTGGTTTGCCACATCATTTCCGGCTCGTTTTCTCCGAGACCCTTTGAGCGTTGTATATGCGCCTTTGTGCCTTTTTTCTCAGCACCCGCAAGCACGTCGGATTTTTCCCGCTCGGTGTAGGCGAAATACGTATTTTTGCCGACGGTGATTTCGTATAACGGGGATTCCGCGATATAAACCTTGCCCTGTTCAATCAGCGTAGGCGTAAGGCGATACAGCATTGTCAAAATCAGCGTGCGGATATGATAGCCGTCGTAGTCGGCGTCGGTACAAATTATAATACGATTCCAGTTTAGCCTGTTTATGTCAAAGTCGGAAAGGTCCTTAGCCTGCCGCGAAGCCTTATCACCGCGTTTTATCTCCACACCGCAGCCCAACACACGCAGCAAATCGGTAATAATCTCATTTTGCAAAATCCGATTATATTCCGCCTTCAGGCAGTTAAAAATCTTACCGCGCACAGGCATGATTGCCTGAAACTCCGCGTCGCGCCCCAGCTTACACGACCCCAGTGCAGAGTCACCCTCCACGATATAAAGCTCCCGCCGCGTATTATCCTTAGTACGGCAGTTAACAAATTTCTCCACACGATTATTAAGGTCAATCTGCCCCGTAAGCTTTTTTTTCAAAGCAACGCGGGTTTTTTCAACGGATTCACGGCTGCGCTTATTTGCAAGAATTTGCGCACACAGGCGGTCTGCGTCGGCTTTATTCTCGATAAAATAAACCTCCAACTGCTTTTTCAAAAACTCCGTCATTGCCTCCTGTATAAATTTGTTAGTAATCGCCTTTTTAGTTTGATTCTCATACGACGTAACCGTAGAAAATGAGCTTGTAATCAAAATAAGGCTCTCCTCGATATCCGGGAAGCTTATTTTCTTCTCATCCTTTTTGTAATGATTGCCCGACTTTAAGTAAGCGTCCACAGCAGAAATAAACGCAGCACGCACAGCCTTATCAGGCGCACCGCCATACACAAGGTGGCTGGAATTATGGTAATACTCCAGCACATTAACATCGTTAGAAAAGCAAAACGTAACGTCAAATTTCAGTTTATAATCCTGCTGGTCCTCACGGTCACGCCCAAGGGTCTCGCAAGAAAGCAAATAAGGGTCGGTTAACGCCGTCTCCCCCGCCAACTCACGGATATAATCATTTATCCCGTTCTCATATTTGTAAGTAAACGTCTCGCCGCTTTCCTCATCCTTGAGAATAAACGTCAATCCGTCGTTAACAATAGCCTGCCGCTTTATCATATCCTGATACCATTCTAAGGGAACGGCAATATCCGTAAAAACATCCCTATCGGGACGCCAATTTACCTTAGTCCCCGTCTGCTTACCCCCAAACGGCTCCTTTAACATATCGCCCGCAATCTCGCCCTTTTCAAAATGAAGCTTAAACTTCCAGCCCTCGCGCACAATCTCCGCGTCCATATACTCCGAAGAATACTGCGTAGCACAAAGCCCAAGCCCATTAAGCCCAAGACTAAACGCATAGTTAGCGTCCTCATCATTATTAGCATACTTCCCACCTGCATAAAGCTCACAAAAAACAAGCTCCCAGTTAAACCGCTCCTCGGCAGTATTATAATCCACAGGAACCCCACGCCCATAATCCTTAACCGTGATGGACCGGTCGGAATGCCGCGTAACCTCAATCCGCTTACCATACCCCTCCCGCGCCTCATCTATAGAGTTAGAAATAATCTCAAAAATCGCGTGCTGACAACCCTCAATACCATCTGACCCAAAAATAACCGCAGGCCTCTTACGAACCCTATCGGCTCCCTTTAAAGCGGTTATACTCTCATTGCCATATTCTTTAGCCACTAATATCACCCTAAAATTTCAAAGTTTTGGTCAAGCTTTTTCAAAAGCTTGCGGGGTTTGGGGCTGTGCCCCAAGGTCCTATATTTTTAACACAATTACTGCAAAAGTTCAAAGGAGTGTTGGTCGCGTAATTCGCGTAGGTCCATTATGCCGGGGATTTCCGGCGGGAGTTCTTCTATTACTTGCATAATCCATCGTATTCTTTCGTCTGCGCCTATGAGGGTGTTGCCTATGTTAAATTGTTTGTTTCCGTCTACGATTATGCGGATGTTTGTGGGGTCGGCTACGTTTATGTGTGATACGCGGTATATGAGACCGTGGTGATTAAGAAGCTGGGCATATTGGACGATTATGTTGAAGGCGGCAGGGTCGGGGACTTCGAGGATTTCGCCCAGTTGGAAACGGGTGAAGGTAAGGCCTTCGAGGGTGGGGAGCGGCTCGGCGGTGGTGTTTCGGATTTCGAGAACACGACCGTGGTCGTCGAGGAAAAGAAAGCTGCCGGGCATATGCTCAACGTAGGCGGTAAGACGTCGCTCGGAGATGTAGACGTACAGGCGACCGGGCAGGACACGCTCGAAGGTGACGTCGGCAATGTACAGGTTTTGTGTAAGGCGTGCGCGTGCTGCGCCTGTGTTAAAGAGAAGTAGATGTGTGTTTGGGGTGGTTTCGAGACGGGTGAGGATTTCCTCGCGAGAAATACGGGAGTTTCCCTCGATAACAACTGTACTGATATGAAAGTAAGGCGAAAACATAAAAATTAAGGCGACTAAAGTTATTATGCAAATAACAGCCGCCGAAATAAATCTAATTTTACGTACTCGTAGAAAGCGCGCCTTTTCGCGCACCTCCTCCTCCTCGTGTACCCACGTGAAGGTTGGTTCGTTCATTTTTTAAACGTGGTGTACCACGTGATAAACCGTTCTTGGTGGAGGCTTGCTACCCATTCTTTGTAAATGAGGTACATTTTGCCGTTAAATTTGAAGGATTCTTTCCAGTATTTTATTTTGCCGTTTGCGGTGCGCTGCTCGGTGAGATTGCTGCGGGTCTCTATTTCGCGGAAAATGGGTGTGCGTACACCAAAGACAGATTGTGCGTATTCTGCGGTGGTTAGCTTTCGGACTTCTGCCGTGGGGAGGAGGTCGTCGGCGGAGAGTTCTTCAAAGCGGTCTTTTATCCATTTTCGGATTGAGCCTTCTATTTTTATTTCGGGTTTGGCCTCGGGAGGTGCTTCTATGGGTGCTGCTTCTTGCACCACTTTCTTTTTGCGCGATTTTTTCGCGGGCGGTGCTTCCACCCTCTCCGGCGAAGTAGAATAAATAAACGGCTCCCCCACAGGCACATTAAAAACAGAATTATACTTGTTGCCGCTCTCCGAGGTAATCAAAAGCCCCTTAACATCCTCCATAATCGTACCCTTAGCCGTATCCCTCGGCGCGATAAGAAGCACATTGTCCTCGATAGAATGAATACAAAACGGGCTGCCCGTCAAAATAAAGCGCACAAACTCACTCACGCGCTTAAACCCATGACGCTGGGCTTTAAAATCGGGCAGATAATAGCTCATATAATTAGTAAAAACCGAGACCTCCAGCCCCGGTAAATCCTTGGTTTCCTCAACAAAAAGAGCCTCCATCATACGGCGCACCAAATGAAAGCACCCGCTGCGGTCGTTATTATCTTCCCAAATCTCCAGCTCCGCACCAATCAAGGCCTCGGAATACTTAGACCTCGGAAAATGAGCAGGGCTAACAGGCACAACCTCCGCCACCACAGGGGCAACCGGCACAGCCGCCACCACCTCCGCCTTACTCTTACGCCGCGAAGAAGTCGCAATTATCGTAGCATCCGACTTTTCCAGCGCAATAAAATAATCGCAAGCATTCCTAAAAATATTATTGGTTATCTTATCAAAGCTACAACCAATAACCCTCTTACCATGCTCATGCAATTTCTTAGCCAAAAACGCAAATATCCCATCACCCGAAGCAATTACATAATTTTCAATCTCCGGCCGTTTATTTACCAAATCCACCGCATCAATTATCAAACTAACATCCGCAGAGTTCTTCATCTTATCATTCTGATTAGTATTAAAAATATGAACAGGCTCAATACCAACCTGCAAAACCGACCCTCTCAAATTCCGATTAAGCGGCAAGGCCCAATCCGCATAAGCCCTTTGTATAGAAACCCCATTAATACCGTCCAACTCCAAAACACGCCTGTAAATCTCATCCAAATGCAAAACCGTATTAGTTTTTCCGCTGAAAAGACCCATTAAATTCTCGATATCGTAGAAAATTGCTGTGTTACATACCATAGATTTTCTCCTTTTTTGAAACCGTAAGACCTTGGGGCTTTGCCCCAAACCCCACGAGCTTTTGAAAAAGCTCGACCAAAACTTTGACTTTTACGGCATTATAACATGAGAAATCTAATTTTTACAACATTTATTTTTAGATTTTATGTAGATAATCGCACTGATTATGCGGATTGCGTGCGATAGTGTGTAATTAAAGCCGTATTTTTGTTATCTTCTAGGTAATTTTTGCAGATTTCAGTGATATCGTATGTTCCTACGGCTATTTTCTTAAACCAGTTGTAGTTGTTTGAGCGTAAAATGTTATATGTGTCGCTTTCGCAGCCCATTTGTTTTAGTTTTTTTGCAGAAAGGGGGCCGTTTTTTTCTATTAGGCAGGCTATTTTTATGCAGCGTTCGCGGTAGGCGGTGTTTATGGCGGTTTTTGTTGTGCCGCCGGGGGTGTCTACTGTGCGTCCGTTAATCTCCCTTTTTATCGAGGTTGCTTTTTGGGTCTCTTTGCGGCTGCGCTTTGTGCTTTCCGGGAAGGATATAATTTCTGCGTGTTTTACGGGGCTGTCTAAGGCTACGGTGATTAATCCTATTTCCAGCTTTTTTAGGAGCTTTTTTAGAGCGCGGAAGGTTTTTTCGTTTGTGCGGCGGGGGCGCGGGATGGCTATAAATACATGCGGGGTGGCGGTTTGGCGTTCCATGGCTTGGTAGATTAGCGTTATGTTTGCGGATAGCTTCATTTCTATCACCCATAGCTCGCCGTCCTTTACAGCCGCTATGTCGCAACCCTTTACCTCCCCACGCACAATAAAACCTTGCGTGGTAAGCAAGGTTTTTATCGGGTCGTACATGTCCGTTTCGGAGAATTTATTCATTGTAGTAGTTCCTCTGCTTTTCTTAAAACTTCATCATACACAGCTCTATTAATGTGTCGGTTGTATGAAATGAGTTTTTCTATGCTGGGTTTGACTTCGCGGATATATCCTTTTTCTTTTGCAATAAGTAAACTTATAAGCGGTGTGGAATTTACGACAATGCTCATGCTGATTCACCAACAATTTTATCCAGGCTAAATTCTTCTTTTAACTCGTCGTCTATCGGTATCGTTACTGCTCTCACGTTACGTCACCTCTTATCCTCGTTTGCCTTAGTATACAATATTTTTTTGAAATGTGTTTATTTATTTTTTATCACGGCTTTTACAATCCCCGCTATATGTGTAAACGCTTGCTCGTCCAACTTTTTTAAATCCGCTACCAGCTCGTTTAGTTTTTCGGGGTTATTGTTGCCTTCGTCAAAAAACTCCTGCGGGGTTATTTTAAAGTATTCGCAAATATAGAAAAAGGCTGTTATGGATGGTAGTGATTTTTTGTTTTCGATGTGATTGATATAATTATCTGCTTGTCCAAGTGTAAGGCTCATGTCCCGTGCAGATACGCCTGCTTTTAGCCGTAACTGCGTTATGCGCTCGGCAAGAAAATCCTGATACAAGGCAACCCCTCCCTTGTATGAGATTCTACATTATATTATGTTTGTGTTTACGATTTTAAAATGCCGATTATTCTTGACATGCGAGATATTATCTCTTATTATGCATTTAATACACGTTTTTATCGCACAGATAATATGGGAGGTTAAACAGAAAATGTCTAACAAAAATAATTCTTTACTGGCTATTGCGATAATACTTGCTACCATTATTGGGGTAATCGTTGTGGCGTTTGCCGTGTTTATTGTGCTGGGCGCACTTAATACACCGCCTACCGCTCCGACTAATATTACGGAGCAAGAAGTAGTCCAAAACCGCCCAACTGCTACAGCCCCCCAACAAAATGTCTCTACTGAAACACAAGCCGAACCCCCGACGGGACAGCAAGTCCCCTATGTTAACGCCTTACGGGAAGAATGGCTTACTTTAAGCGAAATACAAGGGCAACGGGGCTACTATATCAAACGTGGTGACCGCTTTTTGAGGCTAGACAACAGCTATAGTCGATACACTCGGCAATTGCAAGGAGCTTTTACCACAACACACACTCTGGGATTAACCAACACCCTGATTGCGAACACACTTTCAAAACCTCCTCTTCAATTATTGCCAGGCGACCAAGTTATTTATGTAGGAACTAATCTTACGCAACCGGATATGCGAACTTTACACCCTCACTTACCCGATGGTTACTATATGGCTACAAACCTATGGGCGATGGCGGATGGTTTATATGTTTTTTGGGATGGTATAGGGGTTTGGCCAAATACCTTTTATACCAACATAAATGGCGAAATACTACTCATTGACGGTATCTGGAGGGACAGAATTACAGTGTTTACACATATAAACGGACAACCGCTGACCAACAACGGCACAACAACACATTTTAATCTTATAAGTTACAACCCCGGAGAACTGACAGAAATATGGCGGACTCAATATGTATTAATGGGAGAACGTGACCAACAGTTTATCTTAACCGGGCTTAGAGGCACAATAATTATGAAAGACATGACACGGTGGGGCAGAAATTATCTGCAAGTTGGGCAAGCAATGGAGCATTTTCGCATACATGATGTTAGGTTTGTGGCGATAAATAACTCCATAGACAGCCTAAACCCCGACAGCCTTGAAATTGCGCCGTTTATCAACATAATGTCAGAGTGGTATGCAAAAGACATCTC
>WQRQ01000050.1 GCA_009786685.1 Defluviitaleaceae bacterium
TGGGGGTTTGGGGGAAGGGAACTTTTCAAAGTTCCCTTCCCCCAAGGTTTTATCATTTCTCGGTAAAGTCGCCGTCAATGACGCTGTCGTCGTGGTTTGGGCCGTAGTCGGTTGGTTCTTCGTGAGTGTGGCCGCCCATGTCGGGGGCGTCGGCTGCGCCTGCCGTGTATAGTTTTTGTGAGAAGTCTTGTAGGACTTTTGTGTAGGTTTCTATTGCGGCTTTTAGGGTTTCTGTGTCGGTTTCGTTCATGGTTTCGCCGTGCATTGCTACGGATACGGATTTTAGTTTTTCTACTTCTGCGGTGATTTCGGCTTTGTCTTCGTCGGAGATTTTTTCGCCCATGTCGGAGATTAGTTTTTCTGTTTGGTAGACGAGGGATTCTGCTTCGTTTTTGGCGTCTATTGCTTCTTTGCGGATACGGTCGGCTTCGGCGTATTGTTCTGCGTCTTTTACTGCGCGGTCGATGTCGTCGTCGGAGAGATTGCCCGACGCGGCGATTGTGATTTTTTGCTCTTTGCCCGTGCCGAGGTCTTTGGCAGAAACGGATACGATACCGTTTGCGTCGATGTCGAATGTAACCTCAATTTGCGGAACGCCGCGCATTGCGGGGGGGATACCGTCGAGGCGGAAGCGGCCGAGTTCTTTGTTATCGCGTGCGAGGGCGCGTTCGCCTTGGCAAACTACGATATCTACGGCGGTTTGGTTATTTGCCGCTGTCGAGAAGACTTGCTTTTTATTTGTAGGAATGGTCGTGTTGCGGTCGATAAGGCGTGTTGCTACGCCGCCCTCTGTTTCGATGGAGAGGGAAAGGGGCGTAACGTCGAGCAGCAGAATACTGCCCGCACCCGCGTCACCCGCAAGCTTGCCCGCCTGAATGCTCGCACCAAGCGCAACACATTCGTCGGGGTTAATGCCTTTGAACGGCTCTTTGCCCGTGAGTTTTTTAACTGCTTCCTGTACAGCGGGAATACGCGTAGAGCCGCCCACAAGCAGAACTTTATCGAGGTCGCTTGGGGAAAGGTCTGCGTCTTTGAGGGCTGTTTGCACGGGTCCCATTGTTTTTTCTACAAGGTCTGCGGTAAGCTCGTCGAATTTTGCACGGGTCAGGTTGATATCCATGTGCTTTGGCCCGTCTTGATTCATTGTTATGAAGGGCAGGTTAATATTTGTTGTGATTACCGTGGAAAGTTCTTTTTTTGCTTTCTCTGCGGCTTCTTTCAGACGTTGCATTGCCATTTTGTCTTGTGATAAGTCCATGTTTTCTTGCTTTTTGAATTCTTCCACAAGGTATTTTATTACACGGTCGTCGAAGTCGTCACCGCCGAGACGGTTGTTTCCGCTGGTTGCGAGAACTTCGATTACACCGTCACCGATGTCTATGATACTAACGTCGAATGTTCCGCCGCCGAGGTCGTATACCATTATTTTCTGCTCTTTTTCATTGTCGAGACCGTAAGAAAGCGCGGCTGCCGTAGGCTCGTTTATGATACGCTCCACTTCCAGCCCTGCGATTTTGCCTGCGTCTTTTGTGGCTTGGCGTTGACTGTCCGTAAAGTACGCGGGCACAGTTACTACCGCTTTAGTTACAGGCTCACCAAGGTATGCCTCCGCGTCGGCTTTCATTTTTTGCAACACCATCGCAGAAATTTCTTGCGGAGAATAGCTCTTGTCTTCGATGCTAACTTTAAAGCTTGTTCCCATTTGGCGTTTTATTGACATTACCGTGTTATCAGGGTTTGTAATAGCCTGGCGTTTTGCAGTCTCACCCACAAGACGCTCCCCGGCTTTAGTAAATGCCACGATAGACGGCGTAGTACGCATTCCTTCGCTGTTTGCGATAACTACAGGCTGCCCGCCCTCCATTACAGCAACACATGAGTTAGTGGTTCCAAGGTCAATTCCTATGATTTTTGACATTTTAATTTCCTCCTAAATATTAAAATAATGTTTTAATTAGCCACTTTTACCATGGCCGGTCGTATTACGCGTTCTTTATGGATATATCCTTTTTGCAGGATTTCTGCGATTGTGTTTTCGGCAAGGGTTTCGTCTTCGGTGTGGGCGACGGCGTAGTGTTGGTTTGCGTCGAAGGCGGTTGTGCCTGTTTCGATTGGGATGGGCTTTATGCCGAGTTCTTCGAGGGTGCTGTCGAATTGGCGGGCAATCATTTCTATGCCCTTGTAAAAGGTGTCTTCTTTGTCGGGGTGGGCGGCCAAGGCTCGCTCAAAGTTGTCTATGATGGGTAGCAGCTTTTCGCAGGTAGCGCGGGTTCCGTCGTCGTAGCGAGCGGCGAGTTCTTTTGTGGTGCGCTTGCGGTAGTTGTCAAACTCGGCCAGGGAGCGTTGGTATTTGTCGAGTAGTTCTGCGGCTTTGTCTGTGGGGGCTTCCGGGGGGGGGGCGTCTACTACTTCGATGGTTTCTTCGGTTTCTTCTAATTCTTCTTCGAAGATTTTGGCTTCTTCATTCATTGGTTTTGTACCTCGTTTCTTAGCCCTAGGGCTTCTATTACTTGTTGCATGTTTTGCAGGATGCCGGATAGGACGGATACTGCTTGGGTGTAGTCCATTCGCATGGGGCCTATGAGGGCTATGCAGCCCGTGCCGTTGTCTATGGTGTAGTTGGCTTTGATTAGACTACAGGCTTTTAGCAGGTCAAGGGTGTTTTCTGCGCCGATTATTATTTGAATGCCTTCGCGGGAGGCGTTGGCTTGGTGTCGCGCAAAATTCGCGCGTCCTTGGTCGAGGATGGCGAAAAGCGATTCGCGGTCTTCCAGCGCGTGAAAGATGGCTTCGGCTTTGCTTTTTTCGGCAAACTCGGGGAATGCGAGGATGTTTTTTATGCCGCTGGTGTATACTCGCACGTCGTCTTCGGCTTTTATCATATCGGCTATTATGCCCAAAACAGGC
This sequence comes from Defluviitaleaceae bacterium, assembly GCA_009786685.1. Lineage (GTDB taxonomy): Bacteria > Bacillota > Clostridia > Lachnospirales > WQUN01 > WQVC01. The sequence goes on from WQRQ01000050.1 coordinate 2,908, forward strand.
ATAAGAACATGCGCGTTTTCTGCGAATTGGGCAAGCATTTTGTCTATGATGTCGCGGCTGATATCCCGAATGCTTTTGCCCGCGATATGGCGGTTTAGAATGGCGGAAAGCCGTGTAAGCGTCTCGTAGCCCGGTGCGCCCGACGAACGAGTGTCGGACGGCAGGTTAACGATTTGGTTTTTTACGGTTTTTGTATCGGTGACGAGTACGAGAAGCAGTGATTTTTCGTCCAAGGGGACGAGCTGGATGTGCTTAATTGTTGTTTTTTTCAGAAACGGCTCGGAGACGATAGCGGGATAGTTTGTGAGCCGCGAAAGGGCTTTTGCGGTTTCTTGAATCATGTATTCGGCATGGCCGATGTTGTCGATTATCATGCGTTGCAGGAAGAGTGCTTCATCGACGGAAAGAGCGCGGCTTTTCATCATGCTGTCCACGTAGAAGCGGTAGCCCTTCTCCGAAGGCACACGCCCGCTGGATGTGTGAAGCTGCCCGATAAGCCCCATGTCCTCAAGGTCGCTCATCTCGTTGCGGATGGTGGCCGAGCTAATGCCGAGGCTGTATTTTTTTGCGATGGTGCGTGAGCCTATCGGCTCTGCTGTTTCAATGTAGTCGTTGACGATGGCTTGCAGGATTTTGAATTTTCTGTCGTTTAAAAGCATGTTGGTAACCCCCTAAGCCGCGGGTATTTTGTGCGGCAGCGTATGCTTTTGTTGCGATTTTGTTTTTCTGTTAGCACTCGTCGGTGTCGAGTGCTAACGAAGATTAACATGGGCTAATGTTTTTGTCAATAGTTAGTTTAAAAAATTTACGCACCTAAGTTTTGTTTTTTTGGTTAAAAGCTTGTCAAGCGGCATAGGTACTGGGACGGTGGGGATTTTGCAGGATTGGTTTTTACATAAATAAAATGCCGCCCATGCAGTGGACGGCTCAATCTCTTACTTGTCAAGCTCTTGTATTTTTTCTTTTACAAGTGCAACATCTTCTTGCTCCATTACGGCCTCTGTTTCAATGATGTCATCGTCCAATCCTATAATCTTCGTTCCGGCGTTCCGCTTTTTAAGCCTGTACAACGTAAAAAGTTTGTTTTTCTGTGCTACACGCAAATCCATGTTTGATTGAGCCATGAAATCACCTCTTTCCGGTCAATAATAACATGAAACTTGTTTTTATGTACATAGGGTAAGAGACTTTTTTTGTGTTCGGCAGTTAAGCATGTCGGGGATTTTGTGTTTCAATGTGGAAAAATGTTGACATTAATTTATCTTGCTGTTATATTGTTACTGTGATACATATGTATCACAGTAAATGAGGTGAGGCTGCATATGATTTTTTTGGAAAACATCCCCATCTACGTGCAAATCGCGGACGATATCAAAGACCAAATCATCGCGGGCAAACTCTGCGACGATGATAAGTTGCTTTCTATCCGAGAATACTCTTTAAAATACGAGGTGACTGCGCTTACCATGCAGCGTGCGCTCGCGCTTCTAGAAAGCGAGGGCGCGGTGGAGACAAAAAAAGGGGTTGGCAGCTTTGTTAAGGCTGGGGTACGCGAGCAGCTAAAGGTACGGTTGGTAGAAGAGCTTGTACGGGATTTTATTTCGCGGGCTAAAAACATGGGCATATCAAACGACGAAATTTTAGAAAATGTACGGGAGGGTCTCGACAATGATTAGTATAAAAAATTTAAGCAAAAGCTACGGTAAAAAGGCGGTTTTCAAAAATTTAACGCTGGAATTCTCTGCAAATCGTGTAATCGGGCTGCTTGGCGAAAACGGAATCGGCAAGACAACCTTGCTAAAACTTATCGCGGACATCCTAAAGCCCGACAAGGGTGAGGTTAGCATAGCGGGCGAGACAGTATCGCGGCATACACGTGCAGGGGTTTCGTACATGCTGAGTGCGAATAATTTTTACGGCTTTATGAAGGTGAGGGACGCGCTAAACTTTTACCGCGATTTTTACGAAGATTTTGACTACGAGCGTGCGGTCACGCTTTGCCATGAGTTTAAGCTACACCCAAAAGCCCGTGTAAAAACCCTATCCAAAGGCAGCGCAGAACGCCTATGTATCTTACTATGCCTATGCCGCTGCGTTCCGCTATACCTACTGGACGAACCCGTCGCCGGTCTCGACCCAAAATTTAAGCACGGTGCAATAAAGGCAATGCTCGCAAACACGTGCGAGGAGCAAACCGTAATCATCTCCAGCCACCTACTGCGCGACCTGGAGACGATTTTTGACGAAATCATCATACTAAAGAAAAACGACGAAGTAGTAACCGCAAACACCGACGAAATCCGCGAAAGCGGAAAATCCGTAGAGCAGTTTTACCTGGAGGTGTCGGAATGATAAAATCCGCAAAATGGGAATTAATAAGATGGTTTGAGCATTTTGACCGACTGCTGGCTTTGGCGGCGGGATGTATTGCGGTTGTGCTTCTGCTGCCGACTCCGCGTGAGGAATGGCATATATTCGCGCTGGTTTTGGTGCTTGCTGTTACGGGGCTTGCGATTATGCCGATGTTGTTGGCGGTTTACATGATTTTGGTTTACCCGTTTGTACTAATCGCGTTTACGGAGCTGATGAAGGTAACGCTATTGGAACGCGCAAACGGACGCAGTGTGGTAGGCACTATCATTACAAGGGTGTTAATCGGGTTGGCCACGGCAGGGCTTGGTGTCGGCATTTACACACTAACCCTCCATGTTCTGCGCCCCACTGCGGAAATGCATATCGTTTGGGTGTTTGAATTTACAAAAGCCATACACGAGGTCTTTCTGTTTAATTCTTTGCTTTTTGTTATGGCTGCGCTGTTTATTCCTTCCGCATTTTTTGGTTTTTTTGTGCTTTTGCGTGTAAAGGCAAAAAAATCTCGACATATATCTGTCGTTTATCTTTTAACGTGCATTGCTTATGCTTTTATGGAGATTTTTGGGCATCGTTGGGTGTCCGACATTATTATTACTTTTGTCGCGGCGGTGGCGTTTCTTGCAATCGGCTGTGTCGCACTCGATAGCCACGCAGAACAGGAGGCCGATTTGCTATGAAGCAGCTACTGCCTATTCTAAAATGGGAAGGTATGTATTTTGTTTTACATCTGCGGTGGTTTGTGCCTTCTGCGCTGGTGCTTTGGGGCGGGCTTATGGCCTTGAGTGCGATAGTGCAGGACAACCCCGTGGCGATTGTTGGTTGTTTTCTTCTTTCCTTGCTTGGGGTTTATGTCGGGGTGGTTTTTCCGTTTATTTCGCTGCGGCATATGAATTTTCCCCTGCTGCGCCTTACGGGGCGGTCGTTTTTTGCCGTTGCATTGGTCAACAGAATATACAGCGCGTTATCCGTGCTTTTGGGTGTCGGAATTATGCAGCTCTCGGTAGTCGCAAGACTAAGCTTTGGCATAGAAGAGCCTTTTGATGTGCTTTCGCTTGCGTCGTTTTCCGTTAGCGTGGATGGGATGATTTTTACTTTGGCACTTTTTACACCGGCCCTTGTTATGCTGTCCAACGCCGTCGAGCTTTCCAAGAACACCATCCGCTGGGCGGGCTTGGGGGCTAAGCTTTGGGTGTTGGCTGCGGTGATTGTGTTTGTTATGTTTGTGCTGACTTTGGGATTGCGATTGTATTTTATTACGGCTGTGCTGCTTTTTGGCACTCCGATTGTTATGTTTTTATTGGCTTGTTGGTTGTTTGACAATAAGGCCGAGGCAGGGGATGGTGAGGGCTAAAGCCCTATCAATACCTGCCTGCTAAACACCTGCGTCGGTGCGTAATAAAACACGGCTATGCCTACATGTGTGAGTTCCGGGTTTAGGATGTCGTGGATTCTGTTTACGTTTGTGAAGTCACGTACTATCGCTACCGCGTTGTTGCCTCTGCTTGTTGCAGAAAACCTGTTGTGTACGGAAAACTCTATACCCGCGTTTTGCATGTGGGCGACAGTGCCCCACGCATCGTCCGGAATCCACCGATTACCCATCACTCCACGCGCCAAAAATTCGTTTTGCTCGCGCATTACTTCGGCCAGTTCTTCGTGCCAGATTAGCGGGGCAAGGCCGTTGTCCGCTCGGACGTTGTTCAGGCCGGCGAGGATGCTCTGCTCGGTGTTGCGGGCGGGATTGGGGCGGTCGTTTCCTTTTAGGATAACAGCGCGCCTATGCGACTGCCCAAGCCCGTCACTTACCCCAACGACCATCGTTACATTTTGATTATCTGTGTCATATCTTGCAGAAAACACAAACGAAGCATAATTGGGAATGGTATCAACGGCATCCGAAAACGAACCATCGTCCGAGTTCCAAAAGAAATTCAAAGCCCCCCGAGGGTCAAAAGAAACCATGTCCTCAGAAAGCGTAATATGATAAATCCCACCAATAAAATCCAGCACCTGTACGTCCACATCGTCTAATGTAATCGGCAACAAATCTTCATAATTGTGAGGCTCCGTCCGACGATGCCAGCCATGCAAGCGCGGCAAGGTCGGCCTTCTGTGCGTGATAACAACCCGGCTGTCCTCCGTCCACTCGACATTGGCTCCCACGGCTTGCGCAATCGCCCGGAGGGGCAGCATTAACGAGCCGTCAATAATTTGCGGCGGCACATCGGGATAAACAACATCGCCGTTAACGGTAATAAAATCATCACCTCTACGGATAGAAACAGTATGTGCGGTATTAGAAACAGAAGCCGTAGCAGTTCCGTCATCCCAACCCACCTCAAAGCCCATGGCCTCGAATACATCGCGCACAGGCACAAAAACCCGCCCTTCGAGGTTAACAGGGTGCGCACCCGCAAAGTCCACGCCCTGCCCGTTTACATAAACAGGGATTTCCTGCGCGTATGCGGATACATATAAAAGGAATGTTGCGGCGATAATGGTCACTGCGAGTTTCATATTTTTAGCTCCTTAGCCAGTTTTTCCAGTACATCTTGCGGGGTTTGCGGTGCGCTTTTGAAAAATTTGATTCCGTCGCCGTTGTATCGTGGGATGAGGTGCATATGATAGTGGAAAACCTCTTGCCCCGCGGTTTTGCCGTTGTTTTGCAGCACGTTAAGCCCGTCAGGGCTTAACGTCGCGTTAATTTTTTCGGCAATTTTTTTTGCAAGGGGGATTAGCCCTGCGGCTTCCGATTCTGTTAGATCGTACATATCTGCCGCGTGGCGTTTTGGCAGAATAAGCACGTGGCCTTTTGTTGCCGCAAAAATATCGAGGATTGCCACAAAGGTATCATCCTCGTAGATTTTATGGCTTGGAATATCGCCTTTTATTATTTTACAAAAAATGCAGTTGTCCATGTTAAACCTTTCCTTCCAGCCAGTCTTCCGCAAATTTAATCACGTCGTCAAAGGTAGGGCTTTTCGCATTGCGCACATAAAAGCCCGAAGTAGAAACGCCCATCGTAAGCGAAAGCAACGGACTAAGCCCCAAAGCCTGCGCAAGACAGAAGCCCGCATTAAGATTGTCACCCGCACCGGTGGTAAGCTTGGGCTTTTCGCAGAAAGGCCCGTCTGTGTAAAAATACTCGCCGCCGATTGCGCAACAGGCACTACGCACAGGATGTACCATCAGACAATAAATACCCAGCGCATTATAAACCGCCATCACAGTATCACGGAGCTTGTCGTCGCTGTCGCTAACCGCAATATCCATAACACTGGCGATTTCGTATACTTCCTTCTCATTAAGGCCGAGGATGGTACGGAATTTACCTTCAAATTTGCCGATAAGCCCCATGGCACGCCGAATATCTTCCTTTGTGCGCTTCTCGGGGTCGGCCAAGTCGAAGAATGCCAGCGGTTTTTCCGCCGCCGCAGGCAAAAGCGGGAATACTTCTTCTATTATACCCTGCCATATTTCGCTCATATGGGGCATCATTGTCCAGTTTTCTAACCCAAAGAGATGGCAGTCGGATATGAGCTTTGCAATTTTTTCTGCGCCGCCCATTTCATTTTTAAATACATCCCATGTTAGATTGTTTAGGGTCGTAATCTTGCCCATTATTAGCTTACCGTCCTCAAACTCATATGCGTCGGAATGCCCCGGCTCACAAAAGCTGTACACAGCCTCGGCTTTTTCCACCATGGGATGAAATACAGGATGGATGTCCGGCGCACCAATCGACCCCACATAAGTAACCTTTACCCCATACTCCAACAACGCATTAGAAAGTATAGGCCCGTTACCACCAAGCTTTGTTTGCACCGTAACCATCTCAATATTGGTAGAAAGCCCCGCCGCCTTAGAAATCCGCGCACCAAAATCCGCAATAGTCTTTATCCGCGTAAAATTATTAAAATCCTGCCGCTTGTCCACCGGATGAATAATCTCGTCCACAAATCCATCCAGCCCAATCACCATTTTAAGGTCAAAACCCTTCTTTTCCTTCAGCGTCGCCGCCAGTTCACGTACATGCTGCATGTGAATCCCTCCTAAAATGTCAAAATTTTATGGCGCGCGCGCTTCGCTTGCTGCGCCCTTGGTCAAGCCTTTTTAAAGGCTTGTGGGGTGTTGGGGAAAAGCCCCAAGGTCTTAACTCCGTGATTTTTCAATCATAGCTTTTTTAAGGTCAAACAATTTTTGCGACAAATCCACAGGCATTATGTGAGGGCGAACGAGACGTCGATGTTCGTCCCATAGGGTGGCGCGTTCGGCTTTGGCGTATTCGCAGATTTGGGGGACGGTGAGGGGCGGGTGAACGCAGACGCCGTTTTCGAATACGGGCTGTAGAAGCTCGCGTACTGTAAATTCGTGTGCCTTTAGGGTCATTTGTTTCCATGTGGCAATGGGGTCAAAGATGGTGAGGTCGGCGGTGTTGGTAAGAGTTTCTTCGGACAGGGCGATTAGGTCGGCTTTCATTTTGCCCGAGGTTGCGTCGTATAGGCGGAATATTTTTTTTATGCCGGGATTTGTAACTTTTATGGGGTCTTCGGAAAGCTTAATTTTATTTTGCCACTCGCCACCGTCGGATTGTAAGGAGGCGAGCTTGTATACACCGCCGAATGCGGGATATTCTTTGGAGGTGATGAGGTGCGTGCCTACTCCCCACTGGGAGATTTGCGCACCTTGGGATTTTAGCTCGGAGATTAGGTACTCGTCGAGGTCGTTTGACGCGCTGATGATGGCGTCGGGGAAGCCCGCGTCGTCGAGCATTTTTCGGGCGCGCTTGGAAAGGTATGCGAGGTCGCCGCTGTCGAGGCGGATGCCGTAGGTTTCCAGTCCGTTTTCGCGCATTTCCGAAAAAATCCGAATGGCGTTTGGTACGCCGGATTTTAGGGTATCGTATGTATCTACGAGAAGAATGCAGTATTTTGGATAAAGCTGTGAGTAGTAGCGAAAGGCCTCGATTTCGGAGTCGAAGGACATAATCCAGCTATGGGCCTGTGTGCCGCGTACGGGGACGTCGAAAAGCTGGCCTGCCAGCACGTTGCTTGTGCCAAAGCAACCACCAATCATGGCGGCACGTGCGCCGTAAAGCCCAGCGTCGGGGCCTTGCGCACGGCGCAGCCCAATTTCCAAAACACGGTCGCCGCGAGCCGCCCAGCAAACGCGAGAGGCCTTGGTGGCGATAAGGCTTTGGTGATTAATAATATTGAGAATCGCCGTCTCGATAAGCTGCGCCTCCATAAGCGGCGCGATAACCTGAATAAGCGGCTCGCCCGGAAACACAACCGTACCCTCCGGCACGGCATTAATACTGCCCGTAAACTTAAAATCCTTTAAGTACGCAAGAAATTCCTCACCAAAAACGCCCGTAGAGCGTAGGTAGGATATGTCCTCGTCATAAAACGCGAGGTCGTTAATATAGTCCACAACCTGCGCAAGTCCCGCAACCACGGCATAACCATTGCCGCAAGGGTTTTCGCGGTAAAACATGTCAAACACCGCTGTTTGCTTGCGTCCTGTGGTTACTTCTGCATGATGGTAGGCTTGCATCATTGTGAGTTCGTAGAAATCGGTGAGCAGCGTTAGGTTTCGCAAATGATTCACTCTTTCTGCGACTGTCGAGCGCGTTTCGCTCGACCCTTTTTATAGTATGAGATTATACCTTTTTATGTAAAAGTGCAAGGGGGGGATCAGATGTGATAAGCAAGCTCAAGCTCAATCCATTTTCTAAGCACCTCACGCTCATCTGCGTTATTTTTTGCAAACAAGTTTTTTTGTTTTCTTTGAAGTGTAGTCAAAAACACCGCCGCATAAGAAATATTGAGCGTTGCCAATAACTTTGCAAGTTTGGGTTAACCCCCGGCGCATTCATATCATGGGCTAATGTATCGGTTGTATTCGGAAATTTCAAAATCCCAATCCTTCCGCCTAAAAATAAAATTGCAAAAACTCTATCGTGCCATAAAAATTCAGCAGCATTCCAAACATCATGGGTATGGCATTAATATAAATACGGTCATTTAGAGGCAGCCTTCTGATGATAAGCAACAACCCCAGATACACTGCGGCAAGCGTATCAACCGTATACCGCGACCCAAATTGATGCCCACCCAATGTCCTGTGGAACGAAAAAGCCACAATATGAATAAGCACAAACAAAGGCAAAACAAGTATCAAATAATCCTCGATATCCCCGGGCTTTTTATCTGTACGCTTCTTGCAAATATTTATGATGTAATACACAAGATAGCTTATAAAAATGGGAGAAGCCACCCAAAACGCAAACCCATGAAACAATGGAAAATCCGTCATATTAAAATCAAAAAACATTCGTCTAAGGTTGCTTAAAATGCGCCCTGCATAAAATTGGCCATGAGGGTCGTAAACAAACTCGGGCAAGTAGTTGTGGCCAAATTCAAATATATTGCCAAAGCGGGCAAAATTTAGCCACATAAAAAACAGACCTAAAGCCAGTGCGGGGATTGCATAAATAAAAATTTTTCGTACATATTGCAAAAACGGAATATTTTCCCTGCGATAAATCAAGCATAGAACAACGGGCAGATATACGGCATTAAAAGGGCGAGTACCCATAGCGGCGCACATGGCAAAAAGAGATATGTATGCATGATGTTTTTTCTCGGTCAGCGCGTAGTAAAACGCAATAAGCATTAAAAGAAACGCCATATTTTGCGCAATGTACCATACCGCCCCCCACAGCGCGACATGCAAATAATTAGTCCCTACGACTAAAAATAAGCTTAAAAACCCGGCATACCATTTATTATCCAAGAGCTTTTCGCCAATTTTATATGCATATAAAAGAGACAGCAAAGAAACAACCAAAGCTATCAAATGGTCGGGAGTATCCACACCCATAAAAAACACAAACGGAAGCATAACAATAGAAGGAAACGGCGGAAAGCTAATAAAATACCGCCCCTCGAACATAGCAATTTCCAGCCACGGGATGTTGTATTCCAAATCCAGCCGCCCGTTAAGCCACATATCGGCCTGTCTGGAATAGGAATTAAACCAGTTTGGCGCGTTTACACTAAAATCGCCGGAAAACATATATATCAAACCGACGACAATCATATAAACCGAAAAAACCACTAATTTACTCAAACTGCACCGTCCCCGTATGTTGAAAAACACAAACCCAAGTTCTGCCCGGTGTCAGCGTAAGCGGCGTGCCATCCTCAAATGTCCAGATGGTGGGGGCGGTGTGTGACGCCTTTTCCCAGAGGACGGCGTAATGCTCGCCGCCTGTGATTAAGTAGCCCGTGCCTGTACCTACGGTATTTACATTGCGGCGGCCTTCGACGTCGCCTGCTATTACATTCATGCGGGTGTGCCGGATTAATATGTTTTTTACGGCTACTTGCTCTTCCGTTTCGGCGTCGCGATGCGCGCCTGCATTGTTTTCTACCAAGTAGTGGCCGTATTCTTCGCAAAAAATAAAGGTTCGGGTGTAGTTACGCGAAAAAGGAACCACCACACGCTTTGCCTCACCGAGACTTTCCATTTCTTCCGCAAGCTCGCCAAAATAAAAACCGTATGCGGGGTTTTCGCCTATCGTGGTACGCATTTCGCGTGCATCCATATGTGCCTCTATCTGCTCGCGCCCCGTAAACGAGCTATGCTCCCTGGAACGCTGCCCCTTATTGCCCGTCCACGCAGGGAAGCTGCGGTCGCGCCAAAAAACGCTCCCCTCAAGCTGCCCGCCATCCAAATTAGTAACCCCCGTAGACCTTATCCGCCCATGCCCGGAAGGGCTTGCCCCATGAAAAACAAAAACAGCGTCGTGATTAAACGCAAAATCAATAAAATAATCCCTTGCACTACGTATAGAGCCTATCTTCTCGGGGAAATAAGACTGAAAAATAGCAATAAGCCGCGTAACATCCCCCTCGGAAAGCACCTCATACACGATATCGGCAGAAGCAATCCCGCTCTGCGGATGTGACGAACGGATATTATTAACCACCACCGCAAGCGGGCGACGTGCAGCATAATCCTCATGGATTAGCAAGCCCGTAAGCAGGCTGAATGTATGATACGGCGGGATTTCATCCTCTTCGTTTTCTTCCTCGTCCTCATATCCTTCATCAAAATGGCCTAAATCCTCCGGGGGCGTAAATGCGGGCAATTCCTCGAAAACTTTGGCGGGCAAACGCTCCTCCCCCCCACCCGAAGAGGTAATCGCAAAAATCAAAAATACAATCAAAACCACACCCAGTGACGAGCCAAATGCAATTAAAAAAACGCGCATTTTTATTACCTCAAGGGCTTTTTTCCAAAATGCTTCAAATTTTTCTTTTGTCATCTAAACAAATCTCCTTATTACAGTCATAGCCACAGCCACAGCCACCACAATCGAAAATACCGACGCAAGCAATACCGCCCCCGCCGCCGCGTCCTTGGCTATTTTAGCCAAGGGGTGAGTTTTGCCGCCCGTGGTGAGGTCTATGATGGCTTCCACGGCGGTATTTACCAGCTCCATGGCAAGCACAAAAAATATGGCAAACGCAACCAACACAAACAACAGCGCGTCTACCTGAAAAATTATACAACATATTATTGCCAAAATCCCCATGATTATTTGAATCCGAAAATTTCGCTCGGTGGCGGCTACCTTGCGGATTCCGTTAAACGCAAAACCCAGCGACTCGGCAAAGCTCCCGCTTTTGCGTGCCTTCATTTCAGTATCTCCTTTAGTATACTCTCTTGGATTTCTTCCATGATGGCCTCGTCACCCGAGTCGGTCTCATGGTCAAGCCCAAGCAAATGAAGCACCCCATGCACCGTCAAAAACGCCATCTCCCGCTCAAAGCTATGCCCATACTCCTCCGCCTGCCGCGCAGCCGTCTCCGTACTGATAACAATGTCGCCCATAGGAAAAATCCCACTAGGCGGCGGCGTCCCCATAGTAGGGAATGACAGCACATCTGTGGGTTTATTTATCTCGCGGTATTTATTATTAAGCTCGCATATCTCACTGTCAGCGACAAAGGATATACTAACCTCATATTTTAATTTTGCCAAATCCTCAACCTCAAAGCATTGTTTTAGGGCAGCAAGTGCAGCTTGTTTTATAGTTACATAAAGCGATTTTTCGACAGGTGTTACGCCTCTGTCGTCCCAGTGGATTTTCATAATACCTCTCTCCTGTGTCCAATGTCGATTCATTATACCATCAAATTCCTAAAAAATGAATAAACCCCGCATGATACAAAAACGGAAGGCAAAAAAGAATCAATCCCATAGGCCTTGGGGTGTTTTGCCATGTCCAAATACAGTTCTTTTATTTTTTAAGGTGTTTCAGGTGAAGCACCAAAAATCTCCATACCTTTTGCAACGTGTTCAAGATTCAAAATTGCATTCGCAGCGGCTTCCCTATACAAAAGCATATCCTCAAATGTTGATGATATGAAAATGGGAATGTGTTGCTTTTTTTTAATCGTAGACATATTTTACCTCCTATTTATCTTTGCCGCCCAAATTGTCGGCATAGTAAAACGTTCCAAGCGACTCTAGCGGTAATTGACTAAACCTAACTAAAATTTTCTCTTTTCAGTCAATCTCACAAAAGCCCGCAAAATAGCGAATTTTTGCAAAACTGCCAAGGCAAGGGACGGCGTTTTTCAAGAAATCCGAACCCGTCTTCGATAATCGAATTGAATCAAGGCTTTGTGGGACTTCCACAGCTACCCACGCCGACGGTTTGCCGACTGATGGCATATAAAAAATTTAATGCCAATTAGCAAATTTCAAACCATCAATTCGCTCAAAATCACTAATGTTGCGTGTTACCAACGTGTAACCATTAACTAGACAGTAAGAAGCAATCAAAATATCTGCGTCACCGATTAACTGACCTTTGCTTTTAAGTTCAATATAAATCTCGGCGGCTTTCTTCCAAGCATCAAGTGACATTTCTGCCGTATCTCGCACATTGTGAAATAATGCATTAAATTCCTGTCCAAAGCTCTTTTTGCCTTTGTCGGGATTGTAGAGCAACCAACGATTTATTTCATAGACAACTGCTGCCGGTATTGCATAAGGGTTTCCAGCCTGCAAAATCTCTTTATTGTAGTGGTAGCGTACATTACCCTCACCACGCAAAAAATAGGAAACAGTATTCGTGTCCAGTGCATATGTCATGGCAATCTCTCCTCAAACTTTATCTTGAAATCACCACGTTCCAAGCTTTCAAAAGATTCCAGCGTTTCTTTGCTTAATCCATTTGAAGTGATTCTTTCAACCCCCAGTAAAACATTTTTTGCCACTTCCAATTGCTCCAATGTCAATTCTTCTTGCTGAACAGGCTTAATATCTGTGTTCTCAATAGGTATTTTGCGCCCTGTTATTGTTATAAAAACTTCTACATTTTCGGGAAGCTCAACTACTTGTGGTGACATAAACTGCCCGTTTCTAAAATAGCCCTGCAATGCTTGTACTTGCGTCATTTTCAAAATCTCCTTTCAATGTTCAATTAAATTTTACTCTAAGATATATTTCATCATCACTTGGTACGTCAAAATGATGGTGTATATCTTTTTCTTGCATGAATGTTTCGTTACACTCCTTTCGTAAAATGGCCTCGTTGCGCTTTTTGATATTTATTAGTCGTTGTTCTCTAGGGGTATCCATATAATGCAGTTCGCAAACAACCCCCATGTCGGAATAGTATTGTCTTAATTCGTCACGTTCTGAACGTGGCCAAAAGCCATTTTCACAGATGACAACTGCACCAGCCTTTGCTGCTTGCCCAGCCTTGCACTTAACGTATTCCTCAACCCATGTGGCATATTTATAATACTGTTCTCGGTCGTTGTAGTATAATTCTGTGCCAAATAAACCATACATCATTTCATCTTGGGTTAAAATCACAGCATTAAGCTGTTTTGCTAGGGCGTGTAGCCACTATTTAATAGACACATAAATGAGAGCAAGTTGGATAAATGCAATATACATGATGTCAAGTTTTTCAAATCTACAGAAAATGCGGCGAAAGCCTTGAATAAGGCGAAATAATCGCTCAACTTCATTGCGTAGTTTATAAAGTGTTTTATCGTAATCCCAGGGGTTTAAGCGGTTTGACTTTGGTGGAACAATCGGGGCAAATTTTAGCATTTGAGCGGTGAGCCGAGTTTTGTCATCCTCATAAGCCCTATCCATTATCAAAGGGGTGGTGATTTCTTGCTTTCCAACCGTTTCCATAAGCATTCTGCCATACGATGCATCGTGAAGTTGCCCTTCGCTCAGGATAAAATCTATAGCTGTTTTTGCACTTGACGCAATCATATGGATTTTTGTTGTCAGTCCTCCTCTTGAACGTCCGATTGCCTGTTTACCGTTTTTTTTAACGCACCACAAGCGTCCGGATGAACAGGAACAATCATTGAATCCAAGAGCCGCTTGAGCATTTCTTCATCCGCCACTCCGGTGACGTGAAGTTCCTGAAACAGTCTGTTAATAATCCCGGCTTTTACCCAACGATTGAAACGTTTGTAAACTGCATTCCAACTGCCATACTCTTTCGGTAGCCGTCTCCACTTACAGCCATTTTCACAGATGTATAGCAATGCGTTGATGAATGTTATGTTTTCTAACGTTACTCTCCCTCGTTGCACCGGTAGCTTTGGTTTGATTTTTTCATACTGCTTTTCTGTTATTCTCATGCACTTAGTTTATCAGCTTTTCTTTGATTTTGATAGTGGCTACACTCCCTAGCTTATTGGCATAGGTTGTCTTACCAGACCCAATCATGCCACAAATCAATATTACTTTCCCCATACACACTTCACCGACCATTCCTAGCAAAATAAAATTAAAGTTTGCCGACTAAATTGTCGGCATAATAACGCAAATCAACTGACGCTAACCTAATCTAACTGCAACTAACGGACATTTCACTTTTTAAGTCCACTTTGCAGACCCTAGTATAATAGCGGTTTTTAGCCAACTTACAAAGCAAGTGTTACCGTTTTTCAAGAAGTCCGAACTCCTTTTCGAGAATCGAGTGAAATCAAGGAATTGCGGGACTTCCACACCCTTACACGCCGACGGTTTGCCGACTGGCGGTTGTGGAAATATAGTGTGAATAATTGCAATTACTCTACAATTTTGGCAACTTTAATCCCGTGCCTCTTCCGCCTATAATCCACGTAACTATCCCTAACCCAAGTACCGCAACGCTAACAATAATCCCCAAATGACTTTCTAAAAATCCTTTATTCGTTTTATCTAGTTCAACATATATTCGGGCAATATCTAACAACTTTTCGCTAAAAAGCATTCTATCTTCGGTTGATAAATCTTCTCTTTTAAGTTGCTCTTGAAAACAGACTTGAATCTCTTTTAGTGCGTCAATAAGCACATCTGTCGCTTCTTTATTTTTGTCCGTTATGTTTTTTGATGATTCAATTATCTTTTCGTTGGTATCCATTATGAAATGGGCAATATTAGGGATTTGCTCAATCGCACGAAGTTGAGTTTCTTTGTCTAAATCAGGAAGAAGTGAAAGAAACTTCATAAATTTGTCTTTGGATAAATTCCTCCAAGATGATATTTCAATTACATCCATAGCTTCTTTTTCAGATATATACATCATTTTACCCCCTGTAGGTTATTTTAAGTTCTTGTCGCCCAAATTGTCGGCATATTAACGCAAACTAACAGAAGTCAATTGGAAGTAGCTACTGAAACTACTTGCGGTTTTCACTTTTTTGTCAATCGTGCAGAAGCCCGTAAAATAGCGGGTTTTCCCCAAACTGACAAGGCAAGGAACGGCGTTTTTCAAAAAGCCCGAACATTCGCTTGAGAATCGAATGAAATCAAGGATTGGCGGAACTTCCACTGCTTCCCACGACGGCGATTTGCCAACTGACGGTTGTGAAAAGTTGCTGTAGGCATTTCTACAAAGTCAGTAAAATGTAAGATGGTATACCATGCTATGCAATATGCTCATCATTGACAGTTGAAAAAAGTAACACTATGGTTGTCGGAATCAAGCCGTGCTTTTGTTCCAATTGGCAAAATTCCGTGCCGTGTACCATGTCCGAAGTCATCAGTATAAAGCACAGGTATGTTATGGCGTTTGCCAAATCGTTCAAGGCAATGCAATAAGTTATGCGGAGTTTCAACACTATAATGACCAAAAATAATTCCTTTTACTTTGTCCATCAACGGTGTTTGCTCAATAAATGCCAGTTCTCCCGCTGTTATGCCAATTGTGCTGTGTCTCTCATGTGATTCCAAAAATAATATATACCCCTGCTCATTAAAACTAAAATATTTATTTGAAATCATCAAAGCAAATAGGGTTGTATACCCGCCGATTAACACACCTTCGCATTGCCCACTATACAAAGTTTTCCGTTCGCTGTCGGGGTTGAACTTTTCTGCTCTATAACCCTCCACAAAATGGGTGCAAAATTGCATATAATCATAATGCCGCAAATCATTAAATGAACCCGGCGCAGTACCATAATACACCACAAGTCCTGTCTGTGAGTGAATTGCGTTAAGTATAGATGTGCCATCGCTGTAACTGCCTATGCGCTTGGGATTGCGGCCAATGTTATTATAATCAATATACGGTAAAATTTCAGCCGCACCATTACCGCCATTGAATAAAATCGCATCAACGCTTTCATCGGCAATCAATGCGTTAAAATCATCGGCTCGCTCCTGTGCGCTTGCGGTATATCCCCATGTATCCTTATAAAAATTTTTGCTAAGTTTCACTTTATACCCCATGCGTTCAATGCCGGCGATTTGCATGGCGTAATTCTCAAGGAGGGCAACATGGCTTGGGCAAAATATACCAATTGTTCCATTTTGTTTCAGTCTTTTGGCCTGCATGTAAGTACCTCCATAATTTGTTGCCGTTCAATTTGACGGCATAATAACACAAGCTCACTGCAACCATCTATCGTTTTACATTTTTGCCTAACTTTGGGAATGTCCACAAAATAGCAAGCTTCAATCAAACTGCCAAGGCAAGGCGTTTTTCAAGAAGCCCTCTCTTTTTTTTCCAAAAAGATGTTTTTGGATAAACCTCTCCAGCCCGCATAATCACTACACAATCACAAATAAAACACGTTCCCTAACAATAACATATTACACTCATACCATCACAGATACCGCGCAGCCGACAAATGTTCTTCGACCTAGGGTTAATTATTGGAGAATCATACCACAATTCCTTGACAAGCAGCAAAAAAAAAGATAATATCTCTACGTTTTCGCAAAATACAATTAAATTAGGAGGTGACTATGCTCACATTCAACCAACTGGTAAAGCAGGGCAGACATTCTGCTAAGAAAAAATCCAAATCACCGGCCTTACAAAAAGGGCTTAACACGATTAAGGACAAGCGTACAGACCACAGCAGCCCGCAAAAGCGCGGAGTATGCACACGCGTATTTACAGACACGCCAAAAAAACCTAACTCCGCACTCCGTAAAATCGCCCGTGTACGTCTTAGCAACCAAATGGAAGCCACATGCTACATCCCCGGTGAAGGGCACAATTTGCAGGAGCACAGCGTTGTACTAATGCGCGGCGGCAGGGTACGTGACGTACCCGGTGTACGCTACCACATCGTACGCGGCACGCTGGACACAGCAGGTGTTGCAAACCGCAAACAAGCCCGCAGCAAATACGGGGCTAAAAAACCGAAAAAAGCATAATATTTCCGCAAGTTAACGCGGCTTATATAGATGAATATGAATACTTTTTTCGCTTTGCGAAAAAACCGTTCGCAAAAAAACGAATTGAAGCATTTCGATTTTTTTGCTCACTGTAAGCGCGAAACGTGGGAAACACAGACACGAGTACCTGTGAATTAATCATTGTTAAGGAGGGAAGTCTCGTGCCAAGAAAAGGACATGTAGCAAAGCGTACAGTTTTGCCCGACCCACTATACGGGAGCATAATCGTTACAAAATTGATTAACGGCATTATGCTGGACGGCAAAAAAGGCGTAGCACAAAAAATCGTTTATGGTGCATTCGAAAAGGCGGCCGAAAAGAAGGGCGCGAAACCCATGGACGTATTTGAAGAAGCATTAAACAACATCATGCCGGTGCTGGAGGTAAAAGCACGCCGCGTAGGTGGTGCAACCTACCAAGTACCAATAGAAATAAGACCCGAGCGTCGTCAAACGCTGGGCTTGCGTTGGTTAGTAAACTACTCACGCAACCGCAGCGAAAAAAACATGACAGACCGTCTCGCAAACGAGCTGCTCGACGCCTCAAACAACACAGGCGGAGCAGTACGTAAAAAAGAAGAAACCCACAAAATGGCCGACGCAAACAAAGCATTCGCCCAT
>WQRQ01000051.1 GCA_009786685.1 Defluviitaleaceae bacterium
GGATTAAATGAGAAACGGTCTCGGCAGAGCAAAAAATCGCGAACGCCTCACCGCGTTTTTTGCGATAGGCGAGACCGATTTCGAATTAATCCGCTATAATACCTACAGCACGCCCAATTACTTGGGCGCACGCGCTAAATATTACCACAACAACCACTTTTTTACCTGCAAAATTTATGTAAGAAAATCCGTCAATACTTGTGCATTTTGACGGAGAATTTGGCGAGCCAAAAAAAGTACCTTCAGGATTTCCCCGCGAAAAAACAGACACGGTATAGTAGTCTATGCCAAGCCGCTGTGCATATACCTCTGCGGCGTCTTTCTTTGCGTCAATGCCTGAAGAATCACGCACAGCAAGCATTATACTCTGCGCCGCAAGGTGCGCCCTGTAGCCATCCTGCGCAAAGCCCAAATTTAACGCCGCTTGGTTAAGCAGCGGAAGGCTCGCCAAAATAAGCACCGCAAAAAGCGAAAGTGCTATTATCATCTCTATGTATGAGAAGCCGCCACGCGGCTTCATTTTTTTATCCGGTTTTCTTTTATACATTGGCGTTCGCGGGCTATACCGAGGGCGAATGGAGGAATGTCGTCTGTGATTGTAGAGCCTGCGGCTACGAGGGCATTTTCGCCTATTTCTACGGGGGCAACGAGGTTGACGTTGCTGCCTATAAATGCGTTGTCGCCTATTTTTGTACGGTGTTTATTTTTGCCGTCATAGTTTGCGGTGATTGCGCCGCAGCTGTAGTTTACGTTTTTGCCTACGTCCGCGTCACCGATGTAGGCAAGGTGCGCCATCTTTACGCCATCCGCGAGGGTTGCGTTTTTGACTTCCACAAAATTGCCTACGCGACATTTTTCGCCTATAACTGAGCCGGGACGCAGGTACGCAAATGGTCCTACGGAGGTGCTTTTGCCTACTTTTGCATCGATTAGGTGGCAGCCCATTCCTATGGTCGCGCCTTCGGCGATTTCGCAGTTGCCTTCGAGGATGACGCCGGGGTAGATGGTGACGCCGCGTGCGATTTTTACTGTAGAAGAGATAAAGGCGGAGCGTGGGTCTATCATACGCACGCCATTTGCCATATGCCCCTCGTTAATGCGCTCGCGCATGTAGCCGACGGCTTCTGCGAGGTGGCTTTGCGTATTTATGCCCGTGAACACGGACATATCCGCACGTGTATGGAATACGCGGACGGTTTTGCCTTCTTCACGCAGGATTTTTGGTACGTCTGTGAGGTAGTATTCGTTTTGGCTGTTACTGTTTTTCATTTTTTCCAAGCCGGAAAGAAGCGACGCGCCTTTGAACAGGTATATTCCTGTGTTGCCCCAGTTTGTCGCAGGATGCTCGTCGGTGATATCGCGGGCTTCTACGATTTCGATAAACTCGTCGCGCCTGTCGAATACACGCCCAAAGTCGCCCATAGCCTCACCACGAAATACCGCCGCAACAACCGCTTCGCAGGGGTTGTTTTTTTTGTAATCCATCATCTCACGGATGAAATCGGCTGTTACGAGCGGCATGTCGCCACATAGCACTATTACATCGTCGTCGGGGGCTATTTGCCCCGCGCCCGCTTTTACCGCGTCGCCTGTGCCCAGTGGAGTTTGCTGAACGGCAAAATGCAGACCTTCGCAAGTGCTTAGGCCTTTTTTAATTTCTTCGCCGCCTTCGCCACCCACTACTACCGTTATATCTTTAAAGCCCGCTTCTTTTGCCGCTTCTGCTACGTATTGCACGATTGGCTTACCCAATATCGGGTGCATTACTTTTTGCAAGTCACTTTTCATTCTTTTGCCCTTACCTGCCGCCAAGATTATTGCTTTCATGGATTACCTCCTACTGAAGCGCACGCTCTTTGCGCACTATGGAAACGATACCATTATATTATGCACTATTGCGGGAAAAAGTTCAAATGCGTTACGTTTCCGGTTTAGGCCATTTGGACGAAGGTTTGCCAGCCGCATAAACACGGGGTTTTTGCTTGGAGAAGTGTCCCCTTGACACTATCCCGGGCGATGTCATAACAGTTGTCACACATACAGTTGAAAATGCTTGAAAAATGACATATAATGGCGTTTAATAAAGACAAACAATATGAGTATGCCATGAAAATATTGATTTTACGAATATAATATTCATCCGGAAGGTGACGATATGAGATTATCACAAAAACTGGATAGCGCAAACTTCCCCCACAATACTATCAAATCGGAGCAAGATGATTTTTTTGATATACTGAAACAAACAAAAAAACCGACGCTAATTTACGACCGACACGGCAACATTACGGCGGCTTGTTTTATGTTGCTTGGTTCTCATTTTCCGGTAGAAATGCTTACATCTGATGACTTTGCGTCGATTAACACAGTTTGGTTTAACAGTTGTGCAGATTATATCTTTCCGCTGTTAAAACTTCTCCCTCCGACAGTAATACATATCTCCATTAATTCCTGTGGGCTATTGGATTTTCCGCAAGAATTGATGCGTTTTACAAAACTGGAAAAATTGGCCATAAACCGTACCCGCATTAGGTCAATACCCGACTGGATTACAACTTTTGATTCACTTACTCAGCTTCACGTAAGTGATAATATGTTGACAAGCTTGCCCGACCGGATGCAGGAGCTTACTAATCTGACATCGTTGGATATAGGGAGCAATCAGATTACAAGCCTACCCGACTGGATACAGAATTTTACCAACCTGACTTCGTTGGATATATGGGACAATCAGTTTACAAGCCTACCCGACTGGATGCAGAATCTTACCAACCTTACTTCGTTGAATTTTGAGTTTAATCAGCTTACAAGCCTACCCGACTGGATGCAGAATCTTACCAACCTTACTTCGTTGGATTTAGGGAGCAATCAGCTTACAAGCCTACCCGACTGGATGCAGAATCTTACCAACCTTACTTCGTTGGATTTAGGGGGCAATCAGCTTACAAGCCTACCCGACTGGATACAGAATCTTACCAACCTGACTTCGTTGGATATAGGGGACAATCAGCTTACAGGCCTACCCGACCGGATGCAGAAGCTTACCAACCTGACTTCGTTGAATATAGGGGACAATCAGCTTACAAGCCTACCCGACTGGATGCAGAAGCTTACCAACCTTACTTCGTTGGATTTATGGGGAAATAACTTTACAAACCAACCCGACTGGATACAGAAGCTTACCAACCTGACATCATTGAGTATTGGGAACGGTGACCTTACAAGCCTACCCGGTTGGATGCAGAAGCTTCCCAACCTAACTTCGTTGAGTTTATGGGGAAATAACTTTACAAGCCTACCCGGCGGGATGCAGAAGCTTACCAACCTGACTTCGTTGGATTTATGGGACAATCAGCTTACAAGCCTACCCGACTGGATGCAGAAGCTTACCAACCTTACTTCGTTGGATTTAAGGAGCAATCAGCTTACAAGCCTACCCGACTGGATGCAGAAGCTTACCAACCTGACTTCGTTGGATATAGGGAACAATCATCTTACAAGCCTACCCGGCTGGATGCAGAAGCTTACCAACCTGACATCATTGAATATTGGGAGCAATCAGCTTACAAGCCTACCCGACTGGATGCAGAAGCTTACCAACCTGACATCATTGAATATTGGGGACAATCAGCTTACAAGCCTACCCGACTGGATGCAGAAGCTTACCAACCTTACTGCGTTGAATATAGCGAACAATCAGCTTACAAACCTACCTAGCTGGATACAGAAACTTACCAATCTGGTTTTATTAGATATTTCGTATAACGCAATCTCGACAGTGCCTGATTGTTTTGACAATCTGCGTTCACTTTTGACATTGCGAATGCGCAACCTTAGGCTGGATATTATTCCTTTGTCCGTGGTTCAAATCAAGTTACCGTTTGTTGTACGTGGCTATGGCTATAAATCCGTTGACATCAGCGATACTACCCTCAGCCAAATGGATATTTCCCTTTTTGAGCAATCCCATGAATTGATACTAGCTCATTACAAAGGCGAGCTAATACAACTACGTGAGTGCAAAGTTATATTTTTAGGTGATGGCGAAGTTGGCAAAAGCTCGCTTATCGACCTCTTGTTGCAAAATAAATTCGACCCGGAAAAAAAGTCAACCGATGGTATAAAAATTAATGACTGGAGGCCGGATGGGTTTGAGGGGACGCTTCGCATATGGGACTTTGGCGGCCAAGAAATCATGCACAGTATGCACAACTGTTTTTTAACGAGCGGCTGCGTTTATGTCATCGTACTTAATGGGCGCGAAAATACATTTATAGACCGCAAGGCCCTGCATTGGCTGGACGTCGTCCATTCGTTCGCGCCTAAATCCCCCGTTATCATAGCTATCAATAAAAGCGACCGGCCACCTTACACGCCAATACCCATCAACAAGCTAAAAGAAAAATATCCCGATATCATCTACGATAGTTTTGAAACATCCGCATCCGAGGAGCTAAACATCGACAGGCTTGCAAAATCCATCATGGATTGCGCTGTAAAAACCGAAGGATACAACCATAATTTCAATGCGGACATGAAAAAAGTCAAGGATGGCATTGCGAACATGGAAGAATATTACATCCAAAACGACGAATACAAAGATATGTGTGAGCGTTTTGGCATCAACAATCCGGAAACGCAAGTAGGGCTTTTAAAATGGTTTAAGGATTTGGGCGTCTCGTTTTATTATAAAGACAAGCCGGGCAAAGAAGAACGCCCCAGCATGGAAGGTTATACCATCCTAAAACCGGATTGGCTCACAAATGGTATTTATCGCCTAATCAACCGCGCAGAGGAAAACAGCGGAATCATCAAACACAATGATATATTCAAAATACTAAACAGCTCATATGAAAATGATGTCATAAAGGATATGACGTATTCGAAGGAAGAAGCAGAATATATCCTTTTTGTCATGCGGATTTTTAAGCTGTCTTACAAATTGGATTTGCAGACAGAAGACGGAGAATTTATCCCTGTAAAATGTCCAAAGGACATGCCGATATCCGCCGCAAACTATAAAAAAGACGCAACACTACATCTATCGTGGGAATCCGAGTTTATCCCGTATAACGCACTATATCAGATAATGGTTGAAATGCATGGCGAAATAGACCTTGATAATACTTGGCGGTTTGGCTCTGTATTTAAAGCAACCGGCAGTACCGCTACTGTATTTATTGAGATGGATATAAAAGAAGAAAAGATAGATGTATATGTAAAAACGGAATCCAAAGACGCGAAAGAGGTATTGTACCGATACCGCACTCATATTCTGAAGATAATAGAAAAGCTGGGCATAAAACCGGATGAATATATGCATGTAAACAGCAAAAAAAATGCCGAAAAAGTCGGAAAGGTCAAGTACGCCACCGTTATAGACCGTTATACTAAGAAGAAAGACGTATATGTCGAAGACCTAAACGAAGACTTTGATTCTGCTGAGCTTTTCGGAATCTATTACACAGAAAATGAAATGGCAAAAGCTGTTAATATTAATATCGAAAGTTATCATAATCATGGAGGTTCTTTTATGCCGGATAACAAAATTGAAGTCGGGGGCAATAATACGGGTCACATAAACGCCAATCAAGGAAGTGCTCATGCAACAGCCTCACAACAAGTGCATACTAACGAGCCTCTTCAACGTATCACGGCAGAACAATATGAGGATTTAAAAAAGTTGTTAAACGAATTTACACAGTCAAAAGATTTTAAAAAACTGGGTTTGCTAAATCGTTGCAGATTAAAGGCAATCGTCAAAGATAACTCATATGTATCAGGATGGGAAAAGTTTCGCTCGTTCATAAGTAACGCAACAAATCTCTCCACCATCGCAGCCTTCGCGGCCACATATGGCTCCAGCTTAGCAGAGTGGATAGGGCATGTTCTTAAAATAGCAGTAATTTGATATCGCTGTCGTAAATTTTAAAAAATAAAAATCGTGCATATAAAGCCACATGCACGATTTTTATTTTTGCTTAAACAGCTATTAAAACGCAGGCACAACCGCGCCTTCAAAGCGTTCTAAAATAAATTCTCTTACGCGCTCTGTTGTTAATGTTGCGGCAAGAATCCTAATTGCTTCGTTGTCGGCGTTTTCCGGGCGGGTTACGAGGATATTTGCGAAGGGGGAGTCCGGGTTTTCCATGTAAAGCGCGTCACGCATGGGGTTTAGGCCTACGCCAAGCGCGAAGTTTGTGTTAATTACGGCGATATCAACATCACCCAAAGCCACGGGAACAATCGGAGCCTCCAATTCCATAAAGCTTAGGTTTAGCGGATTGTAAATTATATCTCTAACCGTGGCGCGGATTCCGACGCCTTCGGTAAGCCCTATAAGCCCGCTGGATTCCAGTACCGCCAGTGCGCGACCGCCGTTTACCGCGTCATTTGGGAGCGCGACTGTGCCGCCTTCGGGTACTTGCGACAGGTCTGTAAGGGTTTCGGAATAAATGCTCATCGGCTCGATGTGGACATCCGTAATAATCGTAAGCTCGTTGCCGCTGTCGGCAATCCAGTTTGCCAAAAACGGCCCGTGCTGAAAGTAATTTGCGTCGATTTGACCTTCGTGCAATGCGGGGTTTACCATTACAAAGTCGGCAAATTCTACGATGTCAAGCAAAACACCCTGCTCCGCAAGCTCGTCTGCGATATACTCCAAAATTATCGTATGCGGGACGGGTGACGCTCCGATTCTGATAGTTACGGGAGAGTCGGGGGTGGGCGTGTCGGCTGTTGCGGGGGCTTGCGCATCTCCGTTACCGCCGCACGCCGCGGCAATAACTAAAATCAGTAAAGCAAGTAAAGCAAATTTCTTTTTCATACATGTCAATCCTTTCTTATTTGAAAAAAATTTATTATCGTTTATCGGCTATTTTTGCCAAGAAATTACCGATAAACTGGACAATCTGAACAATGACTACCAAAACGATAATTGTGCCGAAAAGCATATCTGTTCTAAAGCGGTGCAGCCCGTGCCGTATTGCTACGTCACCCAGTCCGCCGCCGCCGATTGCGCCGGACATGGCGGAAAACGCAATAAGGTTAACGATGGCAACGGTGTAATTTAAGATTAAAACGGGCAAGGTTTCCGGGATAATAACCTTATAAATTGTCTGCGGAAGTGACGCGCCGCAGGCGATGGAAGCCTCCACCACGCCCTTGTCCAATCCCGCAAAGGTAGACTCCGAAAGCCGCGCCACAAACGGAATCGCCGCAATGGTAAGCGAAACAGCGGCGGCCTGAGTGCCAATCCAAGTACCGACAATCATACGTGTAATCGGAGCAACCGCGATAATCAAAATAATAAAAGGGATACTGCGCCCGATATTTACGATAATACTAAGCAGCCTGTTTACAGCCCCCGTAAAAATCGTTTTCTTGCACAGGAGGTCGTTTGAGGTGATATACATGATGATTCCGATAACCGTACCAATTACAATCGAAAACAGGCTCGCATAACCTACCATATACAGTGTATCCAATGTAGCGGGCAGCAGAATATCATACAACTCCGCCCAATGCTCGGGGATAAACATTTCCGTCCTAGACATCGTTGATTACCTCCGTCTTCACATTGTTTTCGTTAAGATAGGTGATGGAATCCGTAACATCTTTTTCCTGCCCGCTTATTTTAATAATTAGGCAGCCTATTACCGTTTCGTTGATTTCCTGGATGTTGCCCGCCAGAATGGATACGTCTACATCAAAACGTTTTATTATTGTACATATATAAGGGTCGGGTGCGCGTTCTCCTATAAATGTCGTCTTTACGGTGGTTCCCGGCGTCTCCCGCGCAATCTGATACGCTTTGTTGTTAAAATTCATTTCCGCGTTTTTAAAAAATTGCTTTGCTGTTTCTGTTTTAGGCCAAATGCTTAGCTCCACAACATCGCCGGATTCTATAATTTGCCCGTTTTCCAGTATTGCCACCTTTGAGCAAACTTCCTTTATAACGCTCATTTCGTGTGTGATTATAATAAATGTGATGCCTAATTTTTTGTTAATGTCCTTTATCAGTTGCAAAATGGAATTTGTAGTTGCCGGGTCGAGGGCAGATGTAGCCTCGTCGCAAATTACAAACCGAGGGTCTGCCGCCAGCGCACGGGCAATACCAACCCGCTGCTTTTGCCCGCCCGAAAGCTGCGAAGGGTAAGCATCCTTTTTTTCCGTAAGCCCCACCATATCCAAAAGCTCCATAACGCGCTCGTGTCGCCGCGCCTTTGGATATTTAGCAACCTCCAGCGGAAAGGCAACATTTTTGTAGACGGTGGAATTCATAAGCAAATTAAAATGCTGAAACACCAGCCCAAATTTTTTACGCAGCTCCCTAAGCGCGGAGCCACGTTGGCTTGCCAAATCCACGCCGTCAATAAGTATCTCCCCCGATGTAACCGACTCCAATGCCGAAATACACCTAACCAACGATGTTTTACCCGCGCCGCTAAGCCCGATAAAACCAAAGACCTCGCCATCCTCAATGTGTACGTTAAGCCCGTTTAGGGCAGCTACCTTTTGCCCACCACTGTCATATATTTTGTATAGGTTTTTTATGTCAATCATATTTGTCTCCCCTGATTTGCTTTTTGCATATATCACATATATGATTAATATGTATATTATACATATTTTTTTACTGTACGCAATAGAAAATTTTATTAACTCCACGGGCGGCTTTTGCCCAGCCAGCCTCGGGATTCCCAATAAGCTCTATCATACGCCATAAACTCGCTTTTGTCTTTTTTGTGGAGGCTTTTTATTACGTAGTACATCATTATTGCGAATGCACTTGGTTTTGACTTTTTGGGGATTTTTACTTTTTGGGCTATACGCTCGATGTCTTTTTTTAGGCGGGTCTGTGATTGCCTGCTTGTGGTTATGCCAAGTTTGTAGATTTGGCTTATCCCCAAAAAGCCCAGTAGCTGTTTTAGGTATTTAAGGGCCGGGCGCATTCCTGCGCCTGCGGTAGACGATACTGCTATACCGACTTTTTTGTACATAACAGGCTCGGGGCGGTGCGCAAGCCCCATAAACGCAAAGTGGTCTGCGAATGCCTTCATCTGCCCGCTTACGTTAAACACATGTGTTGGGCTTGCGAAGATGATTACATCGGCAGCAAGAAATGCCTCCCGTATAGGCATTGTAAACTCCGCGTGAGGGCAAAAATCCTCGCCTTTTGTGAAGCAATTATTACAGCCCGTGCAAAAATGCGGCAGGTCTTTTGGGAGGAAAAACTCCGTTAATTCCTCGTCCGTTATGCCCAGGCGTTTTATAAGCATTTGCACTACATTGTATGTATTGCGCTTATGCTCGATTCCGTATATTACTGTTGTTTTCATTTTATTCCATCAATCCTTTCCTTTTGGTGGGGCAACAGCTCGTTGTACTCTGTGCCTTCCATGGCGTATATGAACGGGTCGGTTACGTCGGTGGTAATACCGCTTAGTTCTTCGATGATTGCGTGGGAGCAGAATGGAACGTACGACGAGCAGTAGCCGCCTTCGTGCAGGCATACCAGTTTGCCGCCCGCGTGTTTGTCCGCGAGATTTTTAACCGTGCGTGCCATGTATCTGTAGCCTTGGGCGGATAACATCATACGTGCCAGCGGGTCGAAGATATTCCCATCCTGCCCCGCCGATACCAAAATTAACTGCGGCGAAAATTCTTCAACCGCAGGCACTACTATTTTTTCAAAGGCGTAGCGGTATACCGCGTCACCACCGCCTGCGTATAGCGGGATGTTTATGGTATAGCCCTCGCCCTTTCCGCGTCCTTTGTGTTCGATTTGGCCGCGCCCTATCGGGTCTAAGCCCGACTGGTGCAGGGAGATAAACAGCACATTATCATCCTCGTAAAAGGCGTCCTCCGTGCCGTTGCCGTGGTGGGCGTCCCAGTCTATGATTGCGATTTTATTTATGCCGAGCATTCTTTGCGCGTACTTGGCTGCGATTACGATGTTATTAAAAATACAATACCCCACACCCCTGTCGGCCTCGGCATGATGGCCGGGCGGTCGCGCAAGCACGTATGCATTATCCACCGCACCTTCCACCACGGCCTTTACCGCCGTAATCGCACCCCCCGCAGAAAGCTTTGCAATCTCAAACGACCCGCGCCCCACGATTGTAGTGTCACCACAGTCTATACCGCCGATTTTGCTGTACTCTTTTACAGCCTCGACATGATGTTTTGTGTGGAAATACTGTAGCTGCTCCTCCGTGGCGGGAAAGGGCTTTATTTTTATCAAGCGGTCAAAAAGCCCGCTTCTTTCCAGCAGATTTTTTACACGCCGTTTACTTTCGGGACTTTCGGCCGAGCCGTTTGTTTGGATGTAGCCGCCGTCAGGCTCAAATAATGCACCGCTTCCCGCATTATGCCAAAAATAACTCTCGTCGCATACAAACGCAGTCTTACGCGGAAAATCACGATACAGCGGGTACAAAACCGCGTTTTCCGTAAACACCAGCAACTCACCGCATTGCTTATATCCAAATTTTCCGTAAGCACCCTTGCCGTAAACATATGGTGTGCTGGCCTCCAAATATGTGGGGATTCTTTTCTCGTCCAAAATATCCAGGTGGAATTTTAGCAATGACTTGCCGATTCCTCTACCCCGCGCCTTTTTATCCACAACAAAGCCCACAAGCTGGTAAAACGCCCCGGGCGGCTCCGATTCATGCGACATATCCGCCACCGCCTGAAAACGCGGCGCATACTTACCCACCACATGGTTTATCTCGTCGTAGATGGCTGCGTCCACATTATGCGGCAGCCATACCGTCGCCCCCACAATCGCGCCCGACGGGCTTTCCGCAACATGCGCAACACAACCCACCGCACGCAAATACACCTTATAATACTCCGTCACGACCGCATGACGGTCGCCATCACTATCCACCGTCCAGTGAAAAAATATATCATCAAAATAACCCGAAGAAATAAACGCCGCTACGCTGTCTATCTCTTCGGGTTTGATTGGTCTTATAAAAAAATCGTTCATTAAAAAATTCCTTCCCATACCGTTTGTGGTATAGTCACCTACCTATTTCTTCTTAAATGACAGGGTGCTTGAATGGGAAATCTGATATTGTGAAAACGCATCGTAGTCGTGACGTATGCTTTTAGATGGTTTCACATCCGGCATAAAGGCTATCATATTACCCTCTCCTTTTTAAGCCAATATTCTGTCAATATTTACGTATGCCCGTTACTACGCAACACAGTTTAGCACTGTTTATCCTCTATTTCAAGAATAAGGGTAGTTGCGCTCATTCAAACATCTCCTTAAAATCAATCAGTCGAATATCATCCCGCCCGTTTGCCAATTCCCATGCGCCGCGGGTAAACCCGCTTTTAGAAAACAGGTAATAATGCCTGCAATTAAACTGATTAAACATTTGAGACTTTGTAATCAGCCCTTCGATGATGCTTTTATCAAGTTCCTCGTTTTTCCATTTGCATTCTCCGAAAATTGCTTGCTCTTCGTCGTTGTGGTATGCGATGAAGTCAATTTCAGATTGGGATTTTAGGTCGGGGTTATTTCCCCACCAACGTCCGATGTTTTGAAATCCAAACGGCAACTCGCTGTAAATGCTCCACATGTATTCTATACAAAGTTTTTCAAAAACTTCGCCCATAAAGCTTGTGATTTGCGGTTTGATTCTGTTGTAAACCATCCCGCCTTTATCGAGTGCGACCAGCGACACATTGGGGTAAACAAAACGATACCAAAAACGAAACATACCATCATCCAGCCGATAGATTGTTTTTCGGCTGCTGGGTTTGTCCATAGCAGGGATTTCTTTTTTTACGACGCCTGTGTCCAGCAATGATTTCATATAGGTTGCTACTGTACTGCTTTCTTCGCCGACCTTGTTTTTGATGTCCTTCATCTGCGAGCAGCCAGACGCTATCGCCGTGATAATCGCTTGGTACATGGCAGGCTCTTTAAACTCTTGCTTTAAGAGGTTTTGGGTCTCCTCAAATAAATAAGCGTTTCTGTCAAAATATTGCCCACTCAGGTTTTCGCCGAGTGATAAACCATCGTTAAACAACGATAAATATTTAGGAATCGCCCCCGTAACCCCATACATAATCGCTTGGTCAACTTTGGAAAACCCGGGCGCAAACAAACGCGCTGTCTGAAAATCCAACGGAAGCAATTTTATCTGCCCCGTTCGCCTTCCATATAAGGGGCTTTGATAACCAAGCACCTGATTTTCCATAAACGACAACGACGACCCGGACAAAATCATCATCATATTTGTCTTCAAAAATTTTAAATCAATAAACTGCTGCAAGACGGAAATAATGCTCTCGTCAGACTCCGCAAGATAAGGGAACTCATCAATGACAAATATCAGCTTTTCTTTTTGCGCAAGCTGATATATGCCATCCAGTGCATCATAAAAATTGCTGTAAACGGGGGTGGCTTCATTATCTTCAAATATAGCCTTGCTTAAAAGCTCAATATTACTTTTGTATGTGCCCTTACTAACCGCTGTAAAAAAAATGGCGCGCTTACCGCGAATAAATTCCTCAATTAACTGCGTTTTGCCAACACGCCTACGACCGTATATGGGTATGCACGTAAATTCGTTTTTGGCATATTGATTGCTTAACATTTCAAGCTCTTTCTGCCGCCCTATAAACATTTTTTTCGCCTCCTGCGTGTGGCTTTTTTTATATTATATACACCCTATCCTGTTTTTAGTCAAGCCACATTTACTAATTTTGCAAACACTAGATAATAAAAAAATCAACCGACGATATATTATCTCCGGTTGAAAAGTTTACGCAAGTTTTTTGATGATGGGAGTCTTACTCCTTCAAATCCGTAAGGTTTTTAATTTTTTCCTTAACATTTTGCATGGCCTCTTTATTTTCGTTTTTGATTTGTTCGAAGATTTCTTTGCGGTGTACGGTGATGTGTTTGGGTGCGAGTATACCAAGGCGTACTTGTTCCCCGGTTATGCCAAGTACAACGACCTCTATGTTGTCGTTTACTATGATAGACTCGCCCTTTTTACGCGTTAGGGCTAACATTATTGTTTCTCCGTGGCGAGCTTTTTCTTAGCGCGTTCGAGTTCTTCAAAAATCATAAAGCGGATGGGGTAATCTTCGTTTGTACAAATCATTTGTTTACCGAGGCCGGTGTTTAGGTTCATAACAACGGGTGCGCGCAGGTTAACGCGCATGTGGCGTACGTAGTCGGGGATTACTACGATGTTGTATATAAGAAGCGGACTGTCGGACAAGGGGCCAAGCTCGTCGATTTCTTCCTGTTCTACTTTGGGGTCGTAGTCGGGCAAAACCTTGTAAACGTCCATAAGCGTAAATGCGACGTCGCCGTCGTCGAGGGATTGCAGATAAAAGAACATATCCTCATCTTTGTTTTCGGACATAAAAAGGTAGCGTGTGCTTTCCGGGAATCCGGGGATACCTTCGTTAAAGGTGATGATACGTTCCGGGTCGTAGGTTATTTCTCCGAAGTGCTTAGTGGCAAATGTTGGCATAAAAACCTCCTAAATATCGTTTTTTATACAGGCTCGTGACGACATTCCCACTACGGGAATGTCGGCGAAAAGCCGCCATGCGGCTATCTTAAAAAGTTTGCTAACGACATCTGAATCACGCCGCTGTTGGCTTGCAGCGAAGCCATAAAAATAGCTTCTGCGGAAAAGCGCATAATGAGTGCGCGCAACAGGTCGGTATCTTCATTATCGCTTTTTAGCTGTGTATATGCAATCTCATCTTCTTCCAAGCGGTTTTGAACAAGCTCCATGCGCACCATACGCGCACCGAGGCGTGTTTGCTCGCGCATAGAATTATCCGAGTGGCGGTCTATGAGAAAAAGCATATTGTTAAACTGGTTATGCAGGGCGTAGGTAGCCATGGAGCCTTCTTTGATTAGCTGGGTGTTAACTGCTTCGTCGATGGCTGCTTCTGTGTAGCCGAGGCGTTGGAAATGCTGGCGCAGTTCGCTTTCGCTGGAGATTTTGAGGGCGTCGGCAAATTCGAAAAAACGCCTAAAGTCTGCAAACATTTTATCGGTAAGCACGTCCTTGGCCAACGAGTTAACCTGAATACGCGTGCGAGAAGCAAACTCATATTCAATCCCCTGATTATGCATATCCAGCGATATATTAAGCTCTACTTGGTTTAGCGGAAGCGGGATACCGTCCACGTTTACCGCACGTACGAGTTCTACGCCCTGCAAGCGTTTATCCTCCATGATATGGGTGGAAACTCCTGCGGTGGTAGTTACCACATTAGCGGGAGTACGCTGAATCGGAAAGGTAACGGAAACATTGTTGTTTGTAGCAAAAAACTGGTCGGGGATTCTTACGATAAAATCGCCACCGACGTAATCAATCCTTGCGCCCGGCGGCAAGGAGGCACGTAGTTCTTCGGGCAAACTGTTAATCGAAGGAGGATTAGACCCTGCGGTATAAGGCCTTAAATCCGCAGGCAAGGTAAAGCTGTGCATACCGGCTGATGGTGGGCCGTCGGCGGCATGGCGCGAAAAATACATGGTAACATTATAAATAAGGGTAGAGCCGGGCGGAATATGCGATGTATCTGTTGTAATAATTTCGCGCCCTGTAAAATAAACGGAAGGGTTAATATCGCCTTGGCGAAAGCCCGTTTTGCGGTAGGTAACGCTGATACCCTCTCTCGGGAAATTGGAAGCAGTATCCCTGTGCATAACAAGCTCGCCCGTCTCGTGGATAAAATGCAGAATAGGCACGCCCCCTGCTGTTTGTGCGTCCGGTGTGTAGGCGATAGGGTCATTAATACTAACGGTACGCACCTCAAAGCCAGGGACAACAGGCACGGCGTCCAGTCCTGTGTAAGCAAGCTTTAGGACGTTGATGTGGTGAGAAACAGGCTCATAAATACCCAGCCTGTTAGGCACAACAAGCCGCTGAAAGGACATCTCGCGGGAGATATCCGCCAGCCCAAAATGCTGTGTAATAACAAAGCTGCGGTTATTATCTGCGATAAATATAGGCGGCTCGTCCGTACGGAAGCCGGAAAACAGGTAGTTACCGCCAAAGGTCTGGTTCATTTCGTGGCCGAGTTGGTTAAAGAGCGAGTTCATTTGGCGGATGATGGACTGCATATTTTCGAGGTTATTATCACCGTTCGCGCCTTGCGCCGCAAGGTTACGCATTTCGAAAAGCAGCTCTTGGTTTATATTGCTAAACGTGGATTCCGTAACATTCATCCAAGCGATGCCCTGGTCTACGTTGCGCTGAAACTGCATATTCTCATGCACCGATGTACGAAACATAAGCGCACGCGACGCGATAATAGGGTCGTCAGAAGGCCTCTGTATACGCGTACCCGTTTCTATTTGTCTGATAATACCGTTAAGCCTGCGCATATTGCGGTTAATATGCATGAGGGTGGTATTTGTCATCATTACATTAGTCAATCGCATGGCGCACCTCTATCTATTTATATAATCTGCCAAAGAAAGCTGGGTGGTACGCGCAATAGCCATGAGAGCGTGGTTAAATGCTGCTTCCGCGCCGCTTTTGCGCATTATGGCGTCAGAGAGGTCTGTATCCTCGTTTTGCGAAAGAAGCTCCGTAAACGCAATTTCGTCTTCTTCCAAACGAATGCTTATCATTTCCAGCCTTGCCATGCGTGAGCCAAGGTCAGAATGCTCGCGTTGTGCCTGTGCGGCGTGCTGCATTATTGTTCTCAACATATTGTTGATACGGTCGTGGATGGCCGCAGAAAACATTGCCTTTTCGTCCGACATAAATTCGCTCACGGCATTAACTAACTCGTCGCCCGATAAAAGATGGGTAGGGCCTCTAAAGTATTCTTCGATAACACGCGGGTCGGATGTCACAAGAGAATCCGCAAAGTCAAACAACCTGCGCAAATCCGAAAACAAGTTAGCGGTGAGTACATCACGCGCATGTGCATTTATCGTGATATAGGCATTTGGCGAAACCTCCATTTGGATATTTTGCCCCGCCGTGTCAAAATGATGTGTTGCCGCGCCGGTAAGCGTCGTAACCCCACCGGCAGTAGAAAACGTACCGCCTATCAGCTCCACAGACTGGAAATACACAATCGGGTTTAGCTCGCCCGCACGGAAATTATTTTTTTCATAAACCACTTCAATGCCGCCTTGGCGGTTAATTAGGTCACGTGTGGCGTTGCTCATCACAAGCTCGCCGGTATCACGCAAAAAGTGGATTACGGGTAAGCCGTTATATTCATCATCCGGATTATACGCGGTAAACGCGCCGGCAGGTGGCATATCAGAAGAATCCATCGTATGAATATGAAACGCCTGCCCCTGTGCCGATGTAATGCCCAACTGCGGCACATCCGGATTAGGTATATTCAAGCTAAAGTCCACATTGGTAAACGGAAGCTTTATCACATTAACATAAAAATCCTGCGGCATATGCGTAGGGCTTTCTCTATGGAAGGCAATGGTACGCTCAATGTTAGCGGCAGAAAAATTCTGCGTAATAACAAAGCTGCGCTCAGCAGGCCAGTCGTTTTTAAGTACGGGGGGCTGGTTTGTATGAAAGCCGGAAAATACATAACGCCCAAGGTAGGTCTGGTTCATATCCACGCCAAACATTTGGTCAAAATACTGGCGCAGCTCCGTGAGGATTGCACGTTGGTCGGGCAGTTCGTTTGTGCCTGTTTGCGCGGCTTCTACTAGGCGTGTGTATATGCGGTTCATAAGCGACGGCGTAGTGGGGCTGCCCGTAAGCACGCTGTTAAACGCCGCCTCGGATACCTCCATCCAAGCCATACCCTGCTGGGTATTGCGCAAAAACTGCTCCGCCTCCGACAAAATAGTACGGTAGCGCAAAGCCCGAGAAGAAAGCAACGGGTCGTCGGAAGGCCGCTGAATCTTCTTGCCCGTCTCAATAGAAACGACAAGATTATTTATATGTCGCGCATTACGCCAGATATTATTCATCGCATTGCCGTAAATCATAGAGTTAGTTACACGCATGGTTAAAACCTCCGTTTATATCGCGCGCGCTTTGCGCGATGCCGTTAATTCCGTTACTTTTCGGGTATAGATGTTTTTGTGCAAAGCGGAAAAGTAACGCATTAGAAATTGCCGAGCCTGTTGATAAGCGTATCGTAAATCGTGTCCAGCACGTTGATTAGGCGGGATGTTGCGGTAAACATATTTTGGAAGCGTACCAGGTTCATCATTTCTTCTTCCGTGTCCACGCTTTTTACGGATAGGCGGTGATTGTGGGTTTGGTGGGTAACTTCTGCGTAGCTGGTACGGAACATATAGGCTTGGTTATTATCTACGGCGAGATGGTTGCTGGTTGCTATGATAAAGTCTATCAGGCGGCCTTCGCGGAAGAGGCTTTTGTCATTGCCCACCGCAAGAAATCCATGGATTACTTGGTTATTTGCCTGCCCAATGTTTGCGTTGTCAGAAGCGGCGAGTAGGCTTGGGTCGGAAAGCAGCTCCGGGTTTACGATAAAGTTAAGTGCGTTAAATTGGCTGTAATCCACGGTAAACATAGGGCGACCCATGGCGTCACGCGCTACGTTGGCGGGTGGGTTTGGGTCTGCAATGGTAACGAGGTTGCCGTTTTCGCGCAGCGGATTGCCTGCGCTGTCGGCAAGTATCCACAGGCGAAGGCTTTGGTGCGGGTCATCATGCACCAGCACACCCGGCTGCCCGGAAATAGGGTCTTCTATTGTAAAGAAGAGCGCGTTTCTGTTTTCGCCGTTTGCGTCGAAGCCAAACATATGGCCTTTCGAGCCGGGGATTTCCAACCCGTCGGTATTTCGCCCTTCGTTCATGGCGCGGGCAAAGGTGCGTACGAGGTGGTTAAGCTGATTCATATAGAAGGGAATGCCCTTAAAGTTTGAAGTAGGCGTAACAGGCACGGACGCCCCCGAAGGAAACGGCGGGAATGTATAGGTAACGCCGTTAATGATAACATCAATAGGCGCAGTCCTTGTGGTTTCGTTAACTATATTGTTAACGTGGCCGCCGAATGTTGCAAGCGCGCTTGTGCCGGAGGTTAGGCTTTGGATAAAGCTTTCAAGCTGCGGAAACCCTCCGCTTGGCATACCCACGTAGGGGTCAATGGCGTCCAGAGCAAGGTTTTGCTGCAATGTGCGCATTGCGGCGATTTCTGCCTCCAGTATTCTTTGCATGTTTCTGTAGGCGTCCGGGTCGCCTGCGGTAGCTCCGGATTCTGTCTCATGTATTCTTCTGTTTACGAGTGCCAGCATATCCACGGCATTACCTATCGCCCATTCCAACTGCGAACCGATACGCTCGGGGAATGTTGTAACTTGGCTTATATGCTCCATTGCCGCATTTATGTCGGCCAGGTGTCCGTTTGCGGTGTGTACCAAGCTGTTAATAGTGTCAACATTGGGGATAGAAGCAATCTCCTGCAATGCAGAGCGCAGGGGTGCAAAATGGCCGTTAGCATTATCCCTGAGATTGCGTATCGTAGACCTAATGGCGTGTTCCGAAGGAAGCTCGGCAGATACCGCAATATAAAGTGCGTTAATTTGGTCTATAAAACCGGGAGCAGGGTAAGTAGGGTCAATGGCGTTAAGGGCCGCTGTTACATAGCTCAATATGGCTACGTCGGCGTTTGTGGCGATGTTAAGGGTACGGTCGGCGGCGGCCTGTGCGGTGGTTGCTACCGAGTTTAAGCTTACCTGCAAGGTGTTAAAGGTGCTTGCCACAGTACCCGATAATATTCCTGCGTTTTCCATGGCAACCCTAAGGCTTTCCAGCCCCATCCTTTGCTCAAGTGTTGAGATATGAGAAGGTGCGGCGGCATTACTAATCGCGGTTTGCAAATTCATGCGCCTTGTCCGATGGTCGGCTAAGCTCCGTACAAACTCGCGAGCCTCGTGGGTGGTGGTGATATTGCCCGCACCGGGCATACCGTTTAATGCGGCAAAGGCGGCGTTACGGTTATTTACCGAGGTGTACAAGGAAGGCAATGCGGGCGGGCCGACTGTACCTGTCAAGAGGTTGCCGAGTGTTACGTTTAAACCATTAATAAACGCAACCGACCTGTTTAGCGCGTCTATTTGGTCGGCAATCAAATACTGGCCTGCCAGCACAGGCGGCATGGTGGCTTGGCCGCCGTTGCCGTCGCGTACGTCTACAATACCCCGCAGCATTCCGCTAAGGGTGGAGCTGTGGATGTTAAAGCGTGAGCCTGTTGTCGTAAAAAATACGTCGTACAATCCACTTACGTCCATCTCATTACGTTTTACACCGGAACGCGGGTCATTCATAATATTGTCGCGGGCTACAAGTTCCAGAGTGTTAAGACGGGTGTGGTCTACGAAATCGTAGCCGTTTATCATTACCGTAAGACGACGGTCGTTTTCGAGACCCGGGCGCGAAAAGTCGCGCTCTTCTACTTGGATGTTAACCAAGCCCGAGAGTTGGTCTATGAGCAGTGCGCGTTGGTCGCGCAGGTCGTTTGCGTTGCTGCCGTCGCGCTCGAAGATGTGTATTTGGCGGTTAAGGTCGGATATTTGTTGGCCGAGGCTGTTAATTGTTACTATAACGTCCGCAAATTCGCGGTTAAGGTCCTGCTGTTGGCGTTGCAATGCAAAGGCATTTTGGCGGATTTGCTCCGTTAGGGTATGCCCGTTTGTGATTACATTTGTACGGAAGGTAGACTCATGTGCTTGTGTAGTGAGGTCCTGCATTGTGGAAAAGAAGCCGTTAAATGTACGTTTTACGCCTACGTTTGGGATTTGGTTAAACACAGTTTCCACAAAGCCGAGATGAGTATTTTTTGCTGTGAATTGATTAAAAATTGAATTTTGATGCCAAAACTTACGGTCGAGAAACTGGTCACGGATTTGCATTACACCCGTCACCTGTGAGCCGGTACCGTACATACCGCGGCCTGTACCCAAAAGCGGACGGCCTGCCTGCATTTGTGCAACCTGGCGGGAAAACCCGGGTATCTCGGCGTTTGCTAAATTATGTGAAGTTACATTCAACTGCGCACGGGCAGTGTGCAACCCCGAAGTCGCAACATGAAGTCCAAAAAAAGCTGTACGCATTCTAATTTCCCCCTTACAAGCCTACGCGGCCTGTGCCGTTTACTATACGGTCTATCATTCCGTCTATCATATTGAATACGCGTGACGCCGCCTGAAACGCAAACTGGAAGCGTAACATCGCAGCCATTTCTTCATCCATGGATACGCCTTTTATGCGCATTCTCATACTTTGTGCTTGGTCTGTTGTTATGGTTTGACTGGTTACTTTGCTGGCTGCCTCGGCGGTTTCTGTTGCAATCATGCCCGTAAAGCGGATGTAGGCGTCCTGCACGTTGAAGTTGCGCTCGCCGATGGTAACGGAATAGTGGCTT
>WQRQ01000052.1 GCA_009786685.1 Defluviitaleaceae bacterium
ACCTTAAACCCATTAGCGTTTTTTCTATTAACTTTTTTTCATTATCTTCATCCTTTCTTGTTCTACTTTAACATACTTTTGCTTATGTTGTTGGCATTGAGCGTCAAACCCGCGTCTTTTTTTGTACTTATTCACGGACAACCATCATATAGTGAACAAAGGAGCTGGTGGTTGCTATGGAAAACATAAAAAAAATCATGGGCTTGAAAATTGCCTCGTATTTGGAATCGGTTGCGTGCTTGGAAGGCATATCCGAAATCCGTCTGCGTGCGGACAAGCCGTTAATCTTAAAATCCCGTGGCAAAGAAATCCCCGTGCGGGACGCCTTTCGTCCTTCCGCTGACGATATCCGCGAGACGATGGAGCGTATAAGCCAGCATTCTTTTTATGCATTTGAGGCGGAGCTTTCGGCGGGGTATATCACCTTGCCGGGGGGGCATAGGGTAGGGGTTTCGGGGCAGGTGGTGACGGAAAACGGCGCGGTAAAAGCATGGCGATATATTAGCGGAATAAACATCCGCGTGGCGCACTCCGTCCCCGGCTGCGCGGACGAAATTATGCCACAGCTCTTAACTGCCGAAAGCGCGTCGCCCGCCGCAGGTGTGCCTCACACAATGATAATTTCTCCGCCTGCATTTGGAAAAACCACGATTTTGCGCGACATTGTGCGCCAGCTTTCCGACAGCGGCCTAACCGTAGGCTTGGCCGACGAACGCTCGGAGATAGCGGGCTGCTTTCGCGGAATCCCACAAAACGACGTCGGCATTAGAACGGACATAATAGACGGCTGCCCAAAATCCCATGCAATGCTTATGCTTCTGCGCGGGATGTCACCCGACATAATAGCGGTGGACGAGCTTGGCGGCGAGCAAGACGCCCGCGCCGTAGAAGCAGTGCTAAACGCAGGCGTAAAGCTAATATGCACAGCCCACGGGCGCGACATGGCCGACGTAAAACAAAATCCATCCCTCGCCGCGCTGCTAAACCGCAACATCTTCGAGCGATTCATAGTGCTGAAAGGAGTTGGCAAGCCACATGTTTATTAGAATAATCGGGATACTCCTTGTAATGGCAGGCTCGGTGGGCTTGGGGATATTCTTTGCGGCTAAGGAAAGCTTCCGCGTGCAAGACCTTCTTGAGTTCAAAAAAGCGTTACTGATTCTTTCATCCGAAATAGAATATATGCGCTCCACCCTAACAGAAGCCTGTGCCAACATAGCCAAACGCACAAGCGGCGGCGTAAGTCACGTTTTCCAAAGCTTCGCAGAAAGCCTGAAGGACCACGACGGCGAAACAGCCTACAGGCTATGGCTAACCTCCATCCAAAACGACAAAATATTCTTGGCTCCGGAGGATAAGACCGTAATAGAGGACTTCGGAAAAACCCTTGGCTATCTGGACAAAGAAATGCAAAAAAATGCCATAGAATACACCGTAACCTACATCGACGAAAAAACCACCGCGCTACAAAAGCAATCGGACAAAAACAAAAGGATGTACCACAGCCTTGGCGTAATCGGCGGATTATTAATCACCGTGGTACTGTGGTAAAGGAGGTACAAAATGATGGACATAAGCTTACTTTTTCAAATAGCGGCGGTGGGCATTTTAATAACGGTGCTTAGCCAAGTGCTAAAAAGCAGCGGGCGCGACGAGCAAGCCACAATGATAACAATTGCGGGCATAGTGCTTGTGCTTTTCTGGATTGTGGGGCATATCGCGGATTTGTTCACGCATTTGCGTGTTATGTTTGAATTATAAACGCGCAGAAAGCAGGGTCGAGCAAAGCTCGACGTTGCGCACGCGCGGGGCTATGAAGGGGGCTGCGACAAGGTGGTAATATTCCAAATAGTGATTATCGGAGTGCTTGCCGTGGTACTCGCGCTTTTTATGAAAAACTACAATCCCGCGATTTCGTTGATGATTTCGCTGGCGGCGGGGGTGCTGATTTTCTTGATGGTTTTGCCGCTGATGGCGGAGGCATTGGGATTTATTAGGCATTTGGGCGGCATGGCAGACGGCTTTGGCGCGTACACCGCGTTGGCCATCCGCGTAATCGGCGTGGCCTACATCGTAGAATTTGGGACAAGCGTATGCAACGACGCCAACGAAACAGCAATTGCCGCAAAAATAGACCTGGCAGGTCGAATAATAATCCTAATCATGGCAATGCCGGTAATAGTGGACATTGTGCGAATAGTAACAGGTCTACTGCCATGAGTATCACAGACGAAATCCTGGAAGTAGTAAACAGCTACGATATAGGGATATTGGACAGGCCCGGGATACCCCGCTTTACAGACCTGGTGCGCGACGCACTTACGGGCAATATAAATCTAACCCTAAACGGCCTGATTACCGCCTTTGGCGAAGTAATCTTTGCAGAGTTCCTCGCAAACGGGCAGCTAATACGCCAGCTTGTGGTAATAGCAATCCTCGGCGCGCTTATGAGCTGCCTCACCGAAGCATTTAAGCACAAGTCCGCAAGCGAAACGGGCTTTTATGTAACGTATCTTATGTCTGTTTTGTTGGTCGTTTCTTCATTATATATAGTCGTGGGAATGCTAAACTCCCTCGTAAACCTCGTTACGCTGATAATGACTGCCGCCATCC
Organism: Defluviitaleaceae bacterium; assembly: GCA_009786685.1. GTDB lineage: Bacteria > Bacillota > Clostridia > Lachnospirales > WQUN01 > WQVC01. The sequence goes on from WQRQ01000052.1 coordinate 2,614, forward strand.
CGCTGATGATTGGGCTGATGGCCATGGGCGGAAACTTTGTGGGTGCGGCGGCGTTCCAGCCCATGATGTTTTTTGCGTTGCAACTGGTGACGTGGTTTATTTCAGGTATATTTATCCCGCTGATTTTTTCATCTGCCGCGCTGGACATCGCAGGCCAAATAGCACCCGACGGCCATCGTCTGGAAAAAATGGCGCAGCTTCTGCGTAAAATAGCAAGCTGGTCACTAAAGGGAATTTTGGTTGCATTCGCTTTTCTCCTAACCCTGCAACGTGTTTCCGCGCCCATTATCAGCAATGTCGCAATTCGCACATCCCGCAATGTCGTAGGTGCAGTACCCGTAGTGGGCGGCGCGTTTTCCGCAGCAGTGGACACCGTTGTAAACTTTAGCCAAGCAGCAAGAAGCGGCGTGCTTGTAGCACTGGTTTTAGTTCTGTGCTTTGCATTGGCAACGCCGCTTATAAAAATGCTGGCAATGTCATTTATTTACCGCGTAGTCGCAGCATTTTTGCAGCCCATTGCAGACAAAAGGCTGGTCTCACTCATGGACGGTGTTGGCAAGCATATGGCAATGCTTTTTAACGCCGCCGCACTTATCGGGGTTATGTGTGTTTATGCTGTGGTGATTTTATTGTCTTTCTAGGTTTAGCAAAAATTCCTTATTATCAAGCCCGCCTCCGTAGCCTGTTAATTTGCCGCTCGCGCCTATTACGCGATGGCATGGGATTATTATGTTTATGGGGTTGTGATGATTTGCTCCGCCCACTGCGCGTGAGGCTTTTGGGTTGCCTACTCTTTTTGCGAGTTCCTTGTAGCTTATTACTTCGCCGTGGGGGATTTTTTTCAGCTCTTTCCATACGCGCTTGCGAAATGCCGTGCCTTCCGGTTTTGTCGGCACGGTAAACTCGCGTAATTTGCCCGCAAAGTAGGCGTCCAGTTCTTCTGCGCATTTTTCCAGTATGGCGTCGTTGCCTTGTGGTGTTGCGCAATTTTTATATTTTATTTCCGTAATAAATTCTCCGTCGGAAACCAATGTTAAAATTCCTACGGGCGAAGCATATTCTCTGTGCGTCATTTTTATTCCACCTTTTTTCCAAATACTATAACAGAAAGGCTTTACACCTGCTTGTTTTTTGTTTATATTGAATCCCGAAAGGAGAGAAATAAGATGAAAAATTATGTAATTTTTGTGGACTCCACAGTGGATTTACCCGACAAAATGGCAAAAGACCTAGACCTCAATGTAATCCCGTATATTTATACGCTGGACGGCAAGGAGTACCATAACCATTTGGACTACCGCGAGTTGCCCGTAAAAGATTTTTACAACGCGCTGCGAGAAGGCAAAATGGGAACCACCACGCAGGTAACATCACACCGCTACATGGAGGCATGGAAGCCATACCTCGAAGACGGCAAAAACATACTGTATATGTGCCTGTCGTCCATGCTAAGCAAAAGCTACGACCAAAGCGTATTGGCCTCCCGCGAGGCGATGGAAACCTACCCCGGTTGTAAGATAATAACAATAGACAGCAAGGCTGCGTCGCTGGGGCAGGGTCTTTTGGCAGTAAAGGCCGCAAAAGCCCGTGACGAAGGCAAAACTCTGGACGAAGCCGCAAAAATAGTAGAAGACGCTGTAAAAACCCAGCACACATGGGTAATGGCGGACGACCTGCACCACCTAAAGCGCGGCGGCAGAATCTCCGGCGCAAAAGCCGTAATAGGTACGATGTTAAATGTAAAGCCAATCCTAACCATCTCCGACAAGGGCAAATTAGCTCCCGTAGGCAAAGCCCGTGGCCGCAACAAAGCCCTGTCACTTTTCCTTGAGAACATGGAAAAGTATGAATATGCAAAGGGAGAAACGATATTTATAGCCCACAGTGATGTCCCGGAGCTTGCCCGGCAGTTGGTGGAAATGATAGGCGAAAAATTTGGCGAAAAGGACATTGTAGTAAACGAAATCGGCCCCGTAATAGGCTCACACACAGGGCCGGGTACGATTGCGATAATGTTTAACGCAAAAAAAGAACGCATAAGCGTAGAGTAGGGGATAAGCATGGCATTAAAAATCAAAAACGCAATCCTTCATATACTAAGAAACGACGGCCCGCTATCAAATTTTTCTGACACAGAGTTGGATTTCGAGAGCGAAATATGCGAGGCGTTTATCTCCAAGCATGTAAAAAAGCTAATCAACAACGCCGCAGTACGCACGGCAGACTTTAAGCCCGATGCAGAAATATACGAGTGGCTGACCGCATACCAAAACGGCGGAAAATATTTCAAAGAAGTGTCTCAGCTAATAGCTGAAAAAATGGACGCAATAATGAAAAAATATCCAAAAATCCCACCCTGCGATATGCTAATCGCAAGGGTGGGGCATAAGAGCGGCGATTTTTTTGCCGTTCTTTTGTTGCATTACCAGGAGGTGTACTCGCATAACTCCAAGGGGTCGGATATTCAGTTAAAAACATGCAATGCCTTGCCGTTTAGCAGCGGCAGGGTAGAATACGCGGCATTAATCGGTCTGGAAGGCGCGGCGTTACCGATAAGCATAACCGAAAAGCCCGAGGTGATTGACGGCAACAGTGTTATGTATTTTTCCGAGTTGTTTTTGGACTGCGAAACGACGCCCTCCAAAAAGGAACAGGCCGTACTTATCAGCGAAGTCACCACGGAGTTTGTGGAAGAATACTTTAACAACGACCCCAAGGTATCCGCAAAAATTAAAACCGCTGTCTTGGACGAGTCCGATAACGAGGACGGGTTTATTTCCATGGACAACGTAGCGGCAAAGGCCTTCGAGGGCGACAGCGAGATAAAGGAGCAATATGTCGCCACACTGCGCGAGGCAGGCGTTACCGCAGACGTTCCGCTGGGCGAAAAGGTAGTTAAGCAGCAGTTTTCCACGCATAAAATTAAAGCGGAAAACGGCGTAGAAATCCGTTTCCCCGCAGAGCTTGCAGCCATCGAGGACGACTTGGAAATCACCACCCACCAAGACGGCACAGTCACAGTGTTATTTAAGAATTTGCGGCTGGTATAAGCGTTACTTTTCCTGTTGTGATGAAAATGCCACAAGCGGAAAAGTAACGCTTTTTATAACAAAAAGGAGGTGTTAAAATGGCTAAAATACTGGGCGAGCAAACCATCCCCAATATGCCGTGGGAGGCAAAGCCCAACGAGCATAAAGAGGTGTTATGGCGGTACAGCGGCAACCCGATTTTTAAGCTAAACCCCGGCCCAAAGGCGGCGCGGGTATTTAACAGTGCGGTTATACCCTATGGTGACGAGTTTGTGGGTGTTTTCCGCGCAGACCACAAGGATATTACCATGCATTTGCACTTTGGCAGAAGCAAGGACGCGATTAACTGGGAACTTGAAGACGAGGACATAAAATGGGTGGACGAAAGCGGCAAGCCATTCCAACCGGCATATGGCTACGACCCGCGTGTTACTAAAATCGGTGACGATTATTTTATCATGTGGTGTACCTCTTTTGGGGGCGCGCCCACCATAGGACTTGGCAAAACGCGGGATTTTAAGACATTTACAAGGCTGGAAAACGCATTTTTGCCGCATAACCGCAACGGGGTGCTTTTCCCGCGTAGGATTGGCGGCAACTATGTGCTTCTTTCGCGGCCGAGTGACAATGGGCATACGCCGTTTGGGGATATTTTTCTTTCGGAAAGCCCCGACATGACTTTCTGGGGTAAGCACCGCAGCGTTATGAAAGCGGGCGGCTCATGGCAGTCACTTAAAATAGGCGCAGGGCCGATTCCCATAGAAACCGACGAAGGCTGGCTGATGATTTATCACGGCGTTGTGCTTACATGCAACGGATATGTATACAGCTTTGGCGCGGCGTTACTCGACCTCGAAAACCCGTCCAAAGTATTGTACAGAAGCGGCAATTACCTGCTAACCCCGGAAGAGCCGTACGAGACAATCGGCTTTGTACAAAACGTATGCTTTCCGTGTGCGTCGCTTGTGGACGCTCCCACGGGGCGGATTGCGATTTACTACGGCACGGCGGATACCTACACTGGTATAGCATTTGGCATGGTGGACGATATTATTAAATTTACAAAAGAAACAAATAATTTGCTGCACGGTGACAACGAATTGGGGCGCGATTAAAATTTAGTAAAATTTCACCAAATTTGGTATTGTTTTTTTAAAAAACCATGGTATACTTCACAAGAAGTTAAATTCCTGAAGGGAGAGGTATTATGAAACAAGCAACAAAGAAGATTTTTATGATTTTGGCAGCAGCAGTAGTGGTAGCATTATTTGCGGCCTGTGGCAATGACGACGCCGCTACAACAGGTGGCGGTGCAGCAGACGGAGCATTTAGGGTTGGGGTTTCCATGCCCACGATGGACTTGCAACGCTGGAATCAAGACGGCGCAAATCTTAGAGAAATGCTTACAGAACGTGGATTTACAGTAGACCTGCAATTTGCAGCAAACGACGTACCGACACAAGTTTCTCAGCTGGAAAATATGATTGGCGCAGGTGCAGACGTACTTGTTATTGCCGCCATAGATGGCGACGCTCTTACAGAAGTACTTGCAACAGCCGAAGCACAAAACATACCGGTTATTGCATACGACCGCCTTATAATGAACACATCCGCAGTTACCTACTATGCGACATTTGACAACTTTTTGGTTGGACAAATGCAGGGCGAATTTATTCGCGACGCTCTTGACCTTCCAAACCAAAGCGGTCCGTTTTACATTGAATTCTTTACAGGCGACCCGGGTGACAACAATATTAACTTCTTCTTCCCCGGTGCTATGAGCATTCTGCAACCATTCCTTGATGATGGCACACTTGTGTCTCCATCAGGCCAAACAGACATCATGGCAGTAGCCACCCTCGGCTGGTCTACAGAAAACGCACAAACCCGCATGGAAAACCTGATTGCATTAAACAACCTTGTACCGGGCGGCCATCCGCTACATGCTGTAATGTGCTCTAACGACTCTACAGCACAAGGCGTTACCAACGCATTGCTTAACGCAGGTTGGACAGCAGGGGCGGATTTCCCAATCATCACAGGGCAGGACTGCGATATCATTTCTGTGCGTAACATGATTGCAGGCACACAGGCTATGTCTGTATTCAAAGACACCCGCGTTCTTGCCGCAAACGTAGTAGACATGGTTTCCGCAATCGCTGACGGAAACACTGTAAGAATCAACAACACAACCGACTATCACAACGGTATCCGCTTTATCCCCACATACCTGAGTGACCCAATCGTAGCTACGCTGGCAAACTACCGCGAGTTGCTGATTGACGGCGGTTACTACACCGAAGCTGAAATCTACGGTTAGATAGCACCGAAAGGCCGCATTTTGCGGCTTACATATTAAAGCTGGAGTTGATACGCATGGATGCCCCCTTGTTGTGTATGGAAAACATTACAAAGCAGTTTCCCGGAGTTAAGGCATTGGACGATGTAAACCTTACGGTTTATCCCGGCACTATCCATGCCTTGGTAGGCGAAAACGGCGCGGGCAAATCCACGCTTATGAATATTTTGAGCGGCACATACAGCCATGGCAGCTATGACGGGCGTATTCTTTTTAACGGAGAAGAATGCCGTTTCCATCGTATCAAGGACAGTGAGAAAAAGGGCATAGTAATCATCCACCAGGAGCTGGCACTTAACCCCTACATGAGCATTGGCGAAAATATGTTTTTGGGCAACGAATGCGGTAACGCCTTCCGTATAGACTGGAACGAGACATATAAACGCGCTCGCGGGTTTTTAGACATTGTAGGCCTTAGCGAATCGCCTCATACACTGGTGCAAGACATCGGTGTAGGCAAACAGCAACTCGTGGAAATCGTAAAGGCACTGGCTAAAAACGTAAAACTACTTATATTAGATGAGCCAACCGCCTCACTAAACGAGGACGATTCTCAAAATCTGCTAAAGCTGTTGCTAAAATTCAAAAATGAAGGTATGACTTGCATACTTATTTCTCATAAGTTAAAAGAAGTGGAACAGGTCGCGGATAAAATTACAATTATACGTGACGGAGCAGTCATCGAAACAATGACCAAAAACGAAGATGAAATCGACGAATACCGCATTGCGCGTGGGATGGTAGGGCGCGAGCTTAGCGACTACTATCCCAAGCGCGAAAAGCGCGAGCCGGGCGAAATTTGTCTGGAGACAAAAAACTGGACGGTATATCATCCGCTGTACCGCCATTTGAAAATAAACGACAACGTAAATTTCAACATACGGCGCGGCGAGGTTGTCGGCATCGGCGGCCTAATGGGAGCCGGCCGAACGGAGCTTGCCATGAGTATCTTCGGCAAAAGCTACGGTACGGAAATCTCGGGCGAACTGTGGATTAACGGCAAGCACGTTAACCTAAAAAGCGTCAAGGATGCAATAGACCACAAGCTCGCCTATGTAACGGAGGACAGAAAAGCCCTTGGGCTGGTGCTTAGCAACGAAATCCGTCCAAACATTACGCTGGCAAATACAAAGCGAGTTACAAGCCGGGGTTTCCACTTGGACAGGGATATGGAGCGTAATGTTGCCACAGATTTTTCCAAACGGTTTGGCGTAAGAAGCACGGGGATAGAGCAGCTTGTCGGCAATCTTTCAGGGGGAAACCAGCAGAAGGTGCTGCTGGCAAAGTGGATGTTTGCCGAGCCGGATATTCTTATACTGGATGAGCCGACGCGAGGCATAGACGTAGGCGCGAAGTACGAAATATACACGCTGGTAAACGACCTGATAGCGCAGGGCAAATCCGTACTGATGATATCCAGCGAAATGCCCGAGTTGTTGGGCGTATGCGATAGAATCTATGTAATGAACGAAGGCCGAATGGTAGGCGAACTCACCCGAGAAGAAGCCACCCAAGAAAAAATAATGATGATGATACTGCAATCAAGCACAAGAGACTAAAAATCGGCGCGCAAATAACGCGTGCATTAGGGGGAAATTTATAAATGGCTAAGACTGCAAAAAACATACTAAGTCGCTACGCATTGTTGCTGGTGCTACTGTTTACGATGATGGTTTTTCAGATTTTACTGCCGGACGGAGTATCCTTATTTAGCCCGCATAACCTGAATAACCTGATTGTGCAAAACAGCTATGTATTAATTCTTGCTACGGGTATGATGTTGTGTATCGTCGCGGGCGGGCATATAGACCTAGCCGTGGGCAGTATCGTAATCCTGGTCGGTGCTTTTGCGGGTATTCTTATTGTAAATATGGGCATAAACCCGTATATTGCAATCCTTATGTGCCTTGGTATCGGGCTTTTGCTCGGCGCGTGGCAGGGTTTTTGGATTGCGTACGTAGGTATTCCTTCATTTATTGTAACCCTTGCGGGAATGCTCACATTCCGCGGAATCGCGCTTATTTTAATGGGTGCTCGCAATATCGGGCCTTTCCCTGTGGAATACCGCAATTTGTTTAACAGCTTCCTGCCTGCACATTGGCTTAACGCCCCCGATAACGACACCGTGTTTGTGTCTACGCTTATCGTTGGCATAGTCCTTAGTGTGGTTATTTTAATTGTAAAATTTATTTCGTATTTTCAGCGCAAGCGCAAGGGTTATGACGTTGACCATATCGTTACGGAAATGATGTACCCTATTATCATTTGTGCCGCTATTATTTTCTTATTCCATCAGCTTGGGCGGCATAACGGTATGCCCGCCGTGTTACTTCTTATCGGCATAATTTTTATGATTTACAGCTATTTTACACAAAATACCATTTGGGGTCGGCATTTGTATGCCATGGGCGGCAATGACAAGGCTGCGCGTCTTTCCGGCATAAATACAAAGCGGATTTTGTTTTTTGCCTATGCAAACAACGGCCTGCTCGCCAGTGTAGCTGCGCTGGTTGTAGTTGCCCGCTTTAACCAAGCCTCTACCCAGGCAGGAATGGGCTTTGAACTCGACGCAATCGCCGCATGTTTTATAGGTGGCGCGTCTGCTTATGGCGGCACAGGAAAAATAAGCGGCGTTGTAATAGGGGCGATTTTTATGGGCGTCCTAAACATGGGAATGTCTCTGCTCGGCGCAGATATGAATTTGCAACGTGTTATAAACGGCCTTGTGCTACTGGCGGCAGTTACGTTTGACATCGTATCCAAGAAAAGAAAGGGCAGTGTAGCATAATATGCCCAAACGAGCAGTAATAATAAGCGGCGGAAAAATCACGGATTACAAATATATAAAATCCCAAATAAAAAGCACGGATACAATAATATGTGCAGATAGCGGTTACGCCCATGCAGTCAGCATGGGCGTAACTCCGAGTATCGTCGTAGGCGACCTTGATTCCGTCGGAGAAATCCCCGACGGCGTATTTGTGTTGCGTTATCCGCAAAAAAAAGATTTAACCGACACGGAAATCGCCATAGAATACGCCCGAGAAAAAGGCTTTAACGAGTTTTTATTTTTAGCCGCAACAGGCGGAAGAATGGACCACTGCCTTACAAACATTCTGCTGCTAAAATCGTTTTTACCCGGCAACAAAAATGCCGCAATCATCGACGAGTATAACAAAATTATGATAACGGATTCTCGGTTGCAGCTTTGCGAGCCATGCGGCTCGCTTGTATCGCTTGTCCCATTGACAGATTGCCAAGGCGTAAGCACAAAAAATCTGGAATACCCGTTGCATGACGCAGATATGTATGTAGGAAAAGGGTTAGGGGTTAGCAATGTAATGATTGCGGATAACGCAGAGGTGACTGTAAAAAACGGCATTTTATTCGTAATCGTAGCGCGGGATTAAAAAAATAAACCGATGGTAAATTACCATCGGCCGAATAATTTAATCGTCAAAATTTTCTTCGTCTACCAATTCTTTTACATATGCGATATCCTCTTTTGTCATACCTGCCTTGGCTTTACGAATGAGTTGGCCGAGCCCCAGTACTGTATTACCTGCTTTTGCATTTTTCTTTTCCAGCAGTAGCAAGTCGAAAAGAGTTTGTTTTTGTGTTACCTGTATTTCTAAAATATTCGCCATGTAGTCACCGCCTTTCATATTATGAGTATTCTAATATGAATGCGCGGCACATACAAGAATAATTTAAATTTTCCCTTCGTATAATGTAAAAAACTATATGGAGGGAATTTTTATGTTTAAAAAAGCTTTACAAATCACAGTTGCGGCGGTATTGCTCGCTGTTTTGGCGGCGTGTGGGGGGACGGACATGCGGGGGCCTGCCGACGCGGAGGAGGTAAGTGCATTTGAGCGGGTGCAGAGAATGCTTATGGAGCTGGAAACATACCGCGCAATTGCCACGGTGGAGTACCGTTCCAACAAGGGCGTAAATACATATGAGACGATACAGCACGCGAGGATTAGCGGCGAGTACCGCGTAGAAGTCACTGCACCCGAGCATGTTGCGGGCAGTGTCACCACCAGTGACAATGCGCAGATTTTCCAGTTTAACAGCCGCGTAAACGGCAGTGTAAACATTCTTGTACAGGAGACGCAGGAGCGCAGCGAAATTTTTTTAACAAGTTTTATAAAAAATTATTTGCAAAGTGACGAGATTTCTGTTAGCGTATCAGATATGGATGAAGGCGTACGTACGGTTTTGGAAGCTAACGTACCCGGCGACCATCCATATCTTTCTACTTCGCGGCTATGGGTAGACAACGAAAGCCTTGTTCCTGTAAAATTGGTCATCTTCGACAGCGACGGCACAGAGCGCATTGTTGTTACATATCATGTTTTTGAGAAGAACGTTCCGTTGTTGGACGCATTGTTTACGTTATAGCTTGCGGGAGGTGAAGTTACATGAAATACCAAAGAGCATGGGCAGAAATCAATCTCGCGCATTTGTCGCATAATTTGGCGGCTTTGCGGCAGCATTTTGCCGACGCCGATATCATGGGTATCGTAAAAGCAGACGGCTACGGCCATGGGGCTGTGCCTGTGGCAAACACGCTTATTGCAGGAGGGGTGGGGTCGCTTGGCGTAGCCATTTGCGAAGAAGGCGTAGCCCTGCGAGAAAACGGCATTACCGCGCCCATTCTCATCATGGGCTTCACACCCGAGCCGCTTCTGCCGTATATTGTAGAAAATAACCTGACACAGACAATTTTTAGCGCGGAAGGCGCGGTAGCATTAGCTTCACAAGCCGCCCAATATAACAAACGGGCGACTATACATATTAAAATAGACACAGGCATGAGCCGCCTAGGTTTTTTGCCAACAAAAGAAAGCATAGACGCCATCTGCGCCATAGCGGAGAGCAAAAACCTGCTGCTCGAAGGCATTTACACGCACTTCGCCACCTCCGACGCACGGGAAAGCGGCTTTATGCATGAGCAGCTCACCCGTTTTGGACGGGTTACGACAGAGCTGGAAAAACGCGGGCTAAAAATCCCCATAAAACACACGGCAAACTCCGGCGCGATATCACAAATTTTGCGCAAAGACTTTGGTATACATAGGAAGGATTTGTTTCTGGACGCCGTGAGGCTCGGGATTTTGCTGTACGGACACCCACCTTCGGGAGAAATGGCGGATGAGTGCGAGGTGCTTGGGCTAAAGCCCGTTATGCGGTTTATGTCGCAGGTTAGCATGGTTAAGCAGTTACCCGCAGGGGTTGGTATCAGCTACGGCCATATTTACAAAACCGAGCGACCGAGCGTAATTGCAGTGCTTCCCGTAGGCTATGCCGACGGCTACCCGCGCAGGCTCTCCCATGGAGGCAGGGTACTCGTTAACGGAAAATTTGCACCGATAGCAGGCGCGATTTGCATGGACCAATGCATGGTGGACGTCACGGACATCCCCGATGTAAAGCCCGGAGACCCTGTAATTATGCTGGATACAGCCGATAACAAAATAAGTGCCGAGTGTCTGGCAGACACCGTAGGCACGATAAGCTACGAAATTTTATGCTGCATAGGAAAACGTGTCCCGAGAGTGTATATTTCCAATTAATGGTGGGAATAACTAAATTAATGCACATATTAAATGGCCGAAGGCCAGTTGGAGGTGGTAAGAATGCAAGTATGGAGAGGCGAAATTTTTTACGCAGACCTAAGCCCGGTAATAGGCTCCGAACAAGGCGGAGTGCGCCCTGTATTAATTATCCAAAACGACGTGGGCAATAAATACAGCCCCACAGTAATTTGCGCGGCCATTACATCGCAGATAAACAAGGCAAAATTACCTACACACATAGAAATCGACTCTGTAAATTCTACATTGGTAAAGGATTCTGTTATTTTGCTGGAGCAAATCCGCACGATAGACAAAAAAAGACTGCGCGAAAAAATATGCCGCTTGGACGAAAGTATAATGCGGCGAGTAAACCGCGCCGTAAGTATCAGCCTCGGGTTGGATACATAGTACGGGCGCAGTGAGCATAGCGAATGTTTCCCGCGCCAACGCTTAAAAAACCACGTAAGCATAGCAACGTGGTTTTTTTTATGTTATTATGACATCGCTTAATAAAATGTCATAACCGAGGTGAAACATGAACGGAAGCGAATTGGCGGGCTTATTGCTCGACGCATCACCTATGATGATAGAGGTTTGGGACGACACATATAAATTGATTGATTGCAACCGGCGATTGCTGGATACCTTTGGGCTTAAAACAAAGGAAGAGTATTTTGCAAAATATTTGGATTGCTTGCCGGAGTATCAGCCATGCGGTACGCCTTCTATTGAGCTTTCGGATATTCTTGTAAAGGATGCTTTTAATCAAGGCGACTATCGTAGCGACTGGATGTACCGCTTGCCAAACGGCGAGGAGCTTCCCGTTGAGGTTTTTGGGGAGTGCATTACCCATGGCGGCAAAACGGTGATGGTAGAATACATGAAAGACATGCGCGAAGTAAAAGCGTCAGAAAATCTGCTGTCCGCAGTAATAAAATCAGCCGAAGCACTGCTTACCGCAAACAAAGAAGACACCCTAAAGGTGCTGATGAAGGGCATGGAAATCGTAGGCCGCTGTCTAAAAGTAGACCGCGTACAAATATGGCGCAACGAGATAAATGACGGCGAGCTTAACTTTGTAATGCGCTACGAGTGGCTAAACGACGAAGGCAAGAAAAAAAGAATAATCCCCCCGGGGCTTAACTACCTATACAGCAAAAGAGATGCTTGGCTGGAGAAATTTAAGCGCGGCGAAAGCATTAACGGGCCCCTTTCGGAGCTTCCGCCGGAAGAAGCCGCCTTTATCGGCCACTACGAAATGCTTTCCATCGTATGCCTTCCGTTGTTTATAGACAATGAGCTAATCGGATTTTTTAGCGTAAACGACTGCACAAAGCCGCGCACATTCACAAAGGACGAGATGGGCATAATCGCCTCCGCAGGCCTTATGTTTACCTGCGTCTTTAACAGAAACGCCCAAGCCGACCTTACCCTCACAGACGCCCTCACGGGCGTACGAAACAGACGATATATAATGGAAGTAATGGAGCAAAAATTCCGAGACAGTATCCACCAAAATCTCGATTTTTCCGTGATAATGATGGACATAGATTTCTTTAAAAGGGTCAACGATCAATACGGCCACGTAATAGGCGACGAGGTGCTTAAAATCTTCGCGGGGCGTATCAAAAACTCGCTAAAAAGTGACACAATCATAGCGCGCTACGGCGGGGAAGAATTTATCGTGGCCTTCCTCGGCGTAAGCCAAAACGATACGGAAAAAGCCGCTTGGCGGCTAAACAAAGCCATATCCTCAAGCAAATTTGTAATCGAGGATTTTGAAGTCGCCATCACCGCGTCCTTTGGCGTAGCCTCCAAAACAAGCGATACCAAAACATTAAGCGACGTGATTATTAACTCCGACAAGGCTCTTTACGCTGCAAAAAATGCAGGGAGGGATACCGTGGTGGGGGTGGGAGAATAATGGATTTAAATGTAATGGAGTACATGGTTTGGGTGGTAGAAATCACGGCAGAGGAACTCTTTAAACGAGATAAAACGGCCGCATACGATGCTCTAAAGCGCAGTGGACTTTGGGATATTTATGTAAACCATTACGACACAACCCACACACTGGGTAAAGAATACCTGCTAAACGAAATATGCGAATACTTTACAAAGCATGGAGTGAGTGCCGCATGAAAGTTTATCACGGGACGTGCCTAGAGATTAAACAGTCCGATATAAGGACGCGATTTTTGGGAATATAGCGGATGACGACGTGGCAACGATTGTAAATGACTACATGCGCCTCTTAAAAACCGGCAGAATAAGCCCAAACGGCAAAAAATTTTATCTGGAGCAGTTGCAATATTCAAAGCCAAACAATCAATACTGTATAGCATCATCAGCGGGAATCATCGCATTAAAATTTGCGGAAAGTTATGTGCCGGAGGGCTAACAATGTTTGATGACACTTCTCTTGTAAGAATGGTAATCGAAAATTTGGCAGACCAACATAAATGGACTTACGAAGAAGCACTTGACAGATTTTACAAGTCCGACACATGCCGTGCTTTGTCCGACAGGCGCACGGGTATGTTCACTTTTGCACCGAGGGAAATTGTAATGCTTTTTAATGAATCGGAGGCTGAAAGGGTATGAATGGCTTTGTAAATTTGCTTAACTTTCGTGATTTGGGCGGGATAAAGGTGGCGGACGGACGTGCTGTGCGACCTCGTCGGCTGTTGCGGGCGGCGTTGCCTGTGGGGCTTTCCGAGGGGGATGTCAGTGCTTTGCGTGGGTATGATTTGCGGCATATCGTGGATTTTAGGACGGTGGAGGAGGTTGCGGATTCTCCCGTGGACAGAATTGACGGCGTTACATATACGCACATTGACATCATGGGCGAAAACGAAGCCCAAGCCGCTTGCCCAAAGTTTTGGATGGAGCTTTTCGAAAAAAATCCAAACGGAGTGGTGGACGAATTTACACGCACGTATAAAGAATTCTCCACCGGGCAAACCTCCACGGACGGATACAGCAAGTTTATCAAATCGTTGTGCAAAGCCGAAGGCGCGACGCTTTTCCACTGTACCGCCGGTAAAGACCGCACGGGCTACGCCGCCGCGCTGCTCCTGCGCATTTTAGGCATTAACGAAAGCGACTTTATCGACGACTACCTAAAATCACTGGAGTACCAAAGGAAAATCCACTCTACGCATGTAGATAAAGCAAAAAAACGCGGACTGTCCGACGAGCAAATAGAAAAGATGGGTGTGATTTTTAACGTAAACGAGTCATACATCCACGCGGCGTTCCAAGCCGCCGAAGAGACCTATGGCAGCTTTGAGGGATATGTAAAAGACGGGCTAAAGCTTAGTGAAGGCGATATCGCACAGCTTATGGAAGGGTATCTGGAATAATGGAAATAGTTCTCATATTTGTGATAGTTTTCTCCGAGATATCCCAGTGTTTATGCGGGCCGGAACGCTTTTGACCAAAAAAACAAATTTATTTGTCACCATAGTGTGTGCCGCATTGGGTAATAATTACTTCCCCGTTTTCGATTTTGTAAATAAGGCGGTTTTTGTCGTCAATGTCGCGGCTCCAAAAGCCTTTGATGTGTTTAAGCGGTTTTGGGCTTCCGATTCCTTTGTAACCGTTGCGCCCAAGCGTCATCATGCCAGCCCTTCTTCATCTTCCACCTCAATGAGCTCGTGATACGTAAATTTACCCGCTTCTACGTCTGCCGCCCGCTTTTTTAGTTCAGCAATGTTTTCCGGGCTATAGAAGGGGTCCGGAGCAACTTCCAATTCCCCCGGAAGCCTCTTTTTTTGTACTGCCGCCTTAACAAACGCCTCAAACACAGATACCATGTTTACGCCTAAATCTTGGCAAAGGTCGGCAAAGCCATCTTGCATATCTTCCTTAACCGGAATAGTAATTGTCATATCTGCCATTACAATGCTCCTTTCATTACGAACATACCGCAATTATACGCCTTGGAGCAAATAATGGCAAGAAGTCGCGCTTTTTTACCCCCGCAAACACTGTTCAAAGGGACAGCCCTCTCGTCAATTTTCCGGTGTTTATACGGGTTGTAAAGCTTTTGGTCAAAAAAACAAATTTCATTTGCATGACAATTTTTTAATATTACTGGAATCTGCGCACTTGCCGATATATAATGTAGGGAATAAGAACATATGTAGTTTTGGGGGTATGTTATGAAAACGACATTAAAGCGGGCATTGTGCTTCGCGCTTATATTGGTGATTTCCGGACCTTACGCGGTATTTGCAAACGGCGAGGGTACGGAGGATTTTCTTATACAGACGGACCCGGTGGAAAGTACTTATATAGGGCGGGTGCAGGCGAGCAGGTTGATACAGCAGCTTCGTTTTACGGATTTGCCGCCTACTCAGGCGGGGCAGGACGCCATTATACGGAGCGGTGCGCTGGAGGCTATTCGCCCGGCGGCTCCGACCTTTAGGCCTAACGCTCCCATTACGCGGGAAGAAGCTATCGCGTATTCTTTACGTACGGCAGGGCTTTCCGAAATGGCCATGCTAATGGCTACAGCACTTGATATACCCCCGAACACGCCGCTTGGTACGGCTTGGTCGCTGGGGTATTTGCAATTGGCCTCTACCATGGGGATGATTTTGCCCGAGAACTTCGAAGCCGCGCTTTCCGACGTAAATATGCAGTTTAACGAAATCGTTGACGGCATAGACATTGCTCAGGCATGGGACAGAACAGAAAACGCCACCCGCGAAGAAATCGCCTTTTGGCTGGCAACCGCGCTGCGATTTGCACAAGGCGACATTTTTGAAAATAACGCGGTAGGCATTTCCCTGCAAAGCTTTACAGACTGGAACTCCATCAATGTACAAGCTGCCGAGGCGGTGGAATTACTGCTTCGCAACAATGTAATTTCCGGGCAAACGGCAACTATATTTGGCCCAAGCAGTGCGGTAACACGCCAGCAGATGGCACAGTTTATTCGTAATTTGGACGAAATGCACTACGGAATACACGGTCTCGTACGCCGCGTAGGTACTGTAGCCGATATCTGGAACGAGCAATACACCGAAACAGGCGCAGGTACACTGTGGAATCATATCCACGTACGCCGCGCAGACGGCGGTGTTGATATGCTGCAATTTACCCTAACGGGCGGGCCTTCTCCGCAGACGGGCGCGCTGGACGCGGTAACGCTTCGCGGCGGAAACGTAGGCGGGCTAAACTCGCTGGAAATCGGAGACCAAATCGAATATCTTGTACATCCCGTCACTAATACGGTTTGGTACGTACTTGTTACAAACGAAGTGGTAACACAAACCTTTCGAGGTCGCCTGGAATTAATCGACATGGAGCGCGGAACAATGACCTTCCGCAACGAGGCAGGCACGGTTTACACCTTCCCGATGAGCCGCGGTCTGTTTGGCACAGACCATAAC
>WQRQ01000053.1 GCA_009786685.1 Defluviitaleaceae bacterium
ACCGTGTCATGGGTAGCGGCTGATGTTCCGGCCGGTGTTACCATTGCGTACAACCCCGCCGGTACTGTAACAGTCACAGGCGTCCGCCCCACAACCGACGTAGCCCCCGTAGCAGGCAGCTTTGATATTTCCGTTACCCGCCAAGGCATTACACAATCATTTACGGTGACGGTAAACCTCACAACAACCTTTACACCGCCCCCACCCCCGGTACTATGTCCGGAATGCGACGCATACCCATGCGAATGCGAAGAAGAACTGCCCCCGGTACTATGTCCGGAATGCGACGCATACCCATGCGAATGCGAAGAAGAAATACCCCCGGTACTATGTCCGGAATGCGACGCATATCCATGCGAATGCGAAGAAGAAATACCCCCGGTACTATGTCCGGAATGCGACGCATACCCATGCGAATGCGAAGAAGAAACACCCCCGGTGCTATGCCCGGAATGCGACGCATATCCATGCGAATGCGAAGAAGAAACACCTCCAATTAATGGCGGTGGCGGACAAAACGGTGGCGGCGGACAACAACCCGCACCGGCTCCTGCACCTGCACCCGCACCGGCTCCTGCACCTGCACCTCCTGCGCCACCTGCACCGCCGGCACAAGTACCCGACGCAGACCCGACCCCTGCACCCGCAGTGCGCGAGCCTGTATTGGAAGAAACCATAACCGTAGCCGAGGCAGAAATACAAGCCATACTGGAATCAGCAGAAGACCTCGCAATAGAAGCAGAAGGTATTATCGTCACTATCCCCAACGACATAATAGCAAGCCTGTACGCAGAGCTGGCCGACATGACCGAGCTTAACGTGGAAGTAGCAATAACCCCCGGAGGTTTTGGCGAAACAGGCGACGTAAGCGGCGTTCTGTTTACCGTAGACATCGGTATCCATGTAGGCGACAACGTAGTAGATGAGCTTCCGTCAGCGATTACGATGGCTGTTTCTCTCGAGGATGTAGACCTCGTAGGCATAAACACCCACCGCATAGTAGCTGTTATGGAAGACGGCACAGTAGTAGGCGGCAACTACGATGTAGCCACAGGCATGTTTATATTCGAAACATCGCTGACAGGTTATTTCTCCATCCAATATGTAGAAGAACTCCGCCGTCTAAACGTAGGTATAGAATCCAACCAAATAATAGACCTTGCGGGCAACGCACCCACACAAATCATGGACGTACTTCCGATAGTAGAAAACGGTCGCACGCTCCTACCCATCCGCTTCCTCTCAAACGCCTTGGGCACAGAAATCGGCTGGGACGAAGCAACCAGCACCACCACTCTAACCAAAGACGGCCAAACCCTTGAAATCCCCATAGGCCAAATCACCCCCGAGCTGGCAGCCTTGGGCATGGATACTCCCCCAATCATAGTAGATGGTCGTACCATGCTCCCTGTAAGATTCATAGGCTACTTCTTCGGCGCAGTAGTAGACTGGGACGAAGACACACGCAGCTTTGAAATCATTTTCTAAGTAAAACGAAAAAAAAGGACTTGTGGAAAATCCGCAAGTCCTTTTTTCGTTTGTTGACATCGTCGTATATCATATATATAATTAACCCATAATAAAAAACGGGAGACGCGCTAACGTCCCCCTAACACAACCGCTGTAAAGGCGGTGGGTTTGCTTCAAAGTATATTGTTGAGAATAGCCGACTTGCCCGTGGGAAAAGGGGTCGGCTATTTTTTCGTTAGTTTGATTATCACTATTATCAATCCGATTAATGCGACAAGAAATAATCCAAACGTCAACATAACCATCATGGCGTCATAGGACATCGCGGGTATCACCCCTTTCGGTCGGATAAAAATTCTATCCTCCTTTCGGGAAGCAAACCCTTAAACGTAAAATATTCGTACCGCCTCTTACGCACTGTGCTGGTGGAAGTATAACAAATTTATCCAAAGGACGCAAAAACCCTTGTAATTCGACAACGAGCTTCCTCCGACAGCAAATAACTTCCCGGTAAATACCTCAAATCTATCTCACGGTTAGCGAGCAAAGCCTCGCCGGCCTTTTTTATTATAGACACCACTACGTACATAGCAGGCTTTCCGCTGTTTTTTCCACGCTTTATAAAATCTGTCGGGATGGTTGCAAATTGCCTTGGTGTTAGCTTATCCAAGTTATTGTCCAGCCATATAATTTCTGCATTATGTAAGAAATCCCGCAAATGTGGCGTCCGCACATGCCAAAAGCTCATTTCTGTAAAAAAGTTTGTGTAAGAAAGCTTTGCAATTCTTGCGGAGAGATTAAATTCGGCTGTAGGATGTGTGTTGTTGCCCGCGCCCGCCAGCTCATCATTGTCCGTAAAAATCAAATGCACCCCACTGCGCCGCTCCGCTTCGCGGGAATATGTACAAAAGCCTAAAACATGTCTCACGCCCTCCGGCAAAAATTCATAGATTTTTGCCATCGCAGCACAGGAATAATTATGTTTATCCAAAGCCTCGGGCGGGATACGTACATAAAACTTCTTAGAGTTTACTACAGCCGCCGTCGCGCACCTTGCGAGATATTCAAAATCAATGCTGTCGAAATCCGCGCTGCTCAAAAATTCAGTTTTATCAGGCTCGTGTGGTAGCTTTTCTATTATTTGCAGCTCTCCGCTGCGTGAGCCGTCGTTTTCTTCGCATGATGTCTCAAACTTTGTATCCGACACCTCTGCTGTATCGCCCGCCATTTTAGCAGGTAAAATGTAATTGTGCATGAAAAAAGCTGTTCGTTGCCCCGTAAAATCCGTTGCACTTACAGCTTGGCCTAAAAATATTCTTCCATCAGGCAGGTTAACCAGCGTAATCGACTTGTCCCCGCCGCCGTAAACACATAGCGGGTGCAGCGTCCCTTTCACAAAATCATCTGCCAGCCCCGCCGACTTTGCCACGGTATCATACCCCGCCGTGGTCTTGTAAAGCCCCCGCCGCGCCCGCGTGTACATATGCTGCTCTATCATGCTTCTTCTTGGCCTTCGATGTAGCCGAGGCGGTGCAATAGCCACAAAAACGGCTCATCCACGCGCATTGGTGTAAACGACGCCACGCGTTGGCCTTCCGGCTGTGTTCCCAGCGCGCTTACAGAAAAAAATCCAAGGTCGGAAAACCGCCGCTTTAGCGCGTTGCGGAAATTTGGGTCGGCTTCGCTGATAAAATCTTCTGTGTCATCGTTGATGTCGTAAAATTCCGAGAGGTTAAAGAATTTCTTATGCGTAAAATTCTCAAAAATTTGGCTGTCTGCCTGTATATAATCACCGTCGGCCTGCAAAACCTCCAGCAAATCCGTCTTTGTAAGCACCACGGCCGTCGGGATTTCCGATACGCCGCCGCCCTGCTTGTAAATATAGTCTTCCACAAGCCCGCTAAGCACATCCGCAGGCTCATCCAAATTGCCCAAATCAAAATCCAGCCCGTTTTTTAGCATTATTTTCTTACCGATACTCCTGAATTGCAAAGGGTCCACCAAAAATAAAATTCCCGACGAGTTGCGGATATGCGCGGCATAAATATCCATATAAGCCGTGTCCACCATGCCCTCGCCTGCCACGTCAAAAAACGCGATATTAATTTCGGGCTTAGTCTCGTCCGAGAAAGAAAACGTAAATATAAACGGCTCCTGTTGTTTTTCCTTTTGCGTGGGATTAAGAAGCATTCCATGCTCAATCAGCGGGTCCTCGTATTCGAATTTAAACTTACGCCCCATCTCGTTGTTAATCGGCGTGCAAAAAATAGGAAAATTTCGCGGCGTAATCGTCTTTAGCGTATGAATCAGGCTCGTCAAATAAACCGACTTGCCCGACTGAGAAGCCCCCACCACAGAAATCACCGTACCGGGCGAAAACCCCGCGCTCTGCGGGATATCATTATGGCAAAACGGGCAAATCCGCCGCGTGGTTACGTTGTTATAGTCGTCCTTGAGTGAAGAAAGCACCCCGCGATGATAGCCCTTATTGGCCTCGTTAAACTCATCGGGGTCGAGTGCGACGGCTAATTCTCCCGCCGTATCCATATGAAAACGCGCACGGTATTCATCCAAAACATCGTCGTACCGAGCTTGGTATCCTTCTGCGTCCAATGACTCCAACGCCCTAAACATCACACGGTCATGGGTAAAGTTTTTAAAGCAATATAAACAAACAATTTCGTGCGTTTTATCCATTTTTACGCGCTCCAGCGCGTCTTTTTTCCGCTTAAAAAGTCCCATAATTTCAGTCCCTCCGAAAGTAATCCATGCCCCATAGTATCACATTTATTAAGAGTATATAACGCGGAGTTTTGTTCGCTTATGAATATATTAAGGCTCTCGCCAAAATCCGCCTTTACAACACGCATTATCGGCATACCCGCAACGAGCTTTTCTCCGAAAAAATAGGTGTATCCCTCGTTTTTTGAATAACAAATGATATCCTCCGCTACATCATAGCGGGAAGAAAGCGCGAGTTCGAAAAACCCGTTTTTTTTCGTGACTAAATAGTCAATGACGGTTTTGCAAATATGCTCGGCGCGGTTTTCGCCATGGGGCTGCTCGACCAAAGTCCGCGACCCGGCTACCAAAAACGGATATATATAATATGTAAAAATCCCGGGCTTTTTTTTAATCACATACCCGCCGAGCTTTTTGTACTCCTGCGCAGTAAACAGCTTTCCGTCGGCAAGGCTCTCCGTTGCGTCCTGCGGAAAAATATAAACCTGCTCCACCTCGGGCGGCCAGTGCCATGTTATCCTAACGCTGTCGTCACCCTCCAAACACCGCACGTTTTTTATCGCCTTGTCCGCTTCCGAAAACTGCATACCACCGCTCCTGCGTTCCGTCATATTTATATTCTATCGCGCAAGTCCTATTAATATTCCGCTGATTTTAAAATCCCTTCCAGCCCTGCAATTACATGGCTTGGGACGCTTTTTTCAAAATCATCCGAAGCGCATTTGTAAAAAATATCCCGTACCAATGCCGTAAACATCAATGTCTGCTCGATAGGCATACTGTCTGCCATGCGTAGCTCAATTCGGTTTTTTAGCCTCACATGCGGGAATGCCATGGACGTGATATGTTCGATATCCTCGAGGGTAAGCAGCTTGTCCGCAAAAATTTCACGATTAGGCTTGTTTCCTGTGTAAACCGCCTCGTTTTCTCGCAAAATAAAAATCGGCGGCATGTCGTAGATGTATTTTGCATAATCCGTAAAACTCATATTAAGCGAATTCTTTGGCGGTAAAACACGGGCAGGGTCTACGTTTTTCCATATAAAATCGCGCAGTGCTTTTTTATCGTAGGGCGCGCCTTCAAAAACCTTTGACCTGTCAAATAAAAACGATAAAACAGGGGTTAAAAGGCAGGCAATACGGTATTTTATTCTAAAATCATCCTCGCTTTTGTAGTCGATATTAACCTGCGCACTTGCCGTTCCCCTCATCATATATAAACCATGTGTGCCGGTGCTTTTAAAATGCTCATCCATGTACTCATAGCGTTTTTTAGGTATCAGCGGCATATCCGCCGCCTTGCTGACGGGGTGATAACCCGCGCAAAAAAGCTCGCAATCCATTTCTTCCAAAATGGGTGCAAGCGTGGTTGTAAAGTGATTGTAAATATCGCGGATTTCCGTGATAAAGGGCGATGGGTGTATGCTTATTTCCATTTGTGCCGCAGGCTCCAGGGTGATATCGGCGTTGCTGCCGGTGATTCCTATGATACGACCTTCCGACATAATCGCTTCGCCATACAGCGGCTGTAATCGTTGCAAAATTATCTCTAAACCGTTTTCGTAAGCAAGGGATTTTCTCGTTTCTTTATTAATTACAAAATGCTCAAGCTCTACTCCCAGTAATTCTTCCTTTTTGCAGCCGCTTTCAAAGTATTCTACCAAAGCTGCGAGGTTTTTACTTTCCATTGCTAAATCTCCATGTGTCTCTGCACATATCTTCCAATGTTTTTTCCGCTTTAAAGCCCAACGCCTTTGCCGCTTTGGAAGAATCCGCATAGCATGTGGCAATATCGCCGGGACGCCGCGCCGCGATAGAGTAGGGGACTTTTACGCCATTTACCCGCTCAAAGGTGTTAATCAGCTCCAAGACAGAAAATCCGCGCCCCGTTCCCAGATTAAATGCTTCGCAGCCCGTATTTTTAGCCGCGTAATCCACGGCCTTTACATGTCCGTCCACTAGGTCGAGTACGTGGATATAATCACGCACACCCGTACCGTCGGGGGTATCGTAATCATCTCCCGTTACGGTGAAATTTTTGAGACGCCCGTCCAAGGCCTGCACTATGCGAGGCATTAAATTATTTGGTATGCCGTTGGGGTCTTCTCCGATAATGCCGCTTTCATGCGCGCCTACGGGGTTAAAATATCGCAGCAAAACCACCGACCAGTCCTTTTCCGCAGCACAAACGTCGCGCAGTATCTGCTCGCACATAAACTTTGTCCAGCCGTAGGGATTTGTGCAGCCCAAGTCCATGGTTTCCACCAGCGGCATTTCATTTCCGTTTTTGTAAACCGTCGCAGAAGAAGAAAAAATAAACCGCTTAACGCCATATTTTTTCATCATCTTGCATAAGTTTAATGTAGAATTCAAATTGTTATTATAGTAAGCCACAGGCATGGCCACAGACTCCGGCACGGCCTTTAGCCCCGCAAAGTGAATGACACAGTCGAAGCTATGCTCCATAAAAACTTTTTCCGTCGCGCTTTCGTCGCATAAATTTACCCTATAAAAAGGAAGAGATTTGTTTGTAATTTTTTCCACTCGGCTAATGGCGTCTTTGCTGCTGTTGGACAAATTATCTGCGCAAACCACTTCGTAGCCTGCCTCCAACAACGCCACACATGTATGGCTACCGATATAACCCGCGCCGCCTGCTACTAAAATTTTCATATAAAACCCTCCGTTGACAAACTTCATACTTTTGTCAAGTATAACACCATTTTGTGTAAAACGCCAAAACTTTAATT
Organism: Defluviitaleaceae bacterium; assembly: GCA_009786685.1. Lineage (GTDB taxonomy): Bacteria > Bacillota > Clostridia > Lachnospirales > WQUN01 > WQVC01. The sequence goes on from WQRQ01000053.1 coordinate 6,962, forward strand.
AGTACAAATATTGTAGAGCCTTGCTATGTGCGATTTTATATATTCTGGTATGATTTCCAACAAGATATTAACGAATTTTACAAATATTTTATTGCATTAGTATTACAACCATGCTAAAATGCCAAACAGTTTAAAAGGTTGTTGGGCAAAATCACAAATATGGGGGTTAGCATATGAGCGGAAACTTCGCAGAACATAGGAGCAAGATTATCTTTTTTGTTGTAGTAATAGCGGCTTTTGTCGCCTTCTTTACGTTAAGGACGGAAGGGCCGACGCTTCGCTTTAGGGACAGCGGCACTATTTATATTCCCGCATTCCATCAGGAAGGCAGCTACGCCGCGTTTTTGAGCTATCATGCAAATACGCCGAGAGGCTCTGTGCCTGTGGAGGTTGATATTTTTAGCCCAACCGCAGGTTACAACTTCTCCATAATCCCCGATTTTGAAGGCAGACGTGTACTTAGGACAGAAGAATACTCCTACGTAGAGTTTACGGTAAACGTACCTGCGGCGGGGCTGTATACAATTTATGCGGAATATTTCCCAATCGTAGGCGAAGGTGCGCGTGGCATAGACATAGCGCGTATTTTGTATATTAACGGCGAAGTCCCCTTTACCGGTGCGGAGCTTATTACCCTGCGTCGTGTATGGGGTTCGGCAGCACCTATCCGCGACGACGGAAGAGGCAACCAAATCCGCCCGCCGCAAATCGAGCTTCCTCGCTGGGAAAGTAAACACCTCACAGACCGTCTGGGCTTTTTTACCGACCCTTATCGCTTCTTTTTTGAAGCAGGCACAAATACAATCAGATTTGTTGGCATTAACGAGCCGCTTGCACTCAGCTCCCTCACTCTCGTACCTGCCACCGAAATACAAACCTATGCAGAATTTAGAAGAGACACCACTCTTCCCGTAAACACAAGCGATTTTTATGTGCGTGTACAGGGTGAGGAGTCTACATTCCGTTCTTCTCCGAGCTTATTCCCTCTTTTTGATAACTCCAGCGGGATTACAGACCCGCCGAGTGTTGCACTCATTACGCTAAACATGATAGGCGGCACGCCGTGGCGTGTGGCGGGTCAATGGATTGAATGGGAAGTAGAAGTGCCGGCAGACGGTCTCTATCGTTTTTCCATGTCCACACGCCAAAACTATAACAGGGGATTTGTTTCTCACCGTACGCTCAGCATAAACGGCCAAACTCCGTTTGCGGAGGTATCTGCGATTCCATTCCGTTTTAACAATAGCTGGGAGCTTAGCTCGCTGCAACAAGAAAACGGCGACTATCTGCTCATCCCTCTAAATGCGGGCACAAATACAATCCGTATGTATGCAACCCTCGGAGAACTCGGCGAAATCATCGACGCCCTACTCGCCAGTGTACAACGCCTAAACCTAATCTACCGCGAAATCCTTGTAATTACAGGCCCCGAGCCGGACCCACTGCGTGACTACCGTCTACACTACGCACTCCCACATGTAATGGAAATGATTTACTTCGAAACAGGCGTACTCTACGGATTGTTACAAGACATGGAAGCCTTTCTCGGTGAGCGCAACGAGCATACCGCCGTAATAAACAGAATCGTACAGCAGCTCGACCTGTTCTATGCCCGCCCAAACCGTATCCCTACGTCTTTGGTAAACTTCCGCCAAAACATTTCATCCTTCGCAAACACATGCAGAGAACTCACCGAAGGCCCTCTTGATATCGACTTCTTTATAATAAGCGGCACAGGCGCGGAGCTTCCCGAAGTCCGCGAAACATTCTTTACCCGTGCTTCCCATGAGGTACGTGCATTTGTGGCAAGCTTCACCCACGACTTCGACAACATCGGCCAAGTACACGAAGGCGCAAACGTATTGGAAGTATGGATTCCCACAGGCCGCGACCAGGCCACCGCAATGAAAACCCTGATAGACGATACCTTCACACCGGAAACAGGAATAGGCGTAAACCTTCGTCTTGTGGCACAGGCGGCGGTGCTTCCCGCTATCGTAGCGGGCATAGGCCCTGACGTTGTGCTTAGTATGCCCGTCAATACCCCTGTAGAATATGCCTTCCGTAATGCCGTGGTAGACCTGTCGCAGTTCCCGGGTTTTCACGAAGAAGTATACGACCGCTTCCACCCCAGCATGTGGGTGCGCTTAGGCTATCAAGGCGGAGTCTTCGGGATGCCCGAAACACAGATTTTCAACTTGATGTTCTACCGTCACGATGTTTTGTCGGAGCTTGGCTTTGACCCGCCGGAAACCTGGAGTGATATTTTAGCAATGATGCCAATTCTTCAGCGTAATAACCTTGCCATCGGCATACCCCCCATCGGTAACCCGATGAATCCCGATATCACAGGCTTTATGACACAGCTATATCAGCGCGGCGGCTTCCTTTACAACGACGACCTTTCCCGCGCAAGGCTGGATGACGAACCTGCGGTAGCCGCCTTCGAAGCATTCACGCGTTTCTTTACGCACTTTGGCTCGCCGGAATTTTTTGACCCCGCGACACGCTTCCGCAGCGGCGAAATGCCGATTGTATTCCAACCATTTACGATGTTTAACACACTAAGCGTTTTCGCGCCGGAAATTTACGGCCTTTGGAATTTCGCACTAATGCCCGGTTACGACCATATGACACCCGTATATTTCGAAGGGCGCGGAGGTTATTACAGAATTCATCACACCGTTCCCGATTGGGGTGACGCGGCGTTTATAGTGCAGGCAAGCGAAATGCAGGACGATGCATGGCAATTCCTAAAATGGTGGACATCGAGAGACACACAGCTACGCTTCGGCCGCGAGATGGAATCCATCATGGGTGAAGCCGCACGTTTCCCCACAGCTAACATGGAGGCATTCCAAAGCCTGCCATGGAGTTCCGCACAATTGGCGGTGCTAAACGAGCAGCGCGACTGGATACTCGGCACGCCGGAAGTACCCGGTGGCTACTATGTAAACCGTCAGCTAATCAACGTAATCCGCCGCGTAGTAAGCGATAACCTAGACACCCGAGAAACATTGCTCGACGTAAATATAGTGATAAACCGCGAGCTTATAAACAAACGCCGCGAGTTTGGATTAGAATAACGAAGTTATGAGAATCACTTTTTAGGAGGCAGATTATGGAGAACGCAGCCGTAAAATCAACGCCATATCAACGCTATCGAGCAAAAAAGAAAGCAATACGGGCGCATACATGGCTGGAGATTAAAAAGCACAGAGTATTGTACCTGTTCTTATTACCTTTCCTGCTGGTATTTGCGACGTTTACATTAGCACCCGTGGCGATGTCGCTTGGGCTAAGCTTCACATACTTTAATGTATTGGAGCCGCCGCGCTTCATAGGCTTTCAAAATTATCTTAATTTATTCCTCTCCGACGATATTTTCCTTATTGCATTGCGCAACACCTTGATTTTGGCCATTATCACAGGCCCCGTGGGTTATATATGCGCATTCCTTTTTGCATGGTTTATTAATGAGTTGCCGCGTTTTATTCGCGCATTTGTTACACTTGTTTTTTACGCGCCTACGATAGCAGGCTCGGCGTTTCTTATATGGGCTCTTATCTTTACAGGCGACGCACAAGGCTATGCAAACGCGATTCTTATGAACTTGGGTATCATCCATGAGCCAAATCAATGGTTGACTGACGCAACCTACATGATGCCCGTTATCATAATAGTAGTGCTATGGATGAGTCTTGGCGCAGGATTCCTCGCATTCATAGCAGGTCTCTCCACCATAGACGAAGCCCTGTATGAAGCAGGTCTCGTAGACGGCGTAACAAACCGCTGGCAGGAACTATGGTTTATCACACTGCCAAACATGCAAGGTATGCTTATGTTTGGTGCGGTTATGGCAATCATGGCGAGCTTTGCCGTAGGCGAGGTTACGCAAAACTTGGCAGGCTTCCCATCCACCGACTACGAGGTACACACCATTGTAAACCATCTGGTAGACTACGGCGCAATCCGCTTCGAAATGGGCTATGCGTCGGCTATAGCAACAGTGTTATTTGTAACAATGATTTACACAAAGATATTGGTCGGCAAATTCATAAGTAAAATAGGACAATAAGGGGGATAGCATATGACTACTGTAATGAGCCACAAAAGGCAAAACGAAAGAATAAACATGAAAAAACGCAACAGAAGCTCGCGTGCGGTGCGCAAACCAAATCGTTCTCTCGGCGGCGATATATTCATATGGTTTATCCTTGCACTTTTTGGAATATTTTTCGTGTTTCCTCTTGTGTTCCTGATAAACAATGCCTTTAAACCGCTGGACGAAATTTTCATTTTCCCGCCTAATTTGTGGGTTATTAACCCGACAATGGGTAATTTGCAGGACTTGTTTATCATCATGTCCCGCTCATGGGTTACATTTACCCGCTACGTGTTTAACACTGTGTTTATCACAGCCGCAGGCACTATCGGGCATTTGCTTGTGGCCTCCATGGGTGCTTTTGCGGTTAGTAAATACGAATTCCCGGGCAGTAAATTTTTCTTCGGGCTTATCATTACCACTCTTATGTTTAACCAATTTGTTATGCAGATTCCAAACTTCCTTATTCTTGCGCAGTTAAATTGGATAGACACCTACTGGGCGGTAATAATCCCCGCATTTGGTATGCCGATGGGCTTCTTCCTTTTGAAGCAATTTATGGACACAATTCCCGTTTCGCTGGTAGAATCCGCAAAAATCGACGGCGCAAACGAATGGTATATCTACTCGCGCATAGTAATGCCGCTGGTAAAACCCGCGTTGCTTACTGCCATGGTATTTGCGGTACAGGCACTGTGGAACAACCCGCAGTCTTTGCTTATATACACGGAGCAATTAAAAACACTGCCGCTTGCGATTTCGCAAATCATCGGTAGCCCGCACGCGCCAAACATAGCACGTATGGGTGTAAACGCCGCAGGTATGCTGGTAATGGTAGTCGTGCCTATTATCATATTTATTTTTGCACAAAGTAATATCTTAAAAACCATGGCTAGCTCAGGCATTAAGGAGTGATGGATTTATGAAAAAATTTATCTGTTATGTACTTGTTGCAATTCTGTTTGCGGGTATGCTTCCCGCTACGGCGTTTGCGGCGATGGGCAGAAGTTACACGTATTCCTATAATGAGTGGGGTGCGCCAATCCCTTCGCCCGACGTTTATTTTGTGAGTGCGTACATTTTGGGACAGCATCTGTACTTTAACGGCGAAAACATCGGCGCGTTTCTTTCGCCGCAGGACATCCATGTGCATGGTAATTTGCTGTATCTGGCGGATTCCGGCAATCACAGGATTATTATTATAGAATTTTTCGAGGACACAACCTTCGAGGTAATTGATATCATAACATCCGTCAATCACAATGGCGCGCAAACAACCTTTAGAAATCCGCATGGTATTTTTGTGTCCCCATGGTATGCCAACTATGGGCAAATTTGGATTGCCGACACAGAAAATCACCGCATTTTACACATGGACGAAAACTGGAACGTATTAAACGAAATCCTACACCCGGGTATCTACGGTATCAGCCAGCTGGCCCCCGACAGTGATTTTTTCCCGACCAAGCTTGCGGTAGATTTTTCCGGAAGGCTTTTTGTGCAGGCGCGGGCGGTAAATCGTGGGTTTATGGAGTTTGACCGCTACGGTGGTTTTGCGGGCTACATGGGTGCGCCTCCTGTAGAGATTACTCCATGGGATCAAATTTGGCGTTTTATAGCTACACAAGAGCAGCGCGAGCGTAGGCTTTTGAATGTGCCTGTAGAATATAATAATTTATCAATCGACGACGAAGGCTTTATTTTTGGAACGATTTCTCAAGTAACAGATGAACTGCAACCCGTTGTAAGATTAAATATGATGGGCGATGATGTACTTATCCGTAACGGTTGGGCATATCCTGTAGGCGATTTGTGGTACGGGCAGGGCGGAGACCGCTCCGGGCCGAGCATGTTTGTTGCCGTTACCGCATTGCCAAATGGCAACTATGTAGTTTTCGACCGTAACCGTGGGCGGCTTTTTGCATATGATACGCAGGGCAACCTGCTGTTTGTATGGGGCGGACCCGGTCCCCGCGAAGGCTTTTTTACCATGCCTGCGGCATTGGATAATATGGGCTTTACGTTATTCGCGCTGGACGCGGGTATCGGTGCAAACAATGCCGCGCTTACCCGTTTCGATTTAACAGATTACGGCGCGTTAATAAATAAAGCATTAGAAATGTACCATCGTGGCTTGTATGAAGAAAGCTATCACCTCTGGCATGACGTACTGCGCATAAACGGTAACTTTGGTATGGCTTATATAGGTATTGCCCGTGCTTTGCTTCGCCAGGGCTACTACCGTGACGCTATGGAGTTGTTCCGCTACCAAAACGATAATATTAACTTTGGGCGTGCTTTTGGCTTTTACCGTAGGATATGGATGGAAGACCATTTTTGGATATTTGTGGTTGTTGTAGCCACATTGGCCATTGTCCCGCCGACGGTTAAAAAGATAATAAAAGTGCGAAGGGAGATAAGAGAGTCATGACATCCGTGAGAAAAAGTTTTCAAAGCGAAGGCTTTAAGCGCTATATTGATAGCTTAAAATTTGCCCTTTACACATGCCGCAGGCCGCTGGACGGCTTTTGGGACTTGGTGCATGAAAAGCGCGGTAGCCTAGCCGCTGCGCATACCATTGTAATATTATTTATCCTTAATCAAATCGTGTATCTTACGCAGAGTAATTTTATATGGATAAATATTCCTCTGGAGTCCTTTAGCTCGGTGTTTGTTTTAATAAATATACTCGGGTCTATGCTTTTGTTTTCGCTTGCAAACTGGTGTTTGACGACGCTGTTTGACGGCAAGGGTCGCATATCCGACATTTATATGGGTTATGCGTATGCATTGGTTCCGCAGCTTATTATACGGTTTGCCCTTACATGGCTAAGCCATATCGTAACATGGGACGAAATTATGATTTTGGTAGTGCTGTGGCGTGTGAGCGATTTATGGTTTTATATTCTGATTTTATGCGCCATGAAGCAAATCCACGATTACAGCTTTGGCAAGGCGGTGCTCACTACCATAATAAGCCTTGCGGCTATGGGTATTATGGTGTTTATATTCCTTATGTTTTTTGCCGTGGTAAGTGACGGTGTCGCTTATTTCTATTCCCTTGGGCAAGAAGCGTTGTTTAGAATGAGACGAGGGTAAGGGGGACTATTATGAAAAAATTAACTTTGTCGTTTTGGATGATGGTTTTGCTGGTCGTTTTTACAGGCTGTGCCACCCGTGTAAGGGATGGCGGCGAAATCCTGATTTTTGGCGGGCATGATAATGTGCCGCCTGTAGTTCACATCGAAAATGAGTATTTGCGGTTGGAATTTTTAACGGAGACCGCAGAAATTGTGCTGACAGACCGTGCCACGGGTGATGTTTGGCGTTCCACCCCACCGGGGATTGCGTACGCGCCAAATACCGCAGCAATCGAGCGGTTTTATGCGCAGAGTTTGTTTGTGTTGCATTTTGAGAGAAGGACGGGCGCGGGGCAACCCCATGACGCATATCGTTTTTCTGTGCGCACAGGCCGTTTTGAGCATGAGATTATAGGTAATATGATGGAGCTGCGTTTTACCGTGGGCGACATCGTGGAGACTTTCCACATCCCCGACGCAATATATGAAGAAAGATTATACGAATTTTTGGATTTAATGGACAGACGCGCGAGAAATGCTGTGTTAAACGAGTTTACCCCGATTTCACTGGGGGAATTGCCACGTGGGATGTCACGCTCCGATGCAATTGCGTCTTTCCCGTCATTGGAAGACGGCGCGATTATTTATACGCTTAATGCAGACGTGCCTGCCTTCAGACTGGAGCGCGTACAGGAAAACCTGCGCGAAGTCGGCTACACATACGAGGACTGGCTTGCAGATATGGCGCATTTTAATGTAGCTACAGAAATGACACGTGCGGCCTTTAACCTTATCATGCGTTTTGAGCTGGACAGAAATAACATGGTGCTAACCATTCCGATGGAGGAAATCACCTACGTGCCGGAGTTTATGCCTACGAGCCTTTGGGTAATGCCGTATTTTGGTGCGGGTCGCGGTATGGAGGACGGGTATCTGTTTGTACCTGACGGCTCGGGTTCTATTTTGTATTTTGATTCTATGCGCCATACGCAAAGTCTTTTCTTCAGCAATATATACGGCTGGGATGAGGCGATTGTGCGTGATGCTATTTTGCATGACAACCGCACGGCCTTCCCGGTGTTTGGTGTTTACAGAGAAGGCGCGACATTTGCGGGCATTATAGAAGAAGGCTCGGCATATGCTTCTATCCGTGCGGAGGTTGCGGGTATGGGTTCGCCGTACAGCCGCGTTCATCCTGTTTTCCGTTTATTGCATGGTGTTCCGCTGGATGTGCAGGGGCGTTCCAACGACTCCATGTATATGCATGAATGGGAGCTTCCGCGAGAGGATATCGTAATCCGCTATGTTATCCCACGCGGTGACGGCTATGTTGGTATGGCACACGCATACCGCGAATTTTTGCAGGAGCGTTATCCTTGGCTTAATCAGCGAGTAAGTGAGCCTGTAAACGCTATGGTGGAATTTTTGGGTGCGGCATTGTCGCCGCAGCATATTTTGGGCTTTCCTGTTGACCGTCCGTTCCCGCTTACCACATACAACCGTGCGGCAGAAATAATGGAGACATTACACGGCTTTGGATGGCGCGATGTGCATGTAAAAATGCGCGGTGCGCATAATGATTCCATAGACCATATAGTGCCTACGAGTTTGGATTTGATTTCACAGCTTGGCGGCAGACGCGGTTTTGAAAATATGGTAAGCACCGCCGACCGCCTCGGCTTTGAATTTTATCTGGAAGCAGATTTCCTAAGAATGCGCGGAGACGCGTGGTTTGATGGCTTTAGCCCAATGCGCGATGCTGCTCGCCAAGCCAACAGGGAGCGTGTGGCACATGCGGGATTTAGCCCCACGTATTTTGGGCCGCTTGGTACGGGTAGCTGGCTTGCCGACCCGATTATCCTTGCCAGCCCGGAATTTATGATTAACACCGCACAAAATTTTGTAAACGAAGCCTCCGGCAGAAATGTAAATAATATCGCATTCCGCTGTATGGCAAGTGCGCTTGCCGGGGACTTTAATGAAGATAACCACGTAACACGCGAAGCCTCGATGCATATGCGCGCAGAGTTCCTTTCCGGCTTGCGCGACAACGGTACGGGTGTTTGGCTAAATTACGGATTTTCGTTTGGTGTGCCTTTTGCGGATGTAATTACGGGAATGCCGCTTAGCGACCAAGGTTTTAACATTACGGATAATTCTGTGCCGTTTTATCAGATTGCGTTGCATGGGTTAGTGCCGTTTGCGGGCGTTCCGCTAAACCTTGCAGAAGATAATTCCTATCACTTTTTGCGGAGTATCGAAAGCGGCGCGTCGTTGTTTTTCAGCTTTATGGATGTGCCTACCGCGGATTTGCTTGTTACGCGCTACCGCAGATATTTTGCAAACGAATTTGAACGCTGGGCATATGTAGCAAACGACCTTTATCAAAGTCATGTTGCAAACTTTGGACATTTGTACAATCAGCTAATCACCGACCATCAGATTTTAAACCGCGACGGTGTTACCGTTACCGTTTATGAGGATGGTACACGTGTGTATGTAAATACTATGATGGTAGATTTTGTAACCGACGCAGGTGTAGCAGTCGGCGCAAGGTCTTACGAAGTTAGAAGGTAGGTGAGGAGCAGTGTCTAAATCTAAGGCAAAACCCGCGAGGCGCGGGATGACTATGGCGGGCAAAAACGCCTTATCGGGGTATATATTTATCCTTCCGTTTGTAATTGGGTTTATCGCTTTTATGGCGTACCCACTTTATCAGGCTATACGCATGGCATTTTCCGATGTGCGACTTCTTCCTGCGGAAAGCACCTTTAGCTGGACATGGACGGGACTCCATAATATGAATCGCGCGTTTACAGTGGACGCGGATTTTACGGAGGCCATGGTGGTAGAAATCCTCGCTATGGTATATATGGTCCCTGCGATTTTGGTTTTTAGCTTATTTATTGCGGTGCTGTTAAACAGGAAGTTTACCGGGCGCGGGTTTGTGCGTGCGATTTTCTTTTTGCCTGTTATACTGGCAAGCGGTGTGCTTGTTGGTATTGAAACAAACAACTCACTGCTGGATGCGGTTTCTCAGCAAATCCAAGACCAAAATGCAATGCGAGCGGGGATAACCGGCGTTATTGAGGACATGATGGATAACCTCGTAGGCGGTGCAGGCATAGGCGACTTTTTTGAGTATATATTAGAAATTATTAACCAGATTTATTCGATAGCCATGGCGAGCGGTATTCAGATATTGATATTCCTTGCGGGATTGCAGACAATTAACCCAAGTATTTACGAGGCCGCCAGTATCGAAGGCGCGACGGGCTGGGAAAATTTCTGGAAGATTACATTCCCGATGATTTCCCCCATGATTCTCGTGGTAGTTGTTTACTCCATCATTGACTTTATGGTGCGTACCGACGGCGAAGTAATGGATATGGTATACGTGCAAATGACGCAGATGGGTGACTTTGGGTACGGCGCGGCTCTTGCTATGATTTTCTTTGTTGCCATCGCTGCTATATTGGCGTTTTGCGGGTTAATAATTTCAAGGTTGGTGTTCTATTATGACTAGTGTGAGTTCGGCAAGACCGGAAAAACAAAAGGGAGCGATAGGCAGATATCTGGAGCGTAACCGCGCTACGGATAACAACTATCTGCTAAAGCGTGATGTTGCGCGTATTTCTGTTGCGATTTTTACTACGGTTTTACTTTTTGGGCTGTGCTTCCTTATTTTACAGCCCTTGTTCCATCAGTTTTCTAACAGCATAATGAGCAGGGACGATTTGTTTGACCCTACGGTAATTGCGATTCCGCGTGACGCTACGCTGGATAACTACCGCCTTGCCATGCAACTTATGTCTTATTGGACGTCGCTTTTTAACACAATTTGGGTGACTGCACTGGTTGCTGTTTTGCAGATTGTGGCTTGTACGCTGGTGGCTTATGGCTTTGCGAGGTTTGAGTTCCCGCTTAAAAAATTCTGGTTTGCCTGTGTTATCCTTACAGTGCTTGTTCCGCCGCAGGTTTTGCGTGTGCCTTTGTTCCTAAACTTTCACTTTTTTGATATGTTTGGGATAATAACGCTAATCAACGGCGAGCCGCTTATGCTAACAAATACCCTTAGCGGGTATCTGCTACTGTCGGCTACAGCCATGGGCTTGCGTAACGGTTTGTATATCTTTATGCTGCGCCAGTATTTTAGAAACATGCCCAAGGAGCTGGAAGAATCAGCTTGGGTAGATGGCTGCGGTAAGCTGCGTACCTTTGTGCAAATAATGCTGCCGGATGCTGTGCCTATGCTTGTTTCTTGTTTCCTTTTCGCGTTTGTGTGGCAGTGGACGGACGGGTTTTTCAACTCCATGTTCCTGCGCGGTTATAACGTAATGAGTGTGCAAATGGCGGCACTCGGTGATACGTTTAACTTCCATTATATACGCCAGGTAGCTGCCGCTACGGGTACTCACGGCGCAGCACCACCTATCGCGCTAATGGAGGCGATGATTTCTACGGGCGTGCTGCTGGGCGTTGTACCTGTTGTAATTATCTACCTCTTTGCACAGCGTTTCTTTGTAGAAAGCATCGGCCAAAGCGGCATAAAAATGTAGCACCTGCGGTGCGGCAACACGCCTTAGGCGATTTAATGATTACTAGCCCTCGGGCTTTTAATAAACGCGCAAAGCGCGCCCCGCAACGAAGTCGAGCGAAGCTCGACGGAGTGAGGAAGCGTAGCCGGGTTTTTCCCGGTGGAGCGGCGGGGTAGTAGGGGCGTAGCCCCTACCAAAACAGAAGGGAGAAAAAAAATGAAAAAAAATTGGAAGCTAATGCTTTCGG
>WQRQ01000054.1 GCA_009786685.1 Defluviitaleaceae bacterium
GGTGGCATTACTATATGTTTTTGCCTACCGCGGATTTGTTGCATGAAGTACGGGAAGTCGCGCGCCTTTACGGTTTATTTGGGGTGGCATTTGCCGCCGCGAGCGTATTGTTCTTTTCCCTCTATTATAAGGGCTATCTTTCGCTGGTGAGAAAAACCGTAAGCATACAAAAGGAACTTGACGAGTCCTACCTCCTTAGCCGTTTGTCAAGGGCTTTTTCACCGCTTGAACGCAAAAACGCCCATGAAGTGGGAAGTAATATCCCTGTTCATGGGCGTTGCTGTTCAAAATCTCGGTTATTACACTCGTTGATATTGCAAGGGGTTACACGGTGTTATGCTTATTTGTAGGTGCTATACAATTTTATCCANCTCATGGTCAATCCCTTCAAATTTTTTGTACTCATGNGGGATATTCAACGAATCCAAATATAAATGTAAAATCTCGTTATCACAAAATAATATATCAGCCGTCCCTATATGAATTTCTATTTTTAGCTTGTTCCGTATTTTATCCGCATTTTGCCGTACCAAATACAAAAGATTGTTTTCCTCTAAATACCATTTTTCTCTAATCATAGCTTCGTATAATTCGATAGCTTTTTCCGGTGCTACTCCTACAGTACGGTTCTCTTTGTGATAGAGGTGGTGATAAGTTCCTGCATAAGGGGTTACAGAACCAAACACCTCGAAGTGCCTAATTGCATAATAAAACGCCATGTTTCCGCCCAATGAAAAGCCTGACAACATTCTGTTCCTACGGGTTGCATCTGTTCTATATTGACTGTCAATATAGGGAATTAACTCTTTAATAATGATAGACTCAATTTGCAACAATGCGTCAATATAACCATCTTCATACGAAATGACGTTGACTGACGAAATAGCATTAACAAAAACGGTAATTGCTCGTCTGTTTCTATAAACCTTTTCCAGCGACCATATCTCGGACGATTCGTTACCCATGAATCCGTGAATGTGATACGCAACCGGATATTTTTCATCGCAATTATCGTACTCGAACGGAAGATAGATGTTATAGCCTATTTCGTGATTTAATATTTGGCTGTAAAATGTTTTGTGAGTAACATTTTGAGGTGATTCGGTTGGTGGGTTTATATAATTCATTTCATGCTCCTTGATGGCAAAATCTAAATTTTCAAACTCTTGCCGTTAATTACAGCATAGCACACCTAAAAATTAAACCTGTCCTGCAACTGAAATTTCCGTTCAGGCTTGCGCGTCAAAACGCTTCACTTCCTGCGGTTAGGCGGTCTATACATTCCTTGGTCGCGCTTAAAGCCAAACTGTTCATACAAGCTGTCGGCATCTTCTGTTCCAAGCACGCCCATTGATGTGGATAAGGATTCATGCTCTGTTATGAATTTTGTTAATGCTTTGCCTAAGCCTTGCCCTCTGTATTTTTCATCGACAACGACATCACAAAGATAGTATGTGGTAGCGAAATCCGTTATGCAACGCGCAAATCCAATTTGCACGTTGTCTGAGTAAACTCCAAAACACATAGAATTTTCAATTGATTTTTGAATTGCATCTTTTGTGCGGTCTTTCGCAAAATACGTCTGTGAAAGCAAATCATAAATTCTTTCAATTTGCATTAAATTTTTGTCGTCGCTTAACAAAAAATCACCAATATTTGTATTCACTTAAACTTGCCCCTTCTTCCGAAAATATAAATTTTGTTCACTAACACTAAAAAATAATATCATACTTCCAAAGGATTTTCACGCCATGCCGTACAATGATGTAACCACCCGAAATTTTCCAATATATGGGTAGATGTTTTTGGATTAACCGCTCCACACCGCTTTTTAACTAACTAATCCCCTCCCCAACAGGGGAAAGGCGGCGTACGGCGCGAGGGTGGGGTTAGGTGGGCTGTGTTTTCGTAGCGTGTGGACGCGTGCTACAGACTTAGGCTTAGGGAGGCTCGTGTTTCCGACTGCGACCGAGCAGTCGAGAAACACATAGCTTCCCTTAGCATAAGGCTGTAGCGCAAAGCGGGAGCAGCGGAGAAAACACAGCCCACCTAACCCCACCCTCGCGCTTCCCACCACGCCACTTTTCCCGCGCTTCCGTTGACAAATTATTGGAAAAGTGCCAAAATGCAGGTGAAATAATATAATATGGGGAGCAGTGTTTATGGTTGTAATGATAAGGTCGGAAGCTTCGCAGGAAAAAATTGAGCATTTAAAAAAGTGGCTTTCGGACAAGGAGTTAATTGTGCGTGAGTTCCAAGGGCAGGAGCAGTGTGTGCTTGGGCTGATTGGTAATACTAACTGCGTTGACAAGGATATGTTAAAAAGCTTGGATATCGTAGAATCCGTGTCCGATATGACGGAGACCTTTAAGGCGAGCAACAGAAAAATGCACCCGGAGGATTCTGTTTTGGAGATGCCTTACGGGCGTGGGGCGATGATTGGCGGGGGTAATTTCGCGCTTATTGCGGGGCCTTGTTCTGTGGAAAGCCGAGAGCAGATTACCTTTGTCGCTAAGGAAGTACAGGCGGCGGGAGCAAATTTTTTGCGGGGCGGCGCGTTTAAGCCGCGGACTTCGCCGTATGATTTCCAAGGGATGGGCAGCGCGGGGCTGGAGCTTTTGCTGGAAGCGCGTGCGGCTACGGGGCTTCCCATCGTCACCGAGCTTATGTACCTGCACAATCTTGACGAATTTTTGCAAAAAGAAATTGACGTAATCCAAATAGGGGCGCGTAACACGCAAAATTACGACCTTTTAAAAGAATTGGGGAAATGTACAAAAGTCCCGATTCTGCTTAAACGCGGCCTTGCGGGGACAATAAAAGAGCTGTTGATGAGTGCAGAATACATCATGGCCAACGGCAACGAAAACGTGATTTTGTGCGAACGCGGTATCCGCACCTACGAGCAGGACTATGCGCGTAATACATTGGATTTGTCCGCCGTTCCCATTCTAAAAAGCCTTACTCATCTGCCTGTTATTGTTGACCCTTCGCACGCGACGGGTCGTGCAGACCTTGTTCCTTCCATGACGCTTGCCGCTGTGGCCGCAGGCGCAGACGGCATTATCGTGGAGGTACACAACGACCCCGCAAATGCTCTTTGTGACGGTGCGCAATCCCTTACACCTGCTAATTTTGCGACATTGGTTAAAAAAATTGAAAAATTGCGCGAGGTACTGGCGTGAAAACCGTAGGTGTCGTAGGGCTTGGGCTAATCGGTGGGTCGCTTGCCAAGGCGTATAAGCGCACGCAGGGGATTACCGTACTCGGTAGCGATATGGACAAGTCCATCTTAGACTTTGCGCGGCTTGCAGAAGCGATAGACGGCGAGCTAACCGACACGGAGCTAAAAAACTGCGATTGTATTTTATTGGCCATTTTCCCGCAAGGCGTAATCGAATGGGTGCAGGCGAAGGCACATCTTCTCGCAGGCACAACCGTGATTGATTGCGCGGGTACAAAGGGGCGGATTTGTGAGACCCTTTTTCCGCTTGCCAAGGAAAACGGCTTTTTATTTGTCGGCGGCCACCCGATGGCGGGCTTGCACCGCTCGGGCTTTAAGTTTAGCCGAGAGGATTTGTTTGACGGTGAGCCGATGGTAATTGTGCCGCCGACACATGACGATATTCAGCTTTTTGATGACATTAAGACGCTGCTTGCGCCTGTGGGCTTTGGCAGAATTTCCGTAACAACTTCCGACGAGCATGACGCCATAATCGCGTTTGCGTCACAAATGCCCCACGTGATTTCCAATGCGTTTGTAAAAAGCCCCACCGCGCCGAGGCATAAGGGGTATTCTGCGGGCAGCTATCGCGACCTCTCTCGCGTTGCGCAGCTCGACCCAAACATGTGGACAGAATTATTTTTGGAGAACAAAGACTTTTTGCTACACGAATTTGAAAATTTTTTGTCCGCAATAAGCGAGTATAAAAACGCACTGGAATCGGGAAACGCAGAAAAACTACGCGAGCTTTTGGCAGCGGGAAGCCGCATAAAACGGGAGGTTGACGGCCCGTGAGCGAAATAATTATAAAATCCGGGGTGCTAAAAAATTTAGGCCATTTGGTTGAAGGACTACTAAAAGTGAAAACCTTTGCTGTCATTTCGGATGAAAATGTTGCCCCGCTTTATGGCAAAACCGTGGCGGATTCGTTGGTGGGTGCGGGGTATAGGGTGATTTCTTTTACCATCCCCGCAGGGGAAAAGTCCAAATGCGCCGACAGGTTTTTTGAGCTGCAAAATTGGCTCGCGGAAAATCACGTTACACGCAGCGACGCGCTGGTTGCGCTGGGCGGCGGCGTGGTTGGTGACTTGACGGGGTTTGTGGCGGCTACTTATTTGCGTGGGGTTGCGTTTGTGCAGGTTCCTACTACTTTATTGGCTATGGTGGATTCTTCCGTTGGCGGAAAGACGGGGATTGATATTCCGGCAGGTAAAAACCTTGTGGGGGCTTTTCATCAGCCTAAAATGGTGGTTTGCGACCCTTATACTTTGAAAACGCTGCCCGCCGAGGTTTTTAGCGACGGTTGCGCCGAGGTTATTAAGCATGGGATGATACGGAGCAAGGGTTTGCTTTCGACACTGGAAAAATCGGGCTTTGACGGAGAAATTGCCGACATAATCGCGGAAAATATTGATATAAAACGCACAATCGTACAGCGCGACGAGTTTGACACAGGTGAGCGGCAGCTTTTAAATTTTGGCCATACCATAGGCCACGCCATCGAGAAATTAAGCGATTTTGAGGTATCGCACGGGCAGGCCGTGGCGATTGGGATGTGCATTATCACCCGCGCCGCCGTTAAAAAAGGGCTTTGCCCCGTGGAGTGCTTGGAAATTTTGGAGCGACTGGTAGAAAAATGCGGCTTGCCCGCAAAAACAGATTTTTCTGCGGAGGAAATCTACGAGGCCGCACTCGGAGATAAAAAACGCATGGGCGACACAATCACAGAAATCATCCCACGAGAAGTCGGCTTTTGCGAATTGCAAAAAATGCCCGTGAGCGAGCTGTTGGAATGGATAACATCAGGACAGAGCAACACATAATAAATCGCCTAAGGCGTGTTAAAGGGGTAGGCGTATGACGGTTAAGATTTTCCCCGGTAAAATTTTTGGTGAGATACAGGCGATTCCTTCTAAGAGCCACTTGCACCGCTTGTTAATTTACGCGGCGTTGGCGGATAAGGAGACGTTTATTTCTTGCGCAGAGACTAATGCGGAGGACATCGTTGCAACTATTAGTTGCCTTTCCGCGCTTGGCGCGAGGATTGTGAAAAAAGAAGATGGTTTTTTTGTCACGCCGATTGATAGGGATAGCCTACCACGCGGAGTTGTAACATTGCCCTGTTGCGAAAGCGGCTCTACCCTGCGGTTTTTGCTGCCCGTAGTCGCCGCGCTTGGCGTACACGGCGCGTTTGAAATGAAGGGACGGCTTGCGGAGCGTCCGCTCGCGCCCTTGGACGAGCAATTACAAAAACACGGCGTTAAGCTTTGGCGCGACGACGATGGGCTTTTGCACTGCGAGGGGCAGTTGTCGTCGGGGGATTTTGTCTTGCCGGGTGATGTTTCTTCGCAATATGTAACGGGGCTTTTGATGGCGTTGCCGCTTTTAGGCGACGGGAGCGTGCTTACCGTTTCCACGCCCGTAGAATCAGCCGATTACATCGAAATCACAAAAAAAACCGCACGAGAATTTGGCGTAAAATCGGTGACGATTAACTCGCCGGAAAGCGTGCGATATACCATTTCGCCGTGCGAGTTTAAAAGCCCCGAGCGCGTAACCGCCGAGGGTGACTGGTCCAACAGTGCGTTTTGGTTATGCGCGGGCGCAATGCCCGGCGGCGATATGACGGTAAGCGGCTTAGAAAAAAACAGCACCCAAGGCGACCGCGAAATCGTAAATATTCTGGAAAAAATGGGCGCGAGGGTAACATGGGAAGCCAAAAGCGTTAACATAAAAGAAGGCACGCGCACGTTACCCGAAATAGACGGCGCAGCAATCCCCGACCTAATCCCCGTCCTGGCGGCAGTAGCCGCCGTAAGCGAAGGCACAACGATATTCAAAAACGCAGCCCGCCTCCGCATAAAAGAATCCGACCGCCTAAAAACCACCGCCGACACCCTTTCCAAGCTGGGCGCGGACATAAAAGAAACCCCCGACGGCCTAATAGTAAACGGCAAAAAAACGCTAATCGGCGGCGAAGTAAACGGCCACGGCGACCACAGAATCCCTATGATGGCCGCAGTAGCAAGCACCGCCTGCCAAAACCCCGTAACCGTGACAGGCGCACAAGCGGTAAACAAATCCTACCCCGCTTTTTGGGAAGATTTGCGGTTGCTGGGTAAAAAAACAGAAACGGAAGAGTAGCCTATGATGAGTGATGATAATCACCAATACCATTGCCAGCACGAAGCGGTGATGGTGGCAAATTCCATTATGCCCGTTCCTGTTGATTACCCTCTTGCAGATGGCTTGCCGGATAATTTCAGGACAGATTTTGCAAAACTATGTGCATTGATGAAAAACATGTACTTAGACATGGCTAAGCAACCGGAAGCATATGGATTGGTTTTAACTGATTACGCCATGCAACGGGGAAACAGTCAGTCAAAAGAAGCAGGCTTAATTAGAAAATCACGAAACTCTGTTAATAGGTTGCCTGATACGTTGTTTCGTTTAGCGCAATGCGGAGAAATCCACAATAAACAGTTAATCGTTTCACTGCCAACATTCAAAGAGGTGATAAAAAAAGCTGAAGGGAACGGTGTTAGCCCTGTAACAAAATATGAACTTATTTTGTTGCGCCTTGTAGATTTTGGTTTTGTCATATCAAATTTTACCGGTAAACCCTTCGCTAAAACACTCGAATCTTTCACGGTGGAATATCCCGATTCGCCGGAACTCATTAACACTCTCAAAATTTTTTGTGACTGCTGGAAACAAACTCGTCAAAGCCAAAGTGAATTAAAGGATAGGTCGAATTTATCATACAAAGGTAAACCAATTTTGCATTACTATAATCATATGAAATTTGATTTTCGGTTTACCGCTGACCAAGATAAAATCCCTATGCAGGATTGGATTGTATATGAATTGCAATCACAAGGCTGTTCTAAAGAGACCATCGCTTTCCACGTTGCTTTTTATGAACATTCTTTACAATATAAAACTGTGAAGTATGACGGCAATTATTTTTATAAATCCAAACGAATCGTTACGGGGTTGGACAGTTTATCCTTAAAATTAAGCAATATGGATAATTATATGGACGAAATTGCCGCCATGCCCGAAAGTATAAAAATTCATTTTACAAAGAATTATTGTAATTATTGCGATTTCCAAGGTGCTACAAGCAAACATTGTAAATATCGCTTAAAATGGACATATAACAATACAGCACATGATGGCTGTGCTTTTATATGCTTCTCATTTCAAGACTACGATACAACGCTTGTTCCACATTATTGGCGGTTGTTAGCGTTGGAGTACAAGCTGCCAACACTTGGGGTGTACGCTGTGAAGGGTGTAAATAACGCCTTGCTTTGAAATTATGTGTATATTGCCAATGTCACCTATTTGCAATACAATGACTAAGTGAAGGAGTGATTTTTTATGTCAAGAGCAATAACTGTAAGAGTTGATGAAAATGTGAAACAACAGGCAGAGGATATGTTGAGTGAAATTGGATTAAACATGACTACCTATATCAACTCCAGCCTAAGGGCATTGGTGCGGGAGAAAAAAGTGCCATTTGAATTAACCACAATTCAACAAGCCAACAATGAATATCTTGCCAAGCTCGATGAGTCAATTGCACAGGCTGAACGAGGTGAGGTGGTTAGATATTCAATGGAAGAATTAAAAGCCTTGGTGGACGGAGAATAAGTATGGATGTATATTTCACCGACATTGCAAATAAAGAGTTAAAAAACTGGTTGAAAGCAGACCATTCAACTGCTAAGAAAATTTATGACCTTATCAGCGATATTCAAAAGTATGGAATGTTGGGTGGCAGGGGCAAGCCCGAGCAATTAAAACACTACAAAAATCCTGTGCGATTTTCTAGGCAGATAAACAAAGGGGATAGGCTTGTGTATTCTCCACAAGATAAAAAAGATTTGTTAGTAATTTCATGTAAAGGGCACTACGACGATAAATAAAAATGGCGTACTTATGTACCAACGCAAGCATGGTACGTGCGAAAATTCATATAATGCGAAGTGGATAACATTTGAAAATCGACCACTTAGTTATAAATGTTAGCAAGGAGTATCAAACGGACTCCTCAACTATAGATTATATAAGAAACAATGGATTTCCGTATGAGCCTAAATGGGGCAAAGGAACTTCTGGATTTAAGGCATCAAATATTTGGATTGGCGATGAGTATTTTGAAATGGTAAGGATTCTCAAAGCAAATGGCGGCGGTTGGCGAGAGGATTGGGTCAAGAAATATAATCATAACCACCGAGGTCTTATTTGTCTTTTCATTGACACAGATAACATCACTGAAGAATTTGAGCGGTTAAGTAATCTAGGGGTTAACATATCAGCACCTGAATACTTAAAATTTAAATGGTGCTTTGGCTTATTAACGCGCACTATGCCTTGGCAAAACTCTTACCTTCCTTTTTTTGAAGGTGTTCCTTTTCAACTTGGATTTCAACAAATGAAAGACGCGGCTTCAAGGAATTGGATGCAGCAATACATGATTCCAAACAGTAGAGAAAATGGTATTGACCAAATTACGGCACTCAGTCTTTGCGGTAACTACACAGATAATGACAAAGAACTTATCTTAAAAATTTTCCCAAATGCTTCTGTTGACACAGACAAAATATTTGTCGAGCTACCAAGCGGACAAAAGTTATCGTTTGTTCAGAGAGAAACTCATAATGTTGAAGTTTTCACCAAATGTAAGGACAATAATTCAAAAGGAAAGAGCATAATTATTCACAACATTAGTGTCGTGAATATATGAGACAGCATCATACTAAGCGGAACAAATCATTAAGCTACTGGAGGCGTAGCCATGGCAAGCACATACAAAAACCGCCTTACCGTCTCGATATTCGGGCAGTCGCATGGTGCGGCTATCGGGGTGACGCTTGACGGCATACCTGAGGGGGAGGAAATTGACTTCGACGTACTAAACGCGTTTTTACAACGCCGCGCACCGGGGAATTCTCCTTGGGCTACCCCACGCAAGGAGGCCGACGAGCCGGAGTTTTTGTCCGGGCTTGTCGCCCAAGCCGACGCTGCAAGCGGTACTACATGCGGCGCACCCATAACCGCCGTTATCAAAAACACCAACATACGCCCGTCGGATTACGCAAACACGTCGGTAACGCCGCGCCCCGGCCACGCCGATTACACCGCCTTTGTAAAAACGCGAGGCCATGCCGACCTTTCGGGCGGGGGGCATTTTTCCGGGCGGCTTACCGCGCCTTTATGTATCGCGGGCGGGATTTGCTTGCAAATATTACAGCGACGCGGCATTAGCATAAACGCACGTATTATTTCCATAGGCAACGCCACCGAAAACTTTGGAGAAGAAATAGAACGCGCAAAACAAGAAAACGACAGCGTAGGCGGCGTCATAGAATGCACCGCCACAGGCGTACCCGCAGGCCTGGGCGAGCCAATGTTTGACGGAATGGAAAACAGAATCGCGCAGTTAGTTTTCGCCATCCCCGCAGTAAAGGGCATCGAATTTGGCGCAGGCTTCTCCGCCGCAACCCTTCGCGGCAGCGAAAACAACGACCCCTTCGCCGTAGCGGGCGGCAAAGTACAAACCACCACAAACCACCACGGCGGAATCCTCGGCGGCATTACCTCGGGTATGCCGATAGTATTTCGTGCCGCAATAAAGCCTACGCCTTCCATCACGCAGCCGCAGCAGTCCGTTAACCTCACGACCCTAACCCCAGAAACATTAACAGTCAACGGCCGCCACGACCCATGCATTGTACCCCGTGCCGTACCATGCTTTGAGGCGGCGATGGCTATTGCGATACTGGACGCATTACAAACATGGTAGGGAGCGAGTAAATGATAAATACCGATGAAATATACGTCACACATTACAGCCATCCGACTTGCACCCCATTTATGAATATATGCAGACTGCCAAAAGCTGAGGCATTCAAGCTTGCTTCGCAAATGGCTGAAAAGGGTGCGGGTGTTGCGTCGTTTGACCGCTTTGACGATACCCACTTTGATGGTTATTACACCCGAAGAATGGCAACAGACAAAATTCTGCGCGATACGTTTATTGCCAAAGGCGGCAAACCAAAGGAAATGCACCCTATCTTTTTCGTCCTGCATAGCAGCAAATCGCTCGAAGACTGGATGGGTGACTATAGCGCGCATAGGATAAAGTTAAACGACATCCCTTCTGATTCAATCAGCTTTACTGTCGATGACAGTATTCTGATATACAAAAAGCACGGTGTGTACACCATGTACACAAAAGAAAAATTGATTGAAACACTAACCCAATATCCCGGCACAATGGAAGATTATTTGCGCAAGTTAAACAAAGAACATTATTGCATTGAAGCCCAGTTATGGAATGATGATTACTTGAATACCGTTATCCCTTAACCTGTCCATTGTAATAATGTGCTTGGGCATTCATTAACGGATGTGTCATAGCGATTATCCCACCAAACAAAGCTATCCGCTCTTTACGGCATAAGGCTATTATTGTATTATTCTCTGTGAGGAGTTGAAAAAAATGACATTAGAAGACCTACGAAAAAAAATCGACACAATAGACAACGAGCTACTAAACCTGTTTGAGCAACGCATGAAGGTAGTAACCGACGTAGCGGCGTACAAAAAGGCCAACGGAATCCCAGTACTCGACCGTGGCCGCGAGGAAGAAAAGCTAAACAAAATCACGGACAAAAACGCACGTATGCTTTTTAGCGCGTTATTTGGGATAAGTCGCCGTCACCAGCACGAGACGCTAAAAGCCGAGCCTTCACCTCTGCAAAATTACAAAACCGCGCTATGCGCAGAAATCACCGAAGCAAAAAAAGCCTACACATCAAAAGAGCTGCCCACCACGGCGATGATAGCCTGTCAAGGCGTAGAAGGTTCGTTTGCGGAGCTTGCCTCGGAAAAATTGTTTAAGCAGCAGCCGATGATACAGTACATGAAAACCTACGGCAGTGTATTTTCGGCTATCGAAAACGGCTTCTGTGACTATGGTGTTCTTCCGCTGGAAAACAGCACGGCGGGTTCGGTAAACAAGGTTTATCGTGTTATGCAAAACCATAATTTCCGAATTGTGCGCAGTATTAGGTTAAAGGTTGACCATCATCTTGTCGCGCCAAAAGGCGTTAAGCTTGAAGACATAAACGAGGTAGTATCCCACGAGCAAGCCCTCGCCCAATGCGACGGCTACCTAAACAACCTAAGCAAACGCCTCGGCAAAGAAATCGCCCAAACCCAATACAACAATACTGCCGCCGCTGCGGAAATGGTAGCAAACAGCCCACGCCGCGATGTTGCCGCCATCTGCTCCCGCCGCTGTGTAAACCAATACAATCTCGATTATCTGGAAGAAAATATCCAAGACAACCCAAACAACTACACTCGCTTCATATGTATCTCGCGCAATCTGGAAATCTACGAAGGCGCAAACAATACCGACATGATTCTCACGCTGGAAAATAAACAAGGCTCGCTGTACAAAGTAATCAGCAAAATAAACGAACTTGGCATAGACCTAGGCAAGCTCGAAAGCCGCCCCACCGACAGCGACGACGATTTTATGTTTTACGTTACCTTCAAAACTGCCGTCAACGATGACCTTTTTACGCTGTTGGACGAGCTTACCACGCTCTGCAAAAAATTCGAATATCTCGGCAGCTATGTAGAGGTCTGATATGACCTGCGGGCTTTTGGGCAAAAAACTGGCGCATAGCTATTCCCCTGCCATCCACGCGGCATTTGAGGGAGGGTGTAGCGAGCAAGCTCGCTATTGCTACGCGCTTTTTGAGACGGAAAATCCGGAAGAATTCTTCGCAAAAGAAAGCTTCCACGGCATAAACGTGACCATCCCATACAAACAGGACGCAATGAAATTTTGTGCCACACTATCCCCCACCGCACAGGAAATCGGCAGTGTAAACACCATAATCCGCCACCCCGACGGCACTCTGCACGGCGACAACACCGACGCCGCAGGGTTTAAAAAAATGGTGGAAAAACTAGGCGTGTCTGTTGCCGACAAAAAAATAATCGTCATTGGCAAAGGTGGCAGCGCGCTCGCCGTCTGCCACGTCCTGCGCGAGCTAAATGCCGCAGAAATAGTAGTCGTATCCCGCGCCGATAATAACGACGGCTTCCTCGCGCAGCATAATGACGCCGCTATCTTGGTAAACTGCACCCCCGTCGGCATGTACCCGCTAAACGACGCGTCACCCGTTTCTCTCGACCACTTCCCGCAGTTGGAAGGCGTACTCGACCTCATCTACAACCCCGCACGCACACGCCTTATGCAAGCCGCCGCTTCGCGTAAAATCCCAGTAATCGGCGGGCTTCCCATGCTTGTAGGCCAAGCCGCCGCCGCTTCTGCGATTTTTACAGGCCACGAGGTTTCCAACGAAGCCGCCGTCCTGCAAAAGCTCGAACGCTCCATGCAAAACATAATAATAATAGGAATGCCCGGCAGCGGAAAAACCACCCACGGCAAAATACTGGCCGAGAAACTAAACCGCCCCTTCGTAGACGCCGACGAAGAAATCGAAAAAACCACAGGCCGCACCATCCCGGAAATCTTCGCCGCAGACGGCGAAGATTTCTTCCGCAAGCTGGAGACAGAAACACTCGCCCGCTTAGGCAAAGAATCGGGCTTGATAATCGCCACAGGCGGCGGATGTGTAACACGAGAGGAAAACTATCCGAACCTTCATCAAAATGGCCTAATTTTATTTCTTGAGCGCGACATAAACCAGCTCTCCCGCGAAGGCCGTCCGCTTTCGCAAGGCGACCTGCACGAGATGTACAAAAAACGCCTTCCCATGTACAAACGCTTTGCGGACGGCAGACTGGAGGATATATGCGACTACTTGTAATAAACGGCCCAAACATAAACCTGCTGGGTATCCGCGAGCCGCACCTGTACGGCAACGCAAACTACCAAGCCTTGGTAGACCTAATAAATAAAACCTGCGCCGAAGAAAACATAACCCCGGAAATCTACCAATCCAACCACGAAGGCGAAATAGTAGACAAAATCCAACAAGCCCTAAACAACACAGACGCAATAGTAATAAACCCCGCCGCCTACACCCACACAAGCATAGCAATCCTAGACGCCCTAAAAGCCGTAAACATCCCCACGGTAGAAGTCCACATCTCCGACATAACCACCCGAGAAAGCTTCCGCCAAATCTCCTATACAGGCATGGCCTGCGTAAAAACCATCTGTGGGAAGGGAATAGACGGCTACAGGCAGGCAATTTTATATCTAAAAAACCCGTGAGCGGGTTTTTTAGATATCCTTACATTAAATTTACAAACTCTTTACGCTTCGCTGGTTTTTAATTTACATTGTAATCTTTATACTCTTTCAGGAATCAAAAACAAAATCATGGGAGGATATTTATGATTCATGCAAAAGGGTATTGGAAAGCAAAGTTAGTAAGTTTGGCAGTATTGGCAGTGTTGCTTTTTACAGGCTGCGGAGCAGGTGACCGCGTAGAAGCAAGCCCTGTTTCGGGGGAGATAACGGTTTACACGGCTATCGAAAACGTACTTGCGGGTCGGCTTGTAGAGACATTTAACGCACACTATCCCGACATTACAGTTAATCTGGTAAGAGATTCGACAGGAGTAATTACATCACGTTTGATTGCAGAAGCAGCTAACCCGCAAGCAGATGTTGTTTGGGGGACAGCGGCTTCCAGTTTGATGGTGTTGGAAGCGATGGACATGCTTGAGCCGTTTGCGCCTACGGGTTTAGACCGCATTTTACCGATGTTTAGGGCAGAGTCCAATCCGCCTACATGGGTGGGCATCACTGCATGGGAGACTGCATTTATAGTTAACCTACCGGAGCTTGAGGCACTTGGCCTTACCATCGACGATATCCGCTGCTATGTAGATTTGCTTCGTCCCGAGCTTCAGGGAAACATCATCATGCCCAACCCTGCTTCTTCGGGTACAGGATTTCTTACGGTGGTAGGCTTGCTGGAGTTATATGGCAGAGACACAGACGCAGGCTGGGAATTTATGGACAGGCTGCATGAGAATGTTCAGGATTACATTCACTCCGGAGCAGGCCCTGCAAACATGGCCGCAACAGGAGAAACAGTGGTAGGTATCAGCTTCGGCTTCCCCGGGATTTCCCGCTTGCAAGAAGGCGCGCCTGTGGCAGTTGTATTCCCCGAGAGGGGTTCCGGCTGGGATATGGAGGCTAATGCGTTGATTCGCCAAGACGAAATCCACCCTGCGGCACAAACATTCCTTAACTGGGCGATTTCCGACGAGGCAATGGCAATCTACAACGAGGCATTCCCCATAATTTCCACGGGAGAAGGCGGAAGCTACTACGGCTTCGAAGGCCAAAACCCCGTAGACCAGCTAATTGACAAATGCTTTGTATGGATAGCAAGCAACAGAGAATCAATTTTAGCAGAATGGAATCGCAGATACGGGGGATAATCAAATGAGCTTTTTGGAAGTAAAAAACGTAGTAAAACGCTTTGACAACCAATCCGCACTAAATAACGTAAGCATAAATGTAGAAAAGGGAGAGCTTGTTTGTATCCTCGGCCCCAGCGGCTGCGGCAAAACAACCCTCCTGCGCACAATAGCAGGGCTGGAAACAACAGACAGCGGTAAAATCTTTATAGACGGGAAGGATGCAACATTCCTTCCCCCCGCCAAGCGTAATTTTGGGATTGTATTCCAATCCTACGCGCTTTTCCCCAATATGACGGTGATGGGAAATGTCTTATTCGGCCTAAAGCAAAAAGTACGCGCAAGCAAAGCGGAGCTACGCCGCCGCGCAGAAGAAGTTTTGGAAATGGTTGACCTGACAGACCATAGCGACAAATATCCGCGCCAGCTTTCCGGCGGGCAACAACAGCGCACGGCTCTTGCGAGAGCCATTGCGCTGTCTCCCTCCTTTTTACTGCTGGACGAGCCGCTTTCGGCCTTGGACGCAAAAGTGCGCACAAAGCTGCGCGGCGAAATCCGCGAAATCCAAAAACAACTCGGAGTAACCACGGTAATGGTTACTCACGACCAAGAAGAAGCCCTGACCATGGCCGACAAAGTAATAGTAATGAACAATTCCGTAGTAGAGCAGGTAGGCACTCCAAAAGAAATATACGGCAACCCCGCCACAAACTTTGTGGCAGGCTTTATAGGGTCGATGAACTTCCTAAAAGTAGACGGCGGCATAAAAGCAATCCGCCCCGAGAGAATAAAGCTCGTAGGCCGTTTTGATACATTTGATTTAAAGGCAAATGTATCGGCCGTAGAATTTAAAGGCCCTCTAACCCGAGTATATGCCCGCACAAAAAACGCAGCAGAAGTAAGCATAGAGCTACCGTCACAAAGCTTCGATAACATGAACATCCGCGCAGGTGCGCAGGTATTCCTTCGTCTGCCGGAAGAACATATCTCCCGCTACACCGAAGCATGGGGCGAAATTGCCGTATGAGGGGAAAATCTAAAGGACAGTTTTTACTCCTGTGCTTAATGCTCGCGGCCTTTGTAATTATTATGGTGCTGCCGCTGTTTGCATTGTTTGCACGAGCCTTTCAGGATAATACGGGGCAGTTTGTCGGGATGGCCAACTACAGGGCTTATTTCGCAAATCCTGCCCTTTCGAGGGCTTTGTGGAATACCATCAATGTTTCGCTTGTTACCACGGTTTTTAGTGTGACGCTGGGCTTTTTGTACGCCTATGCCCTCACTCGTACAAATATCCGCTTTAAGCGTTTTTTTAGGTACATGGCTCTTATTCCTATTTTTATCCCTACCATTGTACATGCGGTGGGGCTTATTTCGCTGTTTGGGCGGCAGGGCTTGATTACCCAAATGGGCTTTGATATCGAGATATTTGGGTTTATCGGTATTACGCTTTCACATATTATTTTTACCTTTCCGCAAGCGTTTTTGATGTTTTTTGTGACACTGGAGTATGCCGACGGTCGTCTGTACGAGGCAGCCGAGTCCATGGGCGTTAAGCCACTCACAAAGCTATTTAAAATAACGCTGCCGGAAATTAAATTTACATTAATAAACGCCGCGTTTGTGTGCTTTACACTTGCATTTACGGATTTTGGTGCGCCTGTGGTAATCGGCGGCGGTTACAATGTGCTTGCGACAGATTTGTTTGTGCAAATCACAGGCCTGTTTAATTTTAATATGGGTGCAGTCGTTGGCACATTGCTCCTCATACCGGCAATACTGGCCTTTATCGTAAACCGCGTCACAAATATAGCAAACATGGGCGCGATGAGCGCGAAATCCACAAAGCTAAAGGTTAAAAAAAGCTTGGCTCGTGACATATTTTTCTTTGCTTTTTGCTCTTTGATTGTGTTGTTTTTTCTCACGCTTATCGGGGCTTTGGCAGTGCGGGCGTTTACGACATTTTTTCCGTTTAATATGACGCCTACGCTTGGTAATTTTCAGTTTAGCCCTGTAACGGGCGGTGTTGGCAGCTTTTTTAATTCTGTCCGGATGAGCCTTATTACTGCTACGGTGGGTACGGCGTTTGTGTTTGTTTATGCTTACGTCGCAGAAAAAACCGACGGTTTTGAGTTCCTGCGTAAAATTGCTAAATTATTTTCCGTTTTGCCGCTGGCTTTGCCGGGTATGGTTATCGGTGTTTCGTACATTTTCTTTTTTAATAACCCAAATAACCCGTTTAATTTTGCCTTCGGAACGGTGGGCATTTTGGTAATGGCTAATATTTTGAGCTTTTTTTCTGTGCCGTATCTTACGATTATGGGCGCGTTAAAAAAGCTGGACAGAGAATTCGAAAGCGTTTCCGACAGCATGAGTGCGCCTCGTTGGAAGCTGTTTACCATGGTGACGGTTCCGCTTTCGTTGCCCGCGATTTTGGAGACATTTATGTACTATTTTGTTAGCTCCATGGTGACGATTTCGGCAATAGTGTTTTTGTACACGCCGAGATTTAGGGTTGCGTCAATTGCTATTTCTCATATGCACGCAGAAGGCGTTTTTGCACAAGCCGCCGCCATGAGCCTGTTAATTCTGCTGGTAAACGTAGTGGTTAGGCTAATCTACGAAATCACAATACATCTAATTAAAAAAAGGAGAAAACAAGCATGAAAATAAAGACTATTATCTTGGACTGGGCAGGTACAACGGTGGATTTTGGCTCGTTTGCACCTGTGGAGTCCTTTATGACAGCCTTTGCCGCATACGGCATTAACCCAACGGCAGAAGAAACCCGCGCACCCATGGGACTTGCAAAGCGCGTACATGTAGCAACAATGCTCGCGGGAGAACGCCTCGCCGCAGAATGGGTAAAGCAGCATGGCAAACCCCACACAGAAGCCGACATAGACGCTATATACAAAAAATTTGAACCTGCCCTATTCAGCGTTTTAAAAAACTACGCCGACCCACTCCCCGGTGTACTAGATACCGTTAATAAAATAAGACGCAAGGGTATAAAAATAGGCTCCACAACAGGCTACACCCGCGAAATGATGAACATAGTAGCCCCATTAGCAAAGCAAAACGGCTACGCACCGGACTTTTTGGTATGCCCCGAGGAGGTAAACGGAAAAGGCAGACCCTACCCATACATGCTGTGGCGCAATCTGGAAGCCCTGAACTGCGAAAACATAAACGAAGTCCTAAAAATAGGCGACACAGAAGCCGACATGCAAGAAGGAAAAAATGCAGGCTGCCTATGCGTAGGCGTAATCGCAGGCTCAAGCATGTTAGGGCTTTCCGAAAACGAGCTTGCAGACCTTGAGCCGCAGCAAAAAAGCGAAGCATTCGCCAAAACAAGAGCCGCCTACTTAACAAGCGGCGCAGACTTTGTAATCAACAGCATTATCGAACTGCCAAAGCTTATCACAACCATTGGAGGATAAAAAATGTACGACTATATTCCCGACAATCCATATATTTTACTTACACCCGGTCCGCTTTCTACGTCTAAGGGCGTTAGGGCGGCACTTTTGCGCGACTGGTGTACATGGGACGCAGATTACAACGAGGATATTGTGCAAAATATTCGCCGCCGCTTGGTGGCCATCGCAACAAAAGACACCGACAACTACACCGCTGTACTTATGCAAGGCAGCGGCTCCTTCGCAGTAGAAGCCTGCTTGGGTACAGCACTCCCCAAAGACGGAAAGCTCCTCATCCTAACAAACGGCGCGTACGGAAACCGCATGGCAGAAATGGCAAAGGTGCTAAACATAGACCACACAGTAGCCGACCTCGGAGAAGTAACCGCACCAACAGCAGAAGACCTAAAAACAATCCTAAAAAACGACCCCACCCTTACCCACGTTGCATTCGTGCATTGCGAAACA
>WQRQ01000055.1 GCA_009786685.1 Defluviitaleaceae bacterium
CCCGCTTAGGCTCGGCACTCCACGTAATCACCGAGCATATAGACTACAATGCCCATACCACCCCCGCCACCGTTTCCGACCTAATCCAAGCTCTAATCAACAAAAACCTGCTAACCCCCGAAGACGCCGCCGCCATCCCCCAAGAAAAAATCGTACACCTGGCCAACTCCCCCCTGTCCGCCAGAATCCGAAAAGCCGCCGCGCAGGGCAAGCTCTACCGCGAAACCCCATTTGTATTAGCCCTTCCCGCCATCCAACTCTACCCCGAAGCCCCCGAGGAAGACACAATCCTCGTCCACGGCATAATAGACTGCCACTTCGAAGAGGACGGCGCGTTAGTCCTTGTAGACTACAAAAGCGACCACATCACAGGCACGCTGGAAAACTGGGCGAAAAATCATAAAGTTCAACTGGATATTTATAAGCAGGCTCTTTCAAAAGCCACCAAAATGGAGGTGAAGGAAACACTGCTGTACTCCTTCTCCCATGGAAAAACGGTAAATATGTAAGGCAGAAAGGAACACCCAAGCTAGTCCAGCACAAACACTTCTATGCTGGTTATGATAAACGCCATATTTTTTGCCGTTTGGTTTGTTGTTATTCTTATGCTTTCGGTAGCGTCCAGCTCCTGCGGGGTGAAGGCGTGCAGCAGCACAAAGCTTTGGTCGTCTTTTACGGACTTTGTGCCGCGCCATTGGTAGCTTGGCAAAAGCTGAAGAGTTATTTCTGAGTCGGGAGGGGCGTTGCCGTCTACGCGGCCTGTTACCCTTACGACGTAGCGGTTGGTATGCAGGAAATTCATCAGCGAAATACGTATATCGAGACCATCCCAGTCGTTTACCCTGCGGCTTATTCTTATGGATTTTTTTCCGTCGTTTAAATTGTCATCGTAAATTGTATACAACGGGTCGCCCGTGGCAAAAAGATACTCGGAGTAGCCGCCGCCGTCCAGTTCTTCCAACAAGCGGTCGTTTTCCATTATGTAAACGACGCTGCGGGTATCTACCAAGGCATTGCCCAAAGCGCGTGTAATTAAAATGCCGTCAACAAAAAAATCCGAAGGCTTCATCCCGCTCACTCGTGTGCGCGTTACCAGTTGAATTTCTTCCGCGCCGATTTTATCCATAACATATGAGAGCGCGTACATTCTGTCGCGGCCGGGGAAAAACTGCTGTATCGCCTTGCATTCGCCGCCGACGCTACACAAAAGAAGCTCAAAGCACCAGCCGCCTATGGGGGATTTTCCCGCTACCCTGCCCGTGATAGTCACCCTGTCGCCCGGCGAAAGGTCTTTAGAAATCGGGAAGGTAAAGCCGTCTGTGTCGGAGCTTCTTTTTGCTACGGAAATCGTTTTTATGTCTTCCACTTCTATTATTAAATTTTTGTCGTCGCTAAATAAAGCTTCGTTTTTTTTTAACGCGCTTTGCAGGTCAAATAAAACCTTTACGCCGTCCGCCGTCATATCAGAACGTCACTAGCTTACCTGTTTTTGCGGATTCGTAGATGGCCTCCAGGATTTCCGTCACAATGCAGGCCTCCTCCGGAAGAACAGTAAGCGGCTCACCCTTTATGATTGCATTAAGGAAGGAAAGCTGCTCCTCCACCTCCGCAGAATTCCCGCCGCCCATAAAGAAATCCACGCCGTCCGCACCAAGTGCGGGCTTTTTCTCGTACAGTTTACCAAAGTCGTCGCCGTTTATTCGTACTCCGTCCCACATATCCGCGCCGCCCTTTGTGCCGCAGATAGTGGCTTTTGCTTCGCCATATTGCAGGGTGTTTAATGCCCAACTGGATTCCAGAATAATTGTAGAGCCGTCTTCCATGGTAATGTAGCCAAATGCGGCGTCTTCTACCGTAAATTCCTTTGGATTCCATGGGCCAAAGACGTTTCCGCAGTCGCCGTTTTCGTTTAGCTTGTGGAAGACGCTTCCCATTACGGATTTTGGCTTATATTTGTTCATAAACCATAACGCGAGGTCGAGGGCGTGCGTGCCAATATCTATCAGCGGGCCGCCTCCCTGTTCCTCCTCATCAAGAAATACACCCCATGTAGGAACAGCACGGCGACGCAACGCATGAGCCTTAGCAAAGTAGATGTCCCCAAGGTCGCCCCTGTTGGCGCATTTTTTGATGTATGCGGCCTCCGGCTTAAAGCGGTTTTGGTAGCCGATTGTTAACACCTTGTCCGCTTTTTTTGCGGCGGCTACCATGGCGCGGGCTTCTGCCGAGGTTTTTGCCATTGGCTTTTCGCACATTACATGCTTGCCCGCTTCCAGTGCCGCTATTGTTATGACGGAATGTGATTTGTTAGGGGTTAGTACGTAGATTATGTCAATGGCAGGGTCGTTTACGAGGGCTTTGTAGTCCGTGGACGTAGTCGCGTTAGATATGCCGTATTTTTCTGCGGCTTCCGTGGCACGCTCAGGCTTTATATCACAGAATGACACCATCTCAACCATGCCCGTTTTTTGAATTGCCGGCATATGCTTTTGGTTGGCTATTCCGCCACAGCCTATTATGCCCGCTTTTAGTAATTTTGACATTTTATCAACTCCCTTGAAAATCGCACGTTCTTTGCGCGATACTTTTGATTTATTATATCGTGAAATCGAAAATATTCCAAATCATTTATATTTTTAGCAAATTATGATACGGTTAGCACGAGGTGAAGAAAATGAAAAATATAACAACACCCGAGGTAATAAAAAACCAATACGGCACGGATGGCAATTTGGACAGCCGAATACGGGTAAAAAAGCAATTTAGTACGGGCAAGCAGGGGTGGGGTAATTTTCTGATGCAAAATTTTTGCCTGAAGGCTAACCAACGTGTGTTGGAGCTTGGCTGCGGAAATGCAATTTTTTGGAAGGCGGTATGTAATAAAATCCCCGACATAAAGTTGGTTTTGTCCGATTTTTCGGAGGGTATGCTTGATTCTGCAAAGGAGAATACAAGCGGGCTTGATTTTATAGAGGATTATGCCGTAATTGACGCACAAAACTTGCCTTACGACAATGATTCTTTTGATATTGTAATCGCAAATTACATGCTCTACCATGTGCCTAATGTCGAGAAGGCCTTGTCTGAAATCTCCGGAGTTTTAAAGCCCGACGGAGTTTTTTTCGCGGCTGCATTCGGAAAAAACAACCTAAAGGAAGTCACCGAAATTTTTTATAATTTCGACAACAAAATAGATTCTGTGCTTGTTGATATGGTTAAAAATTTCGGCCTAGAAAACGGAGAGGAACTGCTAAAAAAACATTTTTCCTCCGTCGAATTAAAAAGATTTGAAAATAATTTGCATATCACGGAGTTTGATTATCTCATGGAATATTTCTTGTCATATCGCGGCATGGGCAACGTAAGCGAAATCATATCCCATAATGACGAGATTTTTTCTGCTTATCTAAAGCAAATATTTTCCCAAAACGGATACGTTGATATCACACAGGATGAAGGG
Organism: Defluviitaleaceae bacterium; assembly: GCA_009786685.1. Classification (GTDB taxonomy): domain Bacteria; phylum Bacillota; class Clostridia; order Lachnospirales; family WQUN01; genus WQVC01. The sequence goes on from WQRQ01000055.1 coordinate 3,461, forward strand.
TTGTTTGTGAGTATTCCTAAGAAGTGAATCGCAAATATTCCAAATCAATTTCCGATCCGGGCAGGAAGATAAAGCTTACCTGTCCCTTGCCGTTTAGCGAGGTTTGCAGGGGAAGGGTTTTTTGCGCGTAGCCCGCGCTCGCGAGCAAGCTCGCGCTTTCCGGCAGGGTTAGCATATTTGCAAACTCCTCGCCGTCGTCGTTGGTAAAAATCATGCGGATTGTGTTTTGCGGAAGCCTCGACCGCCAGCTTAATTCAAGGGCTTGCGCGCTTTTTTCAAAATCAACGGCGGCGAAGGTAATCGTTACGTTATTGCCTATTTTTTCTATGGCGGGGTCGATGATTTCGTAGGAATCGCCGTAGATATTGTCGCAGGCTGCGAAGGGGATTTTTTCGTAGGTTTTGGACTTGAATCGGAAGCCCTTAATATGCACTTTTTGACGGAAAACCAAGCCCAGCGTTTGTATCCCGTGTAGCTTTTGCGGGAGCTTGTAGGTGACCTCCTGATACGTGTTCCAGATTGTGCCTTTGTCGTAGTGCGCGTTTAGCAGAAGCTCACCGCCGCAGTGAATTAATTCGAAGTTTCTCATTGAATTCACTGTATCGGGCAGGCCGCGCCATATCTCAAAATCAAACGGCTCGCCGCTTAACGGGAAGAGCCATAGCGTAATCTCGTCCGCGCCAAATTTGCCGAAGTCCAGGTCGGTAAAGCCGACGATACTCTCCCTGTCGCGAGCGGTGGCAATGCCGCGCTCGTTTCCGTTTGTGACGGTATCGTTGCCCGCGTTATACAGGCCACCGGAGATAAACGAGTAAGGGTCGGGGAAGGGTTTGCCGTAGCCATCGATTTGCACGGGCAGCACGGAAATTAGGCTAACATGGTCTCGTCCGTTGTTTGCGGTGCAGCGTACATACACCTCACCATCGCCTTTGAATTGCAGGCTTGCGCAGCTTTTATCATTTTCATCTACGGTGAGCCGTGCCAACGGACTGTCTATCCCCGCGGCGTCGGAAAGCCGCCATTCTAACGCCTTGTGTGTGGCATTTTGCGGATGAATTTTTGCGGAAACATTGTCGCCGTCGCGTAAAAGCTCGATTTTGCGGATGGGTATATCGTTTTTGTCGAATGACAGCGTAAAATTTGCTTTATCATTTTCGTCTTTTTTGATAATCGCAATGAGCTTGCCATTAAACAGACGGCGGTGGTTTGTGTTTTGATATTGGTCGTAGTCGGTGGAGTCGCCATTGTCGAGACCCAGCAACTCGCCGTTTTTCATGTCGATTATTACGCGGTTGTTTGCGTTTTCTACGGGATTATTGTCTTTGTCCACCGTGGTGATTTCTACGAAGGCCAGCTCACCGATTTGTTTTATATCTATCGCGAGGTTTTCTGCGTCTCCGAAGGATTTTCTTTCGGTTTCGGCCAGCACCTTTCCGTTTTTGTCGTAGGCTATAGCTTTCAAGACGCCCGGCTCGTAGGGGACTATGAAATCGCGTCCCGTTCCCAACGATTTTCCGTTAAGGAATAATTCTGTTTTGGGCGCGTTGGAAGCAATCCGCACGTCCACGGGTTGCCCTAGCGACCAGTCCCAGTACGGGTACAGGTGAAGCACCGTCTCGCCAGTCGTATCCCACGCCGCCTTATATATATAGTAGGAATCCTTTTCGAAGCCCGCCGTGTCAATCTGCCCAAAGTACGAATTCTTAGTATGATACGGCGTAGGCTCACCGATATAGTCGAAGCCCGTCCAGATAAACTGCCCCATATTATCCGCGTGAGCGGCGATTACTGCCTCTGTGCTTTTCGCGCCCCAGCTTGTGGCAGAATTGCCCAGTGCCGAGCATTGCAAATCATCGTCCGCAAGCAATGCCTTAGCCAATGGGAAATGGTACACCCCGCGACTTTGCACGATTGCTGCCGTCTCGCCGCCGTAGATTTTCCAATCAGGGTATTTTTCCGAATGCTCCGTGTATAAATTGTCTGCGTAGTTATAGCCCACCAGCTTAACAAGGTCGGCACATTTTTGTGTGTTTTCCCATGGCAGCCAGTTTGAGCAAATGGTTATTTCTGCGTTGTGGGCGGGGTCGTGGCGGCGTGTTTCTTCCATTAGAAAGCGTGTGGTTGCCGAGCCTGTTTCGTAGTTTTCATGGGTGTCGTAGATTTCGTTGCCTATGCTCCACATTATTAGGGAGGGGCAGTTTCTGTCGCGGCGCACCCATGAGGCCACGTCGCGGACAGCCCATTCCTCAAAAAAACGGGCGTAGTCGTACTTTGTTTTGGATTTTTTCCATACGTCGGTAAACTCCGTCATCACCAAAAAGCCCATTTCGTCACAAAGCTCCATAAACACGGCGGCGTGCGGATTATGCGCGGTACGGATTGCATTTACACCCATATTTTTTAGAATCAAAAGCTGCCGCCTAATAGCGTCCTTATGCACCGCCGAGCCTAAAGCCCCAAGGTCGTGATGGTGACAAACCCCATTTAATGGAACCCTCCGCCCGTTAAGAAAAAACCCATCCCGCGTAAACCGGGTTTCACGGAAGCCAAACCGCGTATAAGCCGTATCCACCACCACGCCACCGACCAAAAGCTCCGACTTCAGCGTGTAGCAATACGGGTCGTCTATATCCCAGAGGCGCGGATTTTCTACGATTTCCGGGATGTTATGGCGCACCTCGTACTCCGCGCCGCCCGCTTCCACCTCGGCAGAAATTTCAATTTTCCATTTTTCAACCGACGATAATTTATCGGTAGAAATATAAATTCCATCCTGCTTAAAAAACGCATTCCCCTTGCAAATCAGCCAACAATCCCTGTAAATCCCCGCGCCGCTGTACCAGCGTGTGTTTGGCGATTGGTAGTTTACTTTCACAAGCACCTCGTTTTCGCCGTCGCGCAAAAACTCCGTGATTTCATGGGAGAAGGCGGTGTAGCCGTTTTTCCATTCCCCTACCCTTTTGTCGTTTACATATAGCTCGCTATCCTGATAAACGCCGTCAAACCGCAGAAAAACACGCTCCGCGTTCTTTGGCCGTTGGAATTTCTTCCTATATAAGCCTACACTGTCCTTGTACAAATTTTTTGTGTCGGATATCATCCAGTCATGTGGGATTTTTACATGCTGCCACTCTCCGTCATTTTCTAGTCTAAATTCCCAAAACTTATTAAAAATTTTCATGCTTTTCCCCCTAATTTTTTATGTAAAGTTACAAAAGATATTTATTTTATGCAAAGCGTCTTTAATTTTTCTATGTACCCTGTTAGCAAATGGGCATATTATTTCCCTGTGACTATACCACGAAAATGACACAAAGCCAAACAGAGGGGTTGGTATTGATGGGTTTAAAATCCGTTGATAGCAGTAAATGGACTAAATTTTTAGGTTATATGCAGCGTTATTGGGCATTATATGCAATGTTATTGCTCCCGATGGCGTTCTTTATAATCTTCAGATATTGGCCCATGATTAACATGCAAATCGCATTTAGGCAAAACAATATCATTTTGTCTATCTGGGAAGTCCCTTGGGCAACAAATCCCGACGGCACTATTAACATTTTCGCTAACTTCCAGCGTCTGTTTAACCACCCGCCGTTTACCAACGCTTTCAGAAATACCATCCTGTTTAGTATCTTGGATATCGCTGCGGGCTTCCCCGCGCCCATTATCCTCGCGCTTTTGCTAAACGAGCTTAAATTCCGCAAGTTTAAACGAGTTACACAAACCGTCTCCTATATGCCCCACTTCCTTTCTTGGATTATTATTTCCGGTTTGGCTGTACAATTATTCGCACCCGACCAGGGTACGGTTAATGTTACGCTGTACAACTGGTTTGGCATGGAGCCGCTGCCTGTCCTAAACCAAAATAACCCGTGGATTGGCATGGTAGTAGGCCTTGGCGTATGGCGAAGCGTCGGCTGGAACACAATCATTTACTTGGCCGCCATCACAAACGTAAACCCCGAGCTGTACGAAGCCGCAGACATGGACGGTGCGTCGCGCCTGCGTAAAATGTGGCATGTTACCCTGCCCGGTATACGCCCTGTTATCATCATTTTGTTTATCCTTGCGCTGGGCGGCGTAATGGGCGCGGACTTCGACCGCTTCCTCGCGCTACGCAACCCGCTCGTTGCAGAAGTCTCCGACGTACTCCCGCTGTATATCTGGCAATGGGGTATCCAAAACTGGCAATTTGCAATGGCAACAGCCGCCGGCATGGTGCAAAACGTAATAAACTTGGGCTTGGTACTTGGCGCAAACGCCGTAGTTAAAAAGTTAGGCGGTGACGGACTATGGTAGCAACCCAAAAAAAGGCAAGAAGCCGCCTAAAACGCGCAACCTACGGCGACTGGATTATCGTAGCCCTTATGATAATCCTAATCCTAATATGTATATTGCCCGTACTCAGCGTAGTAGCAACAAGCCTTAGCGAGCCTGCCGCCATCATGCGCCGCACTGTAGCACTCCTGCCCCGCGTAGAAGTCCAAACCATAGCAGACGGCATAGTTACCGACAGAGAATTTCCTGTAGGCGTAAACTTCGATTCTTACCGCGATATCTTTAACGATACACGTTTTATGCGCGCATTGGGCTGGACAGCGATTTTAACATTAATAACCACTATCGCACAGCTAACAATGACTGTATTATGTGCATATCCGCTAACCTACGACCATCTAAAGGGTCGAAAGGTTATCACATTTATCATCATATTTACGATGTACTTTTCGGCGGGGCTTATACCAATGTATGTACTCCTCGACACGATAGGCCTAATTAATAACGTAATGGTACTAATTCTGCCGGGGCTTATAAGCGTATTCCTTATGATAATAATGCGCAAATTCTTCCTCGGCATACCGGAAAGCTTAAAAGAATCCGCAGAAATCGACGGCGCAGGGCCATTTATGGTACTCGTTAAAATCTATCTGCCGCTTTCCACACCCGCACTCGCCACCCTTGGCCTAATGTACGCAGTAGGCCGCTGGAACGGCTTTACAGACGCACTTATGTTTATGCCCTCGCCCGATATGGCGCAATATCGCCCCATTCAGCTATTGCTATTCCATATCCTGCAAGGTATGCAGGGCGTAGACACCNCCCTCGACGCAGGTACGGCAGCAGCCCCCGGCCGCAGCGAATCCGTACGCGCCGCAGCTATCGTTGTTGCCATGCTGCCCATACTGTGCGTATACCCGTTCCTGCAAAAATACTTTGTAGCAGGCGTTACCCTTGGCGCAGTAAAAGGCTAAGGTTTAAATAAAAAAAATTAGGAGGAAAATTTAATGAAAAAATTGTTTTTAGCACTCTTGGCTCTCGTAATCGTACTTGCCGTAGCAGCTTGCGGCGACGGCGGCGGAAACCAGCCTGCCCCCGCTGTAGGTGTGGGCGAAGCAGTACACATCGAGGCAGAAGAAGAGGCAGACCTCACACTGGAAGAAGATGCGGACATCCTAAGCCGTCACGGTCTCTCCCTCGTAAGCATCGACGGAGAAATGGTACCCCGCTTCGACAACACCCGTAACCTCTCCGTAATCGCATGGAACCGCTCTCCCGACCGCTTGCCGCACATTTCTCAAAGCTACTGGGCAGACTGGATTAAAGCAGAAGCACTACGTATGCACAACATCAACGTATCCTTTGTAGAAGTAGACCGCTGGACAGAGGGCGACGTAATGGGTACACTGCTTGCTTCCCGCACAGCACCGGATGTTTCCATGGTATTTGACTTCCAACCCGTACAAGAACTCGCAAACATGGGCGGCGTACTTGACCTCGCGCCACTCGTAAGAGAATACGCAAGCCTAATCCCCAACCTATACACAATGCAAGGCACAGACATGATTTGGTGGAACAGAGACCCCGTAACCGGCCAACTCTTTGGCTTTACAGGCCGCCACTTTGCAGGCGACCTTCGCATGGCTACCTTCGTGCGCGAAGACTGGCTTAACACACTCGGCATAGACCCGCCGGAAACAATGCAACAATTCGAAGATATGCTTGTCGCATTCCGTGACAATGCACAGCTTCTTCTCGGCGCGGACGCAAGCCAAATGATTCCCTTCCGCCCAACACAAGACATCGGCTGGACGGCAGAACACGTTATGACAGCGTTTATCCCCAACGATATCACCGACCGTGAACACTTCATATTTGGCTTTGATGACAGACGCTTTATGTACGAAGGCATTAAAGAAGGCGCACGCGTGCTTAACCGCTGGTTTAACGACGGCCTTATATGGCGCGACTTCTCACTGCATGACGCTAACGACCCCATCGGTGACGACCTGCTTATGCTCGGCTTTGTTGGTGCTTTCTCCGGTAACTGGGACTATCCGTTCCGCACATCTCCCGGTATCATCAACCGCCTCCGCGAAAACGTCGGCCCGGAAGCTAACTTCATCTCCGTAGCTCCCTTCAAAAACGACGCAGGCATACCCAGAATGGAAGTAGGCCACGGCCAAGAACGCCATATCTTCTTACCGCACACAAACACAGAACCCATCGCAAGTCTCATATACCTCGACTTCATCAGCCGTCCCAATGTACGCGAATTCATAATGTTCGGCTACGAAGGCATCCACTTCGAAATGGGTGACGGCGGCTACCTCGTACCCATCAACAACGACTACTGGCCCGACGAAATGTTTATCCCATCACTCCGTAACTTCGACCTGCTCCCCACCTTCACAAACATCCCACCACTTTCCGACCCGAGACTTAACTCTCTCGCATTCGGCTTCGAAGGCATAGAGCAAGACAATGTTAACCGCACCGTAGAAATGACACGCCGCTACGCTTGGGTTCCCACCCGCGTTGTAACTCGCGAAATCACATCCGAAGGCCTATACGGCGGCGGCCTCGACGGCATGTTTGGCATGGGTAACGAAGTCCTAAACCAAGCCATCACAGCCTCCGTAGCCGATTTCGAAAGTGTATACAACGCCGGTCGCCAACGCTACATGGACGCAGGCGGCCAACGCATAATCGACGAACGCCGCCAAGCATGGCTCGAAACCTTCGGAGACGTAGACTGGCATCCCGGTAGTTGATTAATTAAAACACTTTAGCATATAAAAGGAGCTGTCTTGCTAATAAAAAAGCAAGGCAGCTCCTTTTTTTGCGGAAAAGAGCATATTTTTATACGAAATTAATTTTGAAAACTCCGAAGCTTTTTTGTACCACACAACCGCTTGTTTAATATTTTTGTTAGCACCATCTTCGCCAAACTCAAATCGCCGACCTAGTTCAAACCTTGCTTGTGCCTGTGCATTACCCTCAAACGCCATCTTTTTTAAATAATTTATTGACGCAGAACCAACTTTATACATTTTACAAATTTCATCATCATACTCTTTTAAAATCCTTCAATCTTCTTTCAATAAAGCAAGGTTTTTTATTGCTTTATCAGCACCTATCTTGTCGTTAAACCGTTCATAGATTTCTATTGCCTGTAAGTACAAACGCCGAGCGATACTATTATTATCTTTATAATATTCAACAATACCAAGTTGATTGTAAATTCTGGCTGTGGCAAGTTCGTCACCAAGTTCTTTGAAACTATGAAGTGAGTGATTGTACCAACTATCCGCAGCGTCAAAGTCGTCCCTCTCTGAAGCAACGTCGCCCAGGATTTGATAGGACAGTGCGGCAAGCCGCTTATTATTATTTTTCAATGATAGATTAAGGATTTTATCTCTGTCAAGTGTTTTCCGAAATATAGTTAGTCAATATGGCGAGTAAATTCCAGACGGTTTTGCACTGCTCCAAGCTGTGCGCGTTGCGAATTTACAATTTTCTATTACTGCGTCATAACCGCTGGATATGGTCTCCCCGAAGCCAGAAGATGTATTAATTGTTCCACCAGAGATTCCACACTTAAAACTGGAAATACCTGTAAGACCAGCTTTCATATAAAGTATCACATACTGAAAATTACTTTTATACTTCACCAAAATTATATGTAAGTAAAACAGACGACAAACATTCGCTGTTTAATGTTAAAATAAAAAGATATTATATTTTTTTACAAAGCCATATTTAGCCTCATTTGTCCCTAATTTAACTTTAACTACGGCAAACCCTTCTGAAAACGGCTTCGCATAATCATATTTAAAGGGGGTAACTTGGCTTCCGTTTGAATCTATATAACCCATTTCTCCATGTTTCAATTTTACGTTTACCAGCCCTTCAGAAAAACAATAATGAGACCTGCCATAATCATAATCAAAAGAAGTAATCCTACTACCACTTTTATTAATATATCCCGCATCACCACTTGTTAATTTCACAAGAGAAAAATCGCCAGAAAAAGTTGAACAAACACTCTCATATTGACAAGGGATTACTTCCCGACCACTATTGTCAATATATCCCCACCCTTTATTCCCATTTTTATCCTCTTTATGTCTGCTTACTGCGGCAAGTCCACTGTTAAACGGATATGCACTATCATATTGCAAAGGTATAATTAGACTGTTAGCTTTATCAATGAATCCCCACCCCCATCCCGACAAAGTTGGTCTTTTTTTATCGTGATTACCGTTAAAATATACTGCGGCAAGCCCCTCAGAAAACCAATGGACATTATCGTAAATTAAAGGTATTACAACTTTACCGTTACTGTTTACAAAGCCATAACATGAGTTGGCTCGCACATCTAAAAGTTTTCCAGAAAAAAATCCAACAAAATCATATTTTTTTAAAGTTACCATCCTTTTACCTTGTCTATTTATACAATCGTATTTCTTTTCACCTCGCTTATATATCGCCAATTCCTCAGATTGACGAAAGAAAACTTCCTCAGAATAACCCCAAACAAGTCTTTTACCGTTTCTATCAATTAAGCCCCACGCACCGCCAATCCGCGCACTGGCAAAGCCCTCCTCAAATTGACCAATTTCATCGTATTCAAAAGGTATAATTACCTTATCGTTTTTATCAATAACCCCCCATTTGTAGCCCTGTGCAAGTCCACTGCACACTGACGCAAGCCCATTTTTGAAAGGTTTTGCGTCGGAGTATTTAAATTGAATGACCTCTTTGCCATCTTTATCAATATATCCATGCTTGCTCAAACTGATTGATACATTTGTAAAACCTTCCGAAAAAGAGTCTGCTGATTCATAAATCAGAGGAATTGCCTCAACTACTCTAATAGAAGATAATACCCCGTCGCTTGTTGATAAATCGGAGACAATACTCGTGTTAATGTTTTGTTGTAAATCGCACTTTTTAAGAGTAAGTAGCATTCCGCTTGAATTCGGAAGAGTTATGTTTAATGTATTTTCGTTGATTGATGCATGAGTTGACATAATGCTAAATCCTACATCGTGCAATAAATTCAAATTATCACCATCGAAAGTATACTTTCCTCTGGCAATTTCACCAGGTATCATATTTGTTACAAAAACTCCATTTCCGTTAAAGTCAAAATATGTTACAGTTCCAAACTCTCGCCGTTCCCATCTACCAACAATATTAGATGAATCAATATTTTCCCGTATTATGTCTTTCATTGTCATTAATCCCCATTGTGCAATTTTTACTAACATACGTTTGTGTGATACGGCTACTATGTGTTGTGTGAATCTCCATATTTTTTACCCGATTCAATCCACTTCTTCACATGAGCTAAACAAATTTTGTATTTTATTTTTGCAGATATTTATTCAATGATGCAAGAAAACCAAATGTCTTGACACTAAAAGCACGGCATTTTATTACCAAGGCGTTGTAACGATACGGGCATTTTCAACCCCACGCTGTTGACCTATATGCGAATTTCCGGTAGTACCTGGTGAAGTTGCCACAATTTCTATTCGGAGGAATCTAACGCCCGAAACATCAACTTCAATCGGTATTGGAGAAACCCTTGGGTGCATTATAGGTGAAGTATACAACAACCTATCGTCCCCATAAACCGAGTAAACCACATCGGTACTAACTCTGCCGCCTGTTATCGGATTAAACGTAGCATGAAACACCGAGGACTGTAACATGTCTAACTCATAAACAACATGGTTTCGATGAGGACTATCGGACAGCCATATTAAAGTAGGCAAAAATTGGATAGAGTTTTGATGTTCATTCCCGCTTGTGCGAAACCAAGCGGAAGTTCTAACTTCTGAAAATGGTTTATTGAATAAATGCGTTGTCGTCGTTTGACGCGGGAGAGTTCCGACATAAACTGTTTGGGTTGCCCCTTCCCACATTACATCTACGTCCAATGCCTCAGCAATTCCTCTTACGGGTAAAAAAGTCCTCCCCTCGGATATAAACGGTCGCATATCATCGGGGAAATTTTGCCTAACACCATTTACAACAACACCTACACCATAAGTTGCTTGAATTGTTCTGGATGAGGCAATTACGGCTGTTGTAGCACCCAAAAGTAATAAAGTTATCAAAGACCCTATAATCATACCTTGTACACGCTGTTTCATAAAAGACCTCCTATACAAATTTTTTATGTTCTATTGTAATAATTGAAGAATGTTCGCAGGTAATTGATTTGCCTGTGCAAGCATGGATATTCCGGCTTGTTGCAGAACTTGCGCGGCTGTAAACCTCATCATTTCACGCGCCATATCAGTGTCGCGTATACGGGATTCTGCGGCGGTGAGGTTTTCGCTTGAAATATCCACGCTTTGACGGGTAAATTCAAGGCGGTTTTGCACTGCCCCAAGCTGTGCGCGTTGTGCGTTTACAATGCCTTCGGCAATGTCAATGATGTCAAGCTGTTTGGAAATGGGTATGCCGTTTTTTTCCCGAACGTCTATCAACATTGCCAAATCGCCGCGCCCGCCGCCTAATATCCCTGTGTGAATGCCTTTTAATTGCAAAAACATACCCTGCATAGCATTTGCTCCGAGCTGAAACCACATTCCGTTTGCCTCGAGGTTTACAGTACCAAGCGCGCCTAAAGCAAGACGCAAAAGACACTCAATATCGCATAACAATCCTCTGCCCGACGACTCGTTTAGCCATATAAAAAGCTCTCCGTTGCTGTCAATAATTGCATTAACCGCAAACGAAACCTCTACTCCGTTTACATCAATGGTTACGGTACGGTTAAATGAATCACCGGGCTGATAACCCCATGTTGGGTCAAGCGGGACTTGGAATTGCTCAAGGGGTCTACCCCCGCGGTCAACCACACCGCTAAGAATTTGGGCTATTGTAGGTGGCAAGTTGCCGTTGATGTAACTAGTTGTGCCGTGGTTGCTTGAACCTGTGCCGCCTCCTATTGCTCCACTAATTATTTCAAGTACACCTCCTGCGATTGTTAATCTTCCACCATTACCAGTGTCAGGAAATAAAGCACTTGTAAAACCCCCTCCAATAGCAGACCCACTACCATCGTTGCTTGCAACAACTATACCGCCAGAAATTAATACAGTTCCTCCATTTCCCCATCCTCCACCGCCAATAGCCGCACCAGCACCAACACCTCTAGTGTTAGCAGTAACGTTGCCTCCACTAACCACAAGATTTCCGCCATTTGCAAAAAAACCTCCACCTATTCCTGCTCCATAAAACCCTGTGGCAATGATTGTGCCACCGATTATTGTAATGTCTCCCCCATCTACAATTCCCGCTTGAGTTGTGTCACCCCCACTACCAAGAGCAGCCCCCATCCATGAAGTGGTGTTAACTGTTCCTCCAGAGATAGTGATAGTGCCTCCATTTCCGTTACTTCCACCCCCAATACCAGCAGCACTAGTATTATAAGGCGGTACAGTCACATATCCGCCTGCAATAAAAATGTTACCACCATCTCCATTACGACCACCTCCAATTCCTGCACCATTTACACTCGTATGCGCGTATATCCGACCGCCATTTATAATTATTGTTCCACCATCCTCACCATCCCCGCCACCAATCCCTGCGCCTCGCCCTTGCAGGGATCCCGTAGGAATATGAACACTACTATTTGAAGCGGTCAATGTTCCTGTTCCATTTATTGTGATAATACCTCCAGTGGTTTGAATGCCTGAGTTGTTCTCTGAAGTAGTTACCATTGAGTTTGTGCTACTACCTGCCAACCATAGGTTTACTCTTGCACCCCGCATATCCAAAGCTGCGCCATCAGCTGCACTAATATTCGAATTGTTTAGCATAATATTAGCTGTCGTTCCACTTTGCACTACGATTCGATTCGCAGTTGTTGCACCTGTCCCATTAATTTGAAAATCACCATTTCCCGTAATCGTAAGAACGCCGCCTGTGAAATTCCATCCATCGCCCGACTGTGTTCCCGATAGAGCATTAAAATCAATAATTCTATCGCCTGTTGCGCTTGGAGGTATTCCCACAGGAGGTATCGGAGGTGTTGCGGTCGGAGGCACTCCGATAGGGGAAATTGCATCACTCGGAACACCCACAAGGTTAATGATAAACCTATTCAGAGATTCTATGTCAGAAATACTTGCAAGTTCGCCAAGATACCCGCCCGGTGCAGAAAGCGTACCAGTACCGATTATGGCAGTGCGTATGGCATTAAGCGTTTCTCTCGCACCATTTGCGGCATCGTTCCATTCAGCGAGAGCTTTTTGGATAAATACATTCGAGCCATCGTTATTTGTGGCACTTGCTCCGCCCAAAGCCCTAATTTGGTCTTGTGTGATTTGGTAAATTTCTTCTGCGGTACGCAATGCAGTACGCAAATAGCTGTCCACGCGATTTTGGATATTCCTCATTTGTTGGGTTTCGGAAGTAGCCATGTGAGGAGCAAGTACTGTAAAATCGTAAGGAACAGTTGCAAATATATTACTAAGCTGTGTCCGAGAAATATCGCCCGTTGCAACAAGCCTATCGCCCACGCGCCGCGCAAGGTCATTTAGCTCGGTTTGTAATTCGATAATAGAGTGTCGGAGACTTGTCTCATTTTTATTGTTTGGGTTTGGGTGCAATCCGTTTGGGCCGACAGTGCCGTTTGGACGCGGCAAGCCGATTACACGCGCCTGTTGAAAGAGCATCCACTGTAAAGAAACAGGACTTGTATGTCCGCCGCCACCTGTAAGCCCACCTGCCAAAAGCGTGCGGGTATTAAACTCCGTACGAAATGTAACGTCGTTGATTTCCTGCATAAGCTGGTCTATTTCTACTTGTATCATGCCGCGCTGCGCAAATGTATATGTATCATTGGAAGCTTGCACCAAAAGCTCGCGTATACGGATAACCATATCGCTAACGGTAGCCATCGCGCCCTCGGCGGTTTGGATAAGCCCCACGGCGTCTTGTGCATTTATGCTTGCTTGGTCTAATCCGCGAATTTGCGCCCGCATACTTTCGGATATGGCAAGACCCGCCGCATCATCTACGGCGGAATTTATACGAAATCCGGAACTAAGTCTTTGCGCCGATTTCCTTTGCGACAGCCCCACATTTGTTAAGTTTCTATGTGCGTTAAGTGCAAAAACATTTGTGCGAACAACCATATTGGACATACTTTACCTCCGTGTACCAAGCCGCTAATTTCCAAGGCTTGTGTATTATCCATTCCGTCATCTGCCAACCCTAGTACAAATTTTTTCAATTTTTATAGCTAAAACACTCCCTACACATAATCATTGAGAGATACAAAAAAGTGTACCTTTTTATAGTTGATGTGTCAAGTCAAGATTATGCAAAATCAGGACTGAATCACACTATTTTTGCATGTTTTAAACACAAAAAGTTTACCAATAATGATTCTTGATGCCATTGAAGGGATAAATTCGACTTTTATAAAAAGGTACACTTTTTTATAGTTGGGATTATTTCTTGCCGCTCCGAAATTCCCGCAAACGGTTGTAAAAGTGGCTTGTTTAAGCCCTGTTTGCCCCAAAGCTTCATCAAAAGATATATTACCGCGCTCCCATTGCCGTACTACTTTGGCAAAATTTTCGGGGGGCTTTTTTATAGGACGGCCAAAGCATACGCCCCTTGCTTTTGCGGCGACTATGCCTTCCGCTTGGCGTTGTAGGATATGTTCGCGCTCTAATTCCGCTACTGCGGCAAAAATAGTTAATGTAAAACGCCCTGTTGGGGTTGTGGTGTCT
>WQRQ01000056.1 GCA_009786685.1 Defluviitaleaceae bacterium
AGCAGAAATTGACGATTTGGCTAATCTTATGATAGCACCCGATGAAAACTTCCACGCATTATTGGGTATATGGGAAACCCGTAAAAAATTCCGCATATTGAACAGCCCTTTGGTTGGGGATTGGGATAATCAACTGTAAACAAGATTTTAAGCATACGCAAAATACTAAACATTTTTTATTAATCTAAGTTAATAATATTTTGTGCTGACAGGCGCGGAAGCCCCGTGCAGGGCGCACGGCATCGGCTCTGCGGTGTATAGGTGCGCAGATTGCTCTGTTGGTAGAATTACTGTAGGTAAAATGTAATGATTAAAATTGAAGATTTATCTATTGTACATTATTGTCATCCAACTTGTATTCCGTTTTTAAATATATGCAGATTACCAAAAGAAGAAGCCTTTACTCTTGCATATAAAATGGCGGTCGAAATGGCGGTTGCTAACCCAGAAGCCAACTCTTATCATCGCTTCGCTAAGGGCGAGAAGGGTTTTGAAAGTTATTATCCGCGCCGGATGATGACGGATGAATACCTTTATGATATGTTTACATCTCTTGGCGGAAAGCCAAAGGAAAAACACCCTTTGTCTTTTGTTTTACAAGGCAGTGAATGGCTTGATAGCTGGTTTGGGAATGGCTTGGTTTTTAGTATTAAATTAAACACAATCCCATCTGAATATATAAGTTTTACATTGGGTGACAGTATGGTAATGCTTCTTCAAAAAGATGGTGTAAGAGTTAGCGAAATACAGCATGGGAAAATAACTATGTATACAAAAGAAATGTTGTTAAGTTCTATAACCCATTTTGAAGGCGCGATTGATGATTATATGAATCATATAACAGATAAATATAAATACATCGAAGTTCAGCTTTGGAATGATGATTATTGCATAGTATAATTTTCTACAGGCAAAGAGAACACATAATCCCCGGCATGGTACACCTCAAAAGGATGGTGACAGATGTAGATTCAAAAGAACTAAGCGTTTTATATCAAGTGCTGGTTAAATTTATCCCTGAAACAGTACCTATGCCAAATATACCGGAAAAGTAACGCATATGCATTGCTCCTGTTTGACCATGCGGGTTTAAACTTAAAGTGCGTGCAATGGAGGAGTATAATGAAAATATATCCTAAAAAAAGTCCGACAAAGTATTAAGAGATGTTTCATTGCTGTGTTTTGTACTGGAAGTTGTTCTTTTTGTAGGTGTTATCGCTTTTGTTATAATTACAAGAGGAGACCCAAATATTTATGCTGAAGATATACAGCATTTTCTTGTGATGGTATTTATGCTTTTTTTATTGCCCTCCCTTTTAGGAATGTACACTTATTTTCTTGTTTTTTGGGAGGGTGACGGGATGGAAAATATTAATGCAATTAACACAAAGAACACAAATGTATATCGCACCTTGCTAGTTGTGGCTTTTGTCGGAATAATAGCACCCTTTGCCGTTACTTCAGGTGATTTTTTTGCAGAGAATGCTAGAGAATCCATTTATTTAGCGATATACTTGATTAGCTGGGGGCTTCATGTATTTGTTGCTCTACTAATGTGGCTTTGGGCAAGCATAACATATGAAAGTATCGGCGAAGCTTTAGGATATTTAGTAATGTGTATTCTTATTTTAGTGACAATCGGATTGGCTATTTATTTTTTCGCAACAGGAGGCGTTGTGATTGTCGGATAGTATTGCTAAAAGTATGCCCGAAACCATCGTATGTCAAGGGGACAGTTCTCTTGACAACAATACAGTGTTTATGCGGGTTGGAGTGGTTTTATCCAAAACATCTACCCATAAAATGGCAAATCCTCACCAGCCCGGCAACCACACGGCCTGCACAGCTTAATCCAAAAACATCTATACCGGAAAAGTAACGCAGATACATCACCCCCGCCCGACTAACAAACTAACTAATCCACAATCACCGCCCGTAACCACCCACGGGAACTTTCTTTGCAGATTTGCGTTATATAGATAAGACGTAACGCAAAAGAGGTGTTTAGCATGAAGTGCGAGTTCGATTTTTCTTCATATTACGATGGCGAGGCGGATAACGCGGAGGAAATTGCCGCGCATTTGGCGGATTGTTCTGCTTGCGCAAAGGAATATGACGACTTTTGCAAATTGATGAGCGAAGTACGCGAGTTGCCCGAGCCGCAGTTGCCCTCGGGTTTTTCTGATACGTTGATACGGGCTGTGCGGCGGGATTCTTTTGCGCGGCGCAGGCGTAATCGGCGGTTGACTTTTGGGCAGTTTGCGCTGGCGGCAGCGGCTTCTGTTTTGTTTGTCGTGGTTGTTGGGATTATGGATTTTGCTGTGGTTGATGAGATGGCGGGTGGGGCTGCGGTTTCCGATTGGGGGGGCGTGGCGGTTAGGACAGAGACGATTGATATGCCTGTTGTTGCAGGTGGCGGCGATAGGTTGGAGCGGAATGTGAGCGAGTGGTTTACGATTGCCGATGAGCTTGATGATAGCTTTGATGGGGATTTGATGCTCGGTGGCGGAATAATTGCGTTTGACGAGGAGATGGAGATGTGGGTAGATGTTGTGCCGCAGGCCGCGCCTGTCGCGCCCGGCGCGCCTGTGTTTGGTGTGCCTGTTGCACCTGTTCCCGCTCCTGCTGCGCCGTCTGTGCCTATGGAGGCTGTTGTTGCGGAGGCGGAGCCTGAAGCTGCGGTTGAAGAAGCCGAAGAGGAAGAGGCCGAGTCGGAATTTTTCTTTGCGGTGGGGGAGATAATTGTAGACGAGGAATGGTATGTGCTGCGCAGATACTATGTCGCGGAAGATACTTGGCGAGAAGCCGAATCGCACGAGTTTATTCCCTACGGGCAGTTGTTTCAGCAGCGGCGTTTGTACCAAGACCGATTGAGGGGCTTGGGCGAGGATGAAATTTGGGATACGCGAGTTCTTTCGCGGCAGGTGATGGTTGATGGTGGTTATGACGCGCCGGAGGTATTGTCTGAGCGGTTTTATGTTTCTTATGTGCCTTCGCGGCCGCCTTTGCGTAATGTTGTTGGGTATGCCGTGCTTGTTGTTATTGTGTTTTCCGCTGTTGGCGGCGTGATTCTCATACAAAAAAGAAAGAGTGAATAATAATGCCGTTTGACGGAGCTACCCTCGCGGGTATCGTGCATGAGTTATCCGTGCTGGAGGGCGGGCGCGTAGACAAAATAGCACAGCCCGAGCGCGACGAAATTTATATTACTATCCGCGCAAAGGGTGCAAATCATCGCGTTTTGCTTACTGCAAACGCTAATTCGCCGCGCCTTGGGTTTACTACGCAAAGCAAGGCTAGCCCATTGCAAGCCCCGATGTTTTGCATGGTTTTGCGAAAGCATATCGGTGGGGGGCGCATTACGGCTATTCGTCAGCCGGATTTTGAGCGCATAGTGGAAATCCATATCGAGGCTCTCGACGAAATGGGCGACCGTGGCGAAAAAATTTTAACACTGGAAATAATGGGGAAACACAGCAATATAATGCTGCGTGACGCAAATGACAGAGTGCTGGACGCGATAAAGCATGTTCCGCCGTCGGTTAGTAATGTGCGGCCTATTTTGCCGGGGGTGACGTACTCGCGGCCGCCGACACAGGGGAAAATAAACCCACTCGCCGCCGACGAAAGCACCCCGTTAACACCTCCGCTTTTTAAGAATTTCACGGGTGTAAGCCCCGTTATGTCCGAGGAAATTTGCCATATGGCAGAAAAAATCGGGCTTAGGGAGGCTTTTTTTTCTGTTTTTGCGAAGATAAGGACTAATGACTTCGAGTGTGCCATATACCGTGACGAAAACGGAAAGGCACATGATATCGCGGTTTTGCCGTTTTCTATTTATGCTCATCTTTCTCGGGAGAGGTATGATTCTGTGTCGCGTATGCTGGAGGATTTTTATTCTCAGCGCACGGAGGCGTTTCGGATAGGTCAAAAAACTGCTGATATGCGAAAGCTTATTACTACGCACCGGGAGCGTTGTCGCAAAAAGGCAATTGTTTTTGACAAGACGCTGGAGGATATTAAAAATCGTGACGAGCATCGTGTAAAGGGCGAGCTTTTGACGGCGTATCTTTATATGGTGGAAAGCGGCGCAAAGGCTTTTACTGCGGAAAACTTTTACGACGATAACAAGCCCATAGAAATCGCTCTCGACCCGTTGCTTAGCCCTTCCGAAAACGCGCAGAAATATTTTAGGTTATATAATAAGCAAAAGCGTGCTTACGCGGCTTTGCAAGACCAAATCGCAAATAATAATGCCGACCTAGTGTATTTGGAGAGTATTTCCACGGCAATGGAAACAGTCACCGACGAGGCCGACATAGCCGAAATCCGCGCAGAACTTGCGGAGCAGGGTTTTGTAAAAAAACGCGCCGCCGCTAAAAAAACCGCTTCTCTTGCAAAGCCTTTAAAATATATGATAGACGGCTTTGATATTTTTGTGGGCAAAAATAATACGCAAAATGATTTTTTAACGATGAAAATGGCAAAAAATAATGATATATGGTTTCATACAAAGGATATCCCGGGCTCCCATGTTATTTTGGTGACAAACGGCAGGGAGCCGACAGAAAACGTGATAAAAGAAGCCGCGCTTTTGGCGGCGTACAATAGCCGCGCCCGTGCGGGCAGCAATGTTCCTGTGGACTATGTGGCAAAAAAACATGTTAAAAAACCTGCGGGTGCAAAGCCCGGGTATGTAATTTACGATTTTTATAAAACAATATACGTTACACCACGAGTTTGACAAAAGCTTTTATTTGCGGTATTTTTGTAGGATACATACAAATGGAAGGAGCAAATCTGTGTCCGAGCCAATCCTGCAAATAAAAAACCTGCGCACATCGTTTCGGCTGGAAGGCAGATATTATGCGGCTGTAGACGGTATTAACTTGGAGATAAATAAAAACGAGGTTTTTGCAATAGTAGGGGAATCCGGCTCGGGCAAAAGTGCGACTGCATTGTCTGTTACGCGGCTTCATAATCCAAATTACACCACCATCGAGGGTGAGGTTTTGTTTGGCGGGCAGGATTTGATTTCCATTCCCGAAAAGCAGCTTAACGGCATACGCGGCAAGCATATCAGCATGATTTTTCAAGACCCGCTTACCGCGCTTAACCCGCTTATGCGGGTGGGGGCGCAAATAGAGGAGCCGCTTTTATATCATTCTAATATGAATGCCGCGCAAAAAAAGGCGCGTGCTTTGGAGCTTTTGGAGGCTGTGGGGATGGCAAGCCCGCAGCTTATATATAGGCAGCTTCCCCATGAGCTTTCGGGCGGAATGCGTCAGCGCGCCATGATTGCGGTGGCCTTGGCCTGCGACCCGCAGCTTGTAATCGCAGACGAGCCTACCACGGCGTTGGATGTTACCATACAGGCGCAGATTCTCGACCTTTTGCGAAAGCTGCAAAAGGATACTCAGGCCTCGGTTATTTTAATTACCCACGACCTTGGTGTGGTGGCGGAGATGGCCGACCGTGTGGCCGTTATGTACGCCGGCCAAATCGTAGAAATAGCGTCGGTGTGGCAGATTTTTAAAAATCCTCGCCATCCTTATACGCGCTCATTGCTTGCTTCTATTCCGAGCGCGGGCGAAAACTCGGGCAGGCTAAACGCAATCGCGGGTACTGTGCCAACCTTGCGAAAAATGCCGCGCACGGGCTGTCGCTTTGCACGTCGTACCCCATGGATTAGCGCGGCCGCACACCAGGAAAATCCAACCTACCACGAAATAGAGCCGGGCCACAAGGTGCTGTGTACATGCTACAGAAGCTTCCGTTTCGAAGGCGTAAATGGGGGCGATAAATAATGGCTCTTTTGGAGGTTAGGGACTTAAAGGTGTATTTTCCGA
The DNA here is from genome assembly GCA_009786685.1 of Defluviitaleaceae bacterium. Taxonomy (GTDB): domain Bacteria; phylum Bacillota; class Clostridia; order Lachnospirales; family WQUN01; genus WQVC01. The sequence continues at coordinate 5,850 of WQRQ01000056.1, forward strand.
TACGAGGCGGGATTTTTGGGCGCGTTGTTGGGCATGTTAGGGCTGTAGACGGCGTAAGCTTTGCCGTTAACGAAGGCGAGACACTGGGTCTTATCGGAGAAAGCGGCAGCGGAAAAAGCACAATCGGCAAAGCAATCCTGGGGCTTGTGCCACTCGCGGGCGGCTCGATATATTTTAACGGAAAAGACATAACACGCTACATCGGCAAAAACCGCAGCAGCTACAGAAAAGGCGTGCAAATGATTTTCCAAGACGTGCATTCGTCTTTGAATGCAAAAAAACGTGTGCTGGATATCATTGCGGAGCCGCTTCGTAATTTCGAAAAAAATACCCCAAAGGAAGAGCGTAAAAAGGTTGATGAGCTTCTTGCAATCGTGGGCATGTCTAACGAGGACGCGCTAAAATACCCGCATGAGTTCTCGGGCGGGCAGCGTCAGAGAATAGGTGTGGCTCGTGCAATCGCACTGAAGCCGCGATTAATCGTAGCCGACGAGCCTGTATCCGCGTTGGATTTATCCATTCAGGCGCAGGTGCTTAATTATATGAAGGACGTACAGGAGGAATTTAACCTGTCTTATATATTCATAAGCCACGACCTTGGTGTGGTTAGGCATATGTGCGAAAATTTAACGATAATGCATAATTCCCGCTTTGTAGAAACAGGCACACGGGAAGATATCTACGGCAATCCGAGCCATATATATACTCGTCGTCTAATCGCGTCCATCCCCGACGTAGACCCACACAAGCGCGAAGAAAACGAAAGCCGCCGCCAAGCCCTAAACGACGAATACGAACGGCTGTATGCAAACTACTACAAGCCCGATGGGGGCGTTTACGACCTGCGCTCCGCGACGGGCAGCGGCACGCATTTTGTGGCAATGCCAACCGATAAAGGGGAGGAGCTGATATAATGTGGAAGATGATTTTAAGGCGCGTACTCATATTATTTCCTCAGCTTTTTATCATTAGCGTTATTACGTTTATTTTGGCTACGGTTATGCCCGGTGACGCGCTTTCGGGGTTGGTAGACCCTTCCGTAAGCAGAGAAATACTTGAGCTGGAACGAGAACGGCTTGGGCTTAACGACCCGCTTCCCGTACGCTATGTACAGTGGATGCGCGGCATTATTTTAGAATTTGACTTTGGTCAAAGCTTTACTCACCGCCGCCCTGTTACAGATATCATTGGCGACCGTGTATTTAATACATTTCTGCTTTCTACTGCTATTTTGGTGCTTACTTATATTATTGCCATCCCGCTGGGAGTTTTGGCGGGGCGTTATAAGGGTAGGATTATCGACAAAATTATTATGCTTTATATTTTTACCGCTTTGGCCATGCCTACACTTGTGCTTTGTATCCTTATGATTTTGTTTTTTGCCTTTAATTTGGGGTGGTTTCCGTCGAGCGGGTCTGTTAATGCCATAGTGCTTGCGGGGGGTGACGCTTGGGAGATTTTTGTAAGCCGCTTGCACCATCTTGTTTTGCCTGCGTTTACCGGTGCAATCCTTGGTACTGTCGGCATTGTGTTTATGCTGCGCGCAAACATCATAGACAGGACATACTCCGAGTATGTAACCCTTGCGCGTTCTAAGGGAGTGCCTACGGGGGTTATTTTCCGCAGACATATTTTGCGTAACTCGTTGATACCCGTGGCGGCGGGCTTTGGCTTTGCCATTGCGGGCTTGTTAATGGGGCAATTTTTTATAGAGAGCATGTTTATGTACCCCGGTATGGGTATGCTTTTTGTACAATCCGTAAATGCAAGGGATTTTGCCGTGGTTAACGCGATTATTATTATATTCTCTGTGCTTACGGCACTGGGTATGCTGCTCTCCGATATCTTCCTGATGATTGTGGACCCAAGAATAAGAGTGGAATAGGAGTGCCTTAATGAGAATTTTTAAGCTGTTTTTGCGGGAGCTAAAGCATGATTATTTTGCGTTGGTTAGCATTATCATGCTGGCTATTATATTTTTGTCCATTTATATAGGCGCGTTTGTTATCGACCATTTTTATGACGTAATGTGGGTGACGCCGCAAAGAATGCCCGTTTCTCCCGAGGCCAGCGGTACATTGCTTGGGCTGGATGTTATGGGGCGCAATCAGTTTCATTTGCTTTTTGTCGCGGCGCGTAACTCGCTTAATATTGCTTTGGGCGTTACGTTTTTTTCTTTTGCTATCGGTTTGACCGTTGGTGTTATTTCCGGATTCTATGGTGGAAGAACGGATAATGTTCTTATGAGAATAGTTGATACTTGGTCCATGATTCCGTTTTTAATGGTTGTTATCGTTTTGCTTGTTGTTTTCGGCAGAACCGTGCCTACATTTATTTTGTTTTTGACACTGTTTAGCTGGATGACAAGAGCGCGGCTTTTGCGTGCTGCGGCACTTTCTCAGCGGCAAATGGATTATATTTCTGCCAGCAAAACATTAGGTACACCCAATATAGTAATTATCGTAAGAGAAATGCTGCCCAACCTCGTAGATATCGTCGTGGCAAACTTTGTGCTTACCTTGGCTGCGAGTATCGGTATCGAGACGGGGCTTTCTATGCTGGGCTTTGGGCTTGGCTGGGATTATCCCTCATTGGGCGTTATGCTGCAAAATGCGACTAATCCCATGTACCTGCAACATTTTTGGTGGGTATGGACACCACCGCTTATTTTGGTAGTTGTTACTATGTTATGCGTTAATTTTGTCGGCAACGCGCTGCAAAGAGTAACCGACCCAAAACAACGCTTTGCGTAAATAAGCCTTATGGCGAATGTATCAGAAGGAGGAAAAAATGAAAAAGTTAGTAATCTTGCTATTAGTTGTGATGGCTGTTTTTGCCGCTTGCGGCAATAATGACGGCGACGGCTATGGCGAAGGACGGCAGGAAACCCCACCGCCAACGGGCGGCGGCGGAGAGCCTGTAGAGTTTGTGGAGGCCGGTGACGGCGACTCACCAATGCACCCTGCTTTGCTGGAAGCTTTGCGGGCATTCCCTGCTTACACCACAAACGATGCACCTGTTTTACCCAGAGGCAGCGGAACGGATAATATTTTACGTATCGGTGTGGGTACTTCAAGTACGCTTATCGGGCTATTTCTCGGCACGCACAATGCCGACGCAAACGACGCGTCCATCAACGAACTCGCGGGCAGTTATTCTCTTGTATCTTGGGACGCAAACAACTTGTGGACGCAAAACGGTATCGCCACGCTTGAGCTTGACAGAGAAGCAAACGTGATTATTTTAAACATGCAAGAATACGTATACTGGCATGACGGTGTACCCCTCACATTAGACGACCTCGTATTTGCATATGAAATAATCGGCCACCCCGAATACACAGGACAGCGTTTTTCTCCCGAGCTGCAAGTACCAAACGTACGCGGCATGGCAGAATACCATGCGGGTCAGGCAGATTATATTTCCGGCCTTGTGCTTTCCAACAATAACCGTACATTGCGCATTTACTATGTAGACCCGCTTCCGCCCAGCACTTTGTTTGCGGGGTCGGTTTGGCTTCAGCCGATACCGCGCCACTGGATTGAGCCTGCTATTGCAGAAGTAGGCCATTACGGTCTCCAAGGCCATATTCGCGCACGCGACCAAATCCTTGGCTTTGGGCCTTTTATCATCGAAACAGTGGTTGCGGGAGAATCTGTATTTATGATACCAAACGATAATTACCGGCAAGGCGCACCTCTTGTGGACGGCGTTCTTGTAGAGCTTCTTCCCTTTGAAATGGTACCGTCGGCTATGCGTGCGGGTGATTTTGATATCGCGGCTTATCAAACCGCAAATCTTTCCGAGTTCTACCTGCATAATCCTACAAACTACAGCTTATTTGGTTGGCCGGCAGGTGCTACTACCATCATTAACTTCCGTATGGGCGGCTTTGGCGAACCGGAAACAGACGACGATGGTAATGTAATCGGCGCGGCTCGCGTACAGGCTCGTGACGACGACCATCCGATTATGAACGTAGCCATACGCCGCGCTTTGGCACATTCCATCGACCGCGAAACAATCGCACACACAGTCGGCCACGATATGTGGATACCTGCGCCCTCCATTCTTCATCCGTTTAACGCGTCGCCTTTTATCGACATTAATCGGCAGGGTATTGTGTTTGACCTGGAGCTTTCCAACAGAATCCTCGACGAAGCAGGCTTTACCCAACGCGACGCAGAGGGCTATAGGCTGGACCTCGACGGAAATCATATGTACTTTGTCTACGGCCAACAATCAAACCCCACACACGACCAACTCGTACCGCTTAACATCCAAAACTGGAGAGAAATTGGCCTTCGCGTAGAAATGTTTGAGGGCGGCTTTATGGACTGGGGCTTGTTTTTGGATACCGTTGCGTTTACCGACGAGGTTAGCCCAATACACATTTTTGCAATGGGCTGGGCTCTCGGCATGAATCCTGACCCTGCCAGCCTTTGGGCGGATACCGCACAATTTAACATGTCTCGCTACTCATCACCCGGCTTTGCACAAATCCTCTACGATATACAATCCGCAAACGCTTGGGATGCCGCTTTCCTCGCAGACGCCTACGACCGCTGGGAACAGTATTTCTACGAAAACGTACCCGCATTACAATTTACATGGAATCTAGACCTCGTCGCCGTTAACAACCGCGTCACAAACTTTAGCCGCGTTCGTGTTGATAACGGTTATAATGAGCCTGGCAACATGACAACAGATAGCTGGGCTAATCATTTGATTGGCTTGACTGCTCGGTCTCCTTATGCTAATTAGTTAAGACCTTGGCGCACTCGCGAAAGTGAGTGCGCTTTTTTTTAAATGTGTGGACATTTTTTATGTTTGTGGGTTATAATAGAACAGAAGCCAGTGCGCTAACACTGACTTCTGCACACACCATTGGGCGGTTTAAGTCGGCCTCCAATTTTTACTTTGAAGGTTTTAAAATAAGCCGAGACCCAGCCCGGGGCGGCTTATTTCTTTTTCGTGTGAAGACTTTTGTAGGTGACGATAATAAGGATTATCATTAGGATAATGCTTAGAGCTTCGAATAAAGTCATGCAAATCACAGTCATGGCCTCACTCCTTTCCGGGAGGTCGGCCGAAATAACGCCCATGGTGCTTACATATTATAACATTTTATGACAGTGAGACAAGCAGGATTTCTACGCCAAGTTCCGGGGAAATTAGGCCTGTTTTTATTTTTATGTCGGTGCTTTGGCAGCTTTCCAGGGCGGCGATTAGGCTTTGCTTTGTGAAGCGTTTGCCGTGGAGCAGGGCTTCCGATACTACAAAGTCGCGGATGTTTAGCTCGCGGGCTATTTGGATGTTTGGGGTGTGTTTTTCTGCGTGGCATTTGCATAGGAGGATTATGCGTAGCTGGCGGATTATCATGGTTAGTATCATTATTGGGGATTCTTTTAGGGTTAGCATGTCGTTGTACATTTTTAGGGCGTCGCCGGTGCGGCCTGCGCCCATGGCTTTTGTTAGGTCGAAGATTTTGGATTCTAGGGTGGGGGTGCAGATTGCGTTTACGTCGGTGATGGTTATGTCGGGTTTGTTTGCGCAGTAGTGTTGGAGCTTTGTGGCTTCGTTGTTTAGGGTTGTCATATTGTTTCCGCAGGTGCGTATTATGTGGTTTATTGTTGCGCCGTTTATGGTTTTGTTTTTGAATAGGCGGGTTAGCCATTTTGTTAGGTTAGGGGGGGAGAGGGGGGCGCAGTCTATGGCTGCGCCCAGCTCTGCCGCTTTTTTGTAGGAGCGGATGCGGCGGTCTATTTCTGTTTCTATAAATAAGAGGACTGTGTCGGGGGGGATTTTTTCCAGATAGTCGGCTATTTTTTCGCTGTCGTCTTTTCGGCCTGCGGCGAATAGCTTGGAATCGCGTACGAGTAGCAGTCGTTTTCCTGTAAATTGCGAAAAAAACGGTACTGTTTCTGCCGCCATTATTATTTCTTCCGGGGGGATGTTGCCGTCGAAGACGGTTTTTTCCTCGCCTGCAAGGTCTTCTATTGCCTTGGCGTAGTGGTTTACTAAAAAACGCTCTTCGCCGTGCAAAAGATATAAATTTCTTATATTTCCGCGTTTTAGTTCTTGTTTAATTTCTTCCATTTCGGACTATCCTTTCAAGGAAAAATATGTTATATTTTTGACATAATAGCGGGAGAGGGACAATATGTTAAAACGAACGGTTATAAAACTTAGCGGCGAAGCCATAGGTTGCGAAACGGGCTACGACGACGTGATTATCAATTCGATTGTAAAACAAATTATACAGGTCGTGAAGGCCGGAACACAAGTAGCTCTTGTAATCGGCGGCGGAAACTACTGGCGCGGGAGGTCGGCAGCCCCCGAGATGGACAGGGTAAAGGCCGACCAGATGGGAATGCTGGCTACCGTAATGAACGCGCTGTATCTTGCGGATACGTTTAGGCGGCATAAGCAGAAGGTAAAAATCGCCACACCAATCACCATCGGCAACATCACCGCCGTGTACGACAAGGACACGGCAATCGAGTGGCTGGAAGACGGTATCGTGGTAATAAACGCCGCAGGCCTTGGACATCCGATGTTTTCTACCGACACAATCACCGCCCTGCGCGCTGCGGAACTGGAAGCCGGGTGTATTCTGTACGCAAAAAATACCGACGGTGTATATGACAGCGACCCGAGGGAAAACGAGGACGCTAAAAAGTACAGCTCGTTAAGCTACCATACCGCAATCTCGCAAAACCTAAATATCGCAGACATGACGGCTTTGCAGCTTGCGCAGGAGGCGGATATTCCGTCCTATGTATTTGAGCTAAACGCAGAAAACAGCATTGTAGACGCATGTACAAATTATAAAAACTCGAGCGGCACTTACATAGATGTAAGTGCAGACGACGTTTGGGATTGTATGTTATAGAAAAAAGGAGACCGGTAAAATGGACACAAAAAGTTACGAAAGCAGAATGAAAAAATCAATTTCCGTCTTGGAAGAGGACTTTGCAACGATACGTGTAGGCCGTGCAAACCCGCGTGTTTTGGACCGTCTTACGGTAAATTACTACGGCAGCGAAGTGCCGATAAGCCAAGTGGGTAACATCACAGTACCCGAGGCGCGTTTATTGCAAATTTCCCCATGGGAAGCCAATATGCTGAAAGAAATCGAAAAAGCCGTCCAATCCTCCGACATTGGCATAAACCCAACAAACGATGGTAAGGTAATCCGCTTGGTATTCCCTGAGCTTACGGAAGAACGCCGCAAAGACCTAACCAAAGACGTAAAAAAGAAGGGCGAAGAAGCAAAGGTATCCATCCGCAACATCCGTCGCGACGCGATGGACGCCTTCGCCAAGGCGCAAAAAAAGAGCGAGATTACCGAGGACGACCTAAAGCAACTGGAAAAAGAAATTCAAAAGCACACGGATAAAGCAATCGAAGAGCTTGACAAAAAAGTTGAAGCAAAAAATAAGGAAATAATGACGGTATGACGTTTGTAAAACGTGCAATTACCACGATTGTTGGGTTGCCGCTGGTTATTTTGCTTGTATACCTTGGCGGCATCCCGCTTTTGGTGGTTGTTGCAATTTTTGCGTTGGTGGGATTGCGCGAGTTTTATTTGGCGTTTTCTAAAACTGACAGGGCTGTTCATGCTGTTGGGTATGTTGCCACTGTGGGTTATTTTGCGGCGATTTATGTGTTTGGTGCAGGGTACTGGCTGCTTATTGTCCTTACTCTTTTTATCATCACCGTGCAAACCTGCCTTGTTGTCTTTTATAAAAAATTGCCGATTAGTGAGTGTATTTCTATAGTTTACGGCTTTTTGTATGTGCCGTTTTTGCTGTCGTTTTTGGTGCTTGTGCGTGAACACACGCTTGGATACTACTATGTATGGCTGATTTTTACGGCTTCTTTGGGTTGTGACACTGTTGCGTACCTCACAGGGTCGCTTTTTGGAAAAAATAAATTAAAAGGCTCGCCAAGCCCTTCCAAATCTGTGGAAGGGCTTATTGGCGGTGTTGTGGGGGCGACGCTCATTGGGCTGGTTTATGGGTTGGCGGTGTCGCACTTTGCCGCAGATTACGAGGCCACGCAGTATATTGTGCTGATTGCTGCTGTGATTTCTTTTCTTGGTGCGATTTTTTCTGTTATCGGTGATTTGGCTGCTTCGGCGGTTAAGCGACATTGCGAAATTAAGGATTTTGGAAATGTTTTCCCCGGGCATGGCGGGGTTTTGGATAGAATCGACAGCGTCGTGACGGTCGCGCCCATCGTTTATATGGTGATGAGCGTGATGGTCTGGTTTTTGGTGGCGTGATGAGCGTAGCGACCGACGTGCGAATGCACGACGCGGCGGCAATGCCGCCGGAGCGGAATCGGGCTTTGCCCGATGTAGCGAGGGGGCTTGGGGGCGTAGCCCCCATTGGAATGAATATTGCGGTGCTTGGAGCTACAGGCTCGATTGGGACGCAGACACTGGATGTTGTGCGTAATTGTTTGCGTGGGCGCGAGCTTGTTTGTGGCGCGGGTGAGGTTAGGGTCGTTGCCATGAGCGGATTTTCTGACATGGAGAAATTTGCTCCTCTTGTGCGGGAGTTTTCGCCCGAGGTGGTTTGGGTTCCGGATGGCACGGCGGCGGCAGAGTTGTCGGGGCGGCTTTCGGGGGGCAATACCCACGCCTCCCTTAGTATCCCGGAAATTTTGACGGGCGACGGGGGACTTGTGGCTATTGCTTCCGAGTGTAGTGCCGATGTTGTGGTTAATGCGTTGGTGGGCGGCGCGGGGCTTGCGCCTACGCTTGCTGCTATAGGGGCGGGCAAGGATATTGCGTTGGCTAATAAGGAGACGCTGGTGACGGCCGGTGAGCTTGTGATGGGCTTGGCGCGGGAGAAGAATGTGCGGATTTCGCCTATTGATAGTGAGCATTCTGCGATTTGGCAGTGCTTGCAGGGTTCGGATATCGTGGAAGTGGAAAAGATATTGTTGACGGCTTCGGGTGGGCCTTTTAGGGGACGCGGGCGCGAGGAAATAGCCGCTGCGACTGCGCGTGACGCATTGAAGCACCCAAACTGGAGCATGGGCGCGAAAATTACCATTGATAGTGCGACGCTTATGAATAAGGGCTTGGAGCTTATCGAGGCAATGCATTTGTTTAATCAGCCGCCCGATAAGGTGGAAATTTTGGTACACCCGCAGAGTATTATTCATTCTATGGTGCAGTTTATTGATGGGTCGGTTGTGTCGCAGATGGGCTTGCCCGATATGCGGTTGCCGATTTTGTACGCGCTTTCTGCGCCGCGTCGGGTGGCTACGGAGTATCCGCGATTGGATTTTTTGGCTTGTGGTGATTTGACCTTTGAGCCGCCCGATATGGAAAAGTTTCCGTGCTTGGCACTTGCTCGGCACGCCGCCGCTACATGCGGTACGCTCCCTGCCGTTATGAATTTCATCAACGAGTGGGCGGTGGGGCAGTTTCTGCAAGAAAAAATCGGCTTCTATGAGATTTCAGATATAATTTCCGAGGCCTTTGGCATATATAATGTAAAGACGGTAACGAGTATCGCTGATATCCGCGAGGCGGAAGAATGGGCGAGTGAGTTTTTGGAAACGCGCAAAGCGCGACCCGCAGTCGTTCACGCGAAGCGTAAATGCGAGGAAGCGTAATCGGGCTTCGCCCGATGGAGCGGCGGGGTCGTAGGGGCAGAGCCCCTACTTAAAAGGAGAATTTATGGACACTTTAATTCCTGTATTAATTTTTATTTTAATCCTTGGCGTGGTTATTTTTATTCATGAGCTGGGGCATTTTTTGGCGGCACGGCGTGCGGGTATTTTTGTGGAAGAATTCGCGCTGGGTATGGGGCCTATTCTTTTGAGCTATCAGGGCAGGCGGAAGGGCGAAGGCACGGAGGAGGACGAAGAAGGTACTTTGTACTCGTTGCGAGCCTTCCCGATAGGTGGCTTTTGCAGAATGCGCGGCATGGATGATGAAGCAAACGATGACCCCGGCGCGATGAATAATAAGCCGATACCGGCGCGTTTGCTGGTGATGGCGGGTGGCTCTATTATGAATTTTCTGCTGGCGTTTGTGTTATTTTTTATGCTGGTAATGCTGCAAGGCTACAATGTGCTGGAAGTGGTAAGCGTTAACGAGGGCTTTCCCGCGTACAATGCGGGTTTACGTGCCGGCGACAGAATCACGCATATCAACGGCACTCGCGTAGACATGCAAGAGGATATGGCGGTTGTGATAAATGCGGCACGCGGGCGCGATATCGCGGTACGCGTAAACCGCGATGGTGTGCGCTATGATTTTTCTGTTACGCCGGACTATGTGGACGGACGTTACCTTATCGGAATCACTCGCAGAGGTGCGCGGCAGCAGGGTTTTTTGAGCGACCGGCCGACCGATGGTGATTTTAGGCGTATTCGTGTGGGCGAAGGGCTTGTAAATGCGGGCGAAATGATTGTGTTTCATATCCGCGCCCCGTTTAGGCTGATTGCGCAGCTAATCGCGGGAGACCCGTTGCCCGAAGGCGGCGCAGTTATGGGTCCGATAGGAATTGGCGCGGTTGTCACCGAGGTATACCAGATTTCTATGGAGCAAGAACGCGGTATCCTCGACATGGTGCTTACTATGGTGTTTATCGCCGCTTTCATAAACGCGGCGTTGGGCATTATGAATCTTTTGCCAATCCCCGCGCTGGACGGCGCACGGATTATCTTTCTTCTGATAGAAGCCGTGCGAAAAAAGCCCGTTCCGCCGGAAAAAGAAGCCATGGTGCATATGGTAGGCTTTGTGATTTTGATTGTACTGGCTATTTTTATCGCGTATCAGGATATTGCAAGACTGCTTAACCTCGGTGATTACGCGGGCTAGAGCGGTTTTAACCAAAAAAACAAAGTTGGGGTGGGCTATGGAAATCACTAAAGCGGAAATACGGGATTTGCCGTCTATTTTGGCGTTGCAAAAGCTTGCATACCGTAGCGAGGCAGAACTTGTCGAAGATTTTTCGATTCCGCCCTTAACCCAAACCCTTGACGGAATAACGGATGATTTTAACGGCGGTTTAATATTAAAGGCCGTTGATAACGAAAAAATTATAGGGTCTGTTAGGGTGCGTCTATCTGAAAATACCGCATATATCGGCAGGCTGATTGTTGACCCGGAAAGGCAAAATCAAGGGATTGGCACGGCGTTGTTATCAGCGGCAGAAAAAATATATTCAGGTGTAAGGCTTGAGCTGTTTACCAGCGAAAGAAGCAGCAGAACTTTGTCGATATACACTAAAAACGGGTATGCCGAGTTTAGGCGTGAGCCGCTTAATGATAAAGTTAATCTTGTTTTTTTGGAGAAGGTGCTTTCCAATGATAACACGTGATAAAACCCGAGTAGTCCATATCGGCGGTGTGCGTGTGGGCGGTGGCAACCCTATTGTCGTGCAGTCCATGACAAACACGGACACGAGGGATATCTCCGCTACTGTGGCGCAGATTAACGCGTTGCAAGCGGCGGGGTGTGAGATAGCGCGTGTTGCTGTGCTTGATACCGAGGCGGCGGCGGCTATTAAGCATATTAAAAAGGAGATTAGTATTCCGCTGGTGGCGGATATTCATTTTGATTATCGGCTGGCGGTGGAATCGGTGAAAAACGGGGCGGACAAGCTTCGTATTAACCCCGGTA